>DASTBO010000051.1:0-4255 GCA_035712025.1 Solirubrobacterales bacterium
GAAGAAACGACCGAAACGGCCGAAGGAACCGAATCGACCGAAAGCGAACCGGCGCCCAGCAGCGAGGCGGCGAAGTCCGAAAAAGTCGACATCGTCGAATTCACCTACCAGCCCGATCCGGTCGTGGTCCAGGCCGGCGGCAAGGTGATCTGGCAGAACCAGGACGCCGCCCCGCACACCGCCACCGCCGACGACGGCAGCTTCGACACCGGCACGATCGAGAAAGGGAAGATCGGCTCGGAGAGCTTCAAGGAAGCCGGCACCTTCACCTACTTCTGCGAGATCCACCCGACGATGCACGGCACCGTCGAAGTCGTCGAATAGAGAGACTGTCGACGATGCCCTTCTGGCTGGCGCGAAAAGCCGCACCCCACGTCTGGAAGCGGGTCCCCTGGGCGAAAGTCTGGGTGGTCACGCTCTGGCTCCTCAAGAAAGGGCGGGATCGGATCGAGCAGAACCTGACCTCGCGCGAGCAGACCGAGTTCTGGAACCTGCTGAAGAAGTCGAAGGGCCGGCCGGACAACCTCAGCCAGCGGGACAGGACCCGGGTGAAGCACCTCGTCGGCAAGGCGATCCGCGGCTGATCCGCCGACGGGCCTAAAACCGCTGAGGTAGAACGGTTTTCGTCCCGTCGGCATCGGCGTGGAAAGATCCACGCGTGTCTGAGGGGGAGCGAGACGACCTGGCGGAGCTGCTTGCGCGGCGGGCGCTGACCGAGGACGCGGCGCGGCCCGAGGCGGTCGAGAAGCGGCGCGCCGCCGGCGGTCGCACCGCCCGGGAGAACCTCGCCGATCTGGTCGACCCCGGCTCCTTCGTCGAGTACGGGCGCTTCGCGATCGCCGCCCAGCGCGGCCGCCGCGAGGTCGCCGACCTGATCGCCCGCACCCCCGCCGACGGGCTGATCGGCGGCACCGCGTGCGTCAACGGCGACCTCTTCGAGCCCGAGCGCGCCGCCTGCGCCGTCCTCTCCTACGACTACACGGTGCTGGCCGGCACCCAGGGGGCGCTCGGCCACCGCAAGAAGGACCGCCTCTTCGAGCTGATCGAGCGGATGCGCCTCCCCGTCGTCTTCTACGCCGAGGGCGGGGGAGGGCGGCCGGGGGACACCGACTATCCCGTCGTCTCCGCCCTCGACACCCGCGCCTTCGCGCTCTGGGCGAAGCTCTCCGGGCTGGTGCCGCGGATCGCGATCGTCCACGGCCGCTGCTTCGCCGGCAACGCGGTGCTGGCCGGCTGCGCCGACCTGATCGTCGCCACCGAGGGCAGCTCGCTGGGGATGGGCGGGCCGGCGATGATCGCCGGCGGCGGCCTCGGCGAGGTCCACCCCGACGCGGTCGGGCCGATCGAGATGCAGGCGCCGAACGGGGTCGTCGACCTCGCCGTCGCCGACGAGGCCGAGGCGACGGCGGCGACGAAGAAGCTGCTCGCCTACTTCCAGGGCGCGACCGCGCCCGGTCCCGAACCCGACCAGGCGCGCCTGCGCGGGGCGGTCCCCGAGCGCCGCCGCCGCGCCTACGACCCGCGGCCGATCGTCGAGACCCTCTGCGACGAGGGCAGCGTCACCCTCCTGCGCGAGCGCTTCGCGCCGGAGATGGTGACCGCGCTGGGCCGGATCGAGGGCCGCCCGCTGGGCCTCGTCGCCAACGACACCCGCCATACCGCCGGCGCCCTCACCAGCGACGCCAGCGACAAGGCCGCCCGCCTGCTGCAGCTATGCGACGCCTTCGGGCTGCCGGTCGTCTCTCTCGTCGACACCCCCGGCTACATGGTCGGGACCGAGGCCGAGGCGACCGGCCTCGTCCGCCACGCCTCGCGCCTCCTGGTCGCCGGCGCGGCCCTGCGGACGCCGCTGATCGCGGTGGTGCTGCGGCGCGGCTACGGCCTCGGCGCCCAGGCGATGGTCGGCGGCAGCCTGCACGAGCCGCTGCTGACGGTCGCCTGGCCGAGCGCCCACCTCGGGCCGATGGGGCTGGAGGGGGCGGTGCGGCTGGCGCTCCGCAAGGAGCTCGAGGCGATCCCCGACGAGGCCGAGCGCGAGCAGCGCGTCCGCGACCTCACCGCGCAGGCCGAGGAGAACGCCAAGGCCCTGAACGCGGCGGCGCTGTTCGAGCTGGACGACGTGATCGACCCGGCCGAGACCCGCGCCCTGATCGCGGCGACGCTCACCGCCGCCGGCGACGCCCGCCCGCCCGGCGCCCACCGCTTCGTCGACACCTGGTAGCCCGCTACCAGCGGGCGTCGTGCTCCTCCATCACGCCGAGGCCGGTGGCGAGCTCGACCCCGCCGAGGGTGCCGGCGAAACTGCCGAAGCGGTGTCGGTAGCGGGAGCGGATCAAGAGGTAGTTGTCGTCGTGGGTGTGTTCGGACTCGCCGCTGAAGCGCAGGGCCTCGCCGTCGCCGAGGGCGATCTCCTCGCCGGCGAAGCGCGCCGGGGGAGGCTCGGCCGGGGCCCCGTCGACCCAGATCGCGCGCTCGCTGCCGCTCGGCGGGTCGTTGATGCCCTCGACCAGGTTCCAGGCGAGGGAGCGGCCGTCGGCGGCGGTCCCGACCCCGGCCGACCAGCGCCAGCTGGTCTCGCGCTTGTGGTGGCCGGCGGACTCGTCGTCGACGCCGCGGCCGGAGACCTGCCAGCGGCGCCCCGGCACCTCGACCGGCCCCTCGACCGGCATCCCGACCCGCTTGCGGGTCCAGGCGAGGGAGCGGTCGCTGGGGCAGGTGGTCTCGATCGCCTCGCCCTCGCCGATCCGCAGGCTGGCGCGCAGCCCCGGCCCGTCGATCTCCAGTCGCGGCCCGTCGAGCGTCACCTCCTTGCTGCCGGGGAGGAGCGCGGTGTGGTTCCACTGCTGTCTCGAGCCGCGGTCGAGCAGGACCCAGAACGACTGCGTCAGCGGCCCGACCTCGGCCCGCGCCGCGCACAGCATCAGCTCCTCGGCGAAGAGGCCGACGTAGCGCCAGCGCTTGCGCAGCTGGCCGTGGTCGAAGAGCGGCAGGGAGGCGGGGTCCACCGGGCGAAGGTACCCGCTCAATAGGCTCGGTGGGTGGACCAGGTGATCCAGATCGTCGGCGCGCTGCTGATCCTCGCCGCCTTCGCGGCGGTGCAGTTCGACCGCATGCGCCCCGACTCGCGCTTCTACCTGACGCTCAACCTCGCCGGCTCGGCGATCCTCGCCGTGCTCGCGGTCGCTGCCGAGCAGTGGGGCTTCGTCCTGCTCGAGGGCGTCTGGGCGATCGTCAGCGCCTGGGGGCTCGTGTCGATTTATTCCTCCCCGTCCGGGAGGAAAGCGCCAGGGCCCTAGTTCGCGTTCGCCTCGAGCCGCTCGGCGAGGCGTTTCATCCCCCGCTCGCGCGCCGCGGCGGCGGCGCCGTGCCAGTCGGTCGGTCGGTCCGGCGGCCGCTCGACGCCGGCGTCGCGCAGCGTCGCGATGTCCTTGAAGACGAGCAGGTCCTCCTTGCCCTCGATCAGGGCCCCGCGCAGCGCCGGGCGCCGCTCGCGGATCGCGCCGTCGAGGATCGCCTCCAGCGACCCGTGCGTCTTCAGCAGCTCGGCCGCGGTCTTCGGCCCGACCCCCTTGGCGCCCGGCAGGCCGTCGGAGGGGTCGCCGCGCAGGGCGATGAAGTCCGGCACCAGCTCGGGCCCGATCCCGTAGCGCTCGCGCACCTCCTCGGGCCCGACCTCTTCGGCGCCTTTGCCGCCGCCGGTGCGGACGTAGAGGACGGTCACGTCCTCGCTCGCGCACTGGTACATGTCGCGGTCGCCGGTCAGCAGCAGCGCCCGGCCGCCGGCCTCGGACTCGAGCTTCGCGTAGCTGCCGAGCAGGTCGTCGGCCTCGAGGTCCTCGCCGACCGCGACCGTCCAGCCGAAGGCCTCGAAGAACTCGCGCGAGGCGGCGAACTGGTGCGGCAGCTCGTCCGGCATCGCCTCCTCGCGCTCGGCGTGGTAAGCGGGATACAGCTCGGTCCGGTAGGCGGCGGCGTCGGGGCCGAAGCAGAGGACGACCGCCCGCGGCTCGTGCACTTCGACCTCGCGCAGGATCAGGTTCGCCGTCCCCAGCAGCGCGTTGACCGGCCGCCCGTCCGGCCCGACGATCTTGCTCGGCAGCGCGTAGAAGGCGCGGAACAGCATCGAGGGAGCGTCGACGGCGAGCAGCGGCGCGGGCACGCCCAGGTTTATACCGACGTGTCTGAGTTTGTCCGTCATATGTGACGGGAAAACTCAGACACGTCGGATTTGGCTACGGTCGCAGGGATGGCCGAC
>DASTBO010000052.1:0-4343 GCA_035712025.1 Solirubrobacterales bacterium
GGCCTGGGCGATCGCGGTCGGGTTCGAGTCGGAGCCGAGGCCGACGTTGAGCATCCGCCCCACCCCGGCCTCGCGGGCGGCCTCGACGAGCCGCTCCTCCTCCGCGTCGCAGAGGAAGAGGTGGGTGTGGGAGTCGATCACGCCGCGGAGTCTAGGCCCGCGCGGGAGGCGGCCGGGCTCGAATAGCCTTGAGCCCGATGGGCAACCCGGCCGACTTCTACGTCGAGATCTACGGCAGGGGGATGGGCGGGGAGACGCCCGCGATACCCGTGCCGGTCGAGGACCTCGAGCGCCTCGCCCGCGAGGCGATGGAGGAGCGGGCGGCGAACTACGTCTTCGCCGGGGCCGGGACCGAGGACACGATGCGCGCCAACCTCGATGCCTTCCGCCGCCGGCGAATCGTGCCGCGCATGCTGCGCGACGTCGCCGAGCGCGACCTCTCCACCACCCTGCTCGGCGCGACGCTCCCGGCCCCGCTGCTGCTCGCCCCGATCGGCGTCCAGAAGGTCGTCCACGCCGACGGCGAGCTGGCGACTGCGCGGGCGGCGGCGGCCCTCGACCTGCCGATGATCGCCAGCACGGCATCCCACTTCACGATGGAGGAGATAGCCGAGGCGGGCGGCGACGGCCCGCGCTGGTTCCAGCTCTACTGGCCCAACGACCGCGATCTGGCCCGCAGCTTCGTCGAGCGGGCCGAGGCCGGCGGCTACGGAGCCATCGTCCTCACGGTCGACACCTTCGTCCCCGGCTGGAAGTCGCGCGATCTGCAGCAGGCTTGGCTGCCCTTCCTCAACGGCATGGGCGTCGCCAACTACTTCCAGGACCCGGTCTTCCGCGCCGCGCTGGAGCAGTCGCCGGAGGACGACGCCGGCGCCGCCACCGGCCACTTCCTCGGCGTCCAGGCCAACCCCGCGCTCGACTGGGGCGACCTCTCGCAGCTGCGCGAGATGACCTCGCTGCCGATCGTCGTCAAGGGGATCCAGCATCCCGACGACGCCCGCGAGGCGGTCCGCCGCGGCATCGACGGGATCGTCGTCTCCAACCACGGCGGCCGCCAGGTCGATGGGGCGATCGCCTCGCTCGACGCCCTGCCGGCGATCGCCGCCGCGGCCGGCGACGACCTCGCCGTCCTCTTCGACAGCGGGATCCGGGGAGGGGCCGACGCGCTGAAGGCGCTCGCCCTCGGCGCCGACGCCGTCTGCCTCGGCCGCCCCTATGTTTGGGGCCTGGCGCTCGACGGCCAGGCCGGGGTCGAAAGCGTCCTGAAGATGGTCCTCGCCGAGCTCGACCTGACGATGGCGCTCTGCGGCCTGACCCGGCCCGAGGAGATCGGGCCGGGTCTGCTGGCCGGGGCTAGTTCGGGCAGCTGAAGCTCGGCAGCGCGGTCGGCACCGAGATCGGGCTGAACCCCAGCAGCAGCGTGTCGAGGACCGTGTTCAGCGAGCCGAAGGTGGTCCCCAGGGCGGTCGTTTGATCGGTCAGGTCCTCGGCCTGTTCGCAGAGCGCGCCGACAACGGGGACCGCGCCGATCGCGTTCAGCAGTTCGGCGTTGGTGACGCCGCTGAGGATGCCTTCCAGAGTCTGGACTCTGGTCAGCAGTTCGGTGACTTTGTCTTCCAGTTCTTTGACGACGACGTTGCCTTCGACGCCGGGAGCGCCCTGCTTGCCTTCAGGGCCGGGGTCGCCCTTCGGGCCGGCAGGCCCCGGCGCGCCCGGGACAGGCGCGGACCCGACCGCGTACCAGGAAACCTTCTTCCACTTCCGGGGGCAGCGCACCTTGCCGTTGCGAACTAGACGCAGGGTTCCCTTGCCCTTCCCCTTTGCCTTGTAACAGGCGTGGATCTGACCGTCGCCGGCAACCGGAGGGGCCGCCGAGGCGGTTGCGCCGAAGGCCAAAAAGCTCAGCAAAGCGAGAACGAGCAGAGACATTGGGAACCGCGTCCGTATCGTCATGGAGCGACGTTACCCCGGCCTTCCCGCTCTCAGGCCGGAACTGGACGCTTAGAGGAAAACTTTTGCAGCTATTCAGTATGCACAGATCGATGTAGCGGTTCTCGATCCGGGTCCCTGCGCCTCAGAGGTCGCGGCGCGAGAAGACGAACGCGGCCAGGGCCAGGACCCCGAGCAGGTAGACGAAAGCCCAGGCGACCAATCCCGGGCCGGCCGCTTCCGAGCCGCCGAACGGGCCCAGCTGCAGGACCACCCCGGTGAGGCCCGAGGTCTGGGAGATCAGCGCATGCAGGCTCGCCGCGTAGAGGCCCTCGAAGGGCAGCGCCCAGCTCGCGGTTCGGCCGATTGCGTGCAGGGAGTCGGAGTCGATCGCGCTGCCGATCTGCGCCATCAGCCCGGCGGTGAGGCCGGCGCCGAAGACCATGAAGACGACGATGCCCTGGGCGGTGGCCGAGAGCACGGTCGAGGCGAGAAGCGAGAGCGCCGCGACGATCGCCACCGCGAGCGCGAGGCCGAGCGCCGGTCCGAGGAGATGGTCCGGCGTCCAGTCGCCGGTGACCTGGATGATCGCGCAGGCGGCGAGGTAGACGACGACCACGTAGGCGGCCGAGAGCAGGGCCGCACCGGCGAAGCGGGCGACGAGCATCGTCGTGCGGCCGAGCGGGCGGACGACGATCGGCTGCAGGAGGCCCGACTCGGCGTCGCCGCGGACCACGCCGAGGGTGAGGAACACCGCCAGGACGGCGCCGAGGAAGAGGGTCGCGAACATCGCCAGACCGAGCAGCGTCGCCCCGGTGAAGGCGCGGGAGTCGAGCACGTCGGGCACCCCGGAGGCGAACTGCCCGACGTCCCGGAAGGCGAAGTGGGCGCCGAGGGCGTAGAGCGAGAGGAAGCCGACGGTCAGGACCAGCACGGCGAGGAAGACCCGGCGCCGGATGCCCTCCTGGATCGAGAGCCCGACCACCGCCGCGGCCGCGCGCAGCTGGGCGCCGCTCATCCCGTCTGCCCGCCGACCGCGTCGAGGTAGACGTCTTCGAGCGAGCTGCGCCGAACCTCGACCCGGTAGACGCGCTCGCCGGCGGCGACCAGCTCGGCGACGATCCCCGGCGCGTCCTCGCGGCCGGCGCCCTCGAAGGTCCTGACGCCGGAGCCGGTCTCGACCTCGACCGCGCCCGGCCCGGCCAGCTCCTGCGGGGTGCCGGCCTTGACCAGCCGCCCGCCGGCGATGATCGCGACGTGGTCGCAGATCAACTCGACCTCGCTCAGCAGGTGGGAGTTGAGCAGCACCGCGACCTCGCGCCGGCGCAGCTCCTCGAGCAGCTCGCGGACGATCCGCCGCCCGACCGGGTCCAGCGCGCTGGTCGGCTCGTCGAGGAGGAGCAGGCGCGGCGAGCCGATCAGCGCCTGGGCGACGCCGAGCCGCTGCTGCATCCCCTTCGACATCGCCTCGATCCGCTTGCCGGCGGCGGCGCCGAGGTCGACCAGCTCCAGCAGCTCGCGGCGCTCCGCCTCGCCGCCCTCGGAGCCGACCAGGCGCTGGTGGAAGCGCAGCAGCTCCTCGGCGGTGCACCAGCCGGGGAAGCGGAAGAGCTCGGCCAGGTAGCCGAGCGCGGCGCGGGCGGGCGGCGAGCCCGCCGGCTGCCCCAGCACCTCGACCCGGCCACCGCTGGGACGGACCAGGCCGCAGGCGATCTTCGTCAGCGTCGACTTGCCGGCGCCGTTGGGCCCGAGCAGGCCGACCAGCTGCCCCGCCCCCACCTCGAGGTCGACCCCGGCCAGCGCCTCCTGGCTCCCGTAGCGCTTGCTCAGTTCGCGGACGGCGAGGACGGGACCCGCCATCAGGCGGGCGACTCGATCTTCGGAAACAGCGGCGCCACCCGCTCCACCTTCTGCCCGCCGGGGCGCTGGCCGAGCTCGGCCAGCGCCCGTCCCTCTTCGGCGAGCGCAGCAAGCAGAACCTCGCTCGTCCGCGGCAGGTAGGGGACGAGCAGAAGCGTCGCCACCCGCAGCCCCTCGACCAGGTTGTAGAGGACCTCGTCGAGGCGCTCGGGGTCGGCCTCGTCCTTGGCCAGGACCCAGGGCTGGGTCTCCTCGACGTAGCGGTTCAGGCGCCGGACCAGGACCCAGGCGACCTCCAGCGCCTGGGTCAGCTCGGCCCGGTCGAGCAGCTCGGAGAAGCGCTCCACCGCTCCTTCGAAGTCCTCGGCCAGGGTGGCGTCGACCTGCGCCTCGGGGACGACTCCGTCGCGGTAGCGCTCGACCATCGCCAGCACCCGGCTGGCGAGGTTGCCGTAGTCGTTGGCGAGCTCGGCCTCGTAGCGCTGCTCGAAGCCGGCGGTGGAGATCGAGCCGTCCTGGCCGAAGCTGACCTCGCGGAAGAGGTAGAAGCGCAG
>DASTBO010000053.1:0-7363 GCA_035712025.1 Solirubrobacterales bacterium
GACGACCTGCGCCTGCTCGACAATGGTGCGATCGGGCGCGAGATGGCGGCGATCGACGGTCCCACCCACGCCTACCACCTCGTCCCACAGATGGTCAGCAAGGCGAACGCCGTCGCCGCCCATGCCCGCGCCCGCGGCTACGACCCGGCGGAGTGCATCGCGGTCGGCGACTCGATCGAGGACCTCGAGGTCGCGGCGGCCGTCGGCCGCTTCTTCGTCGTCGCCAACGGCCCCGAGCACGACGCCGGCCTGCGGGCCGCACTGCCGAGCTGGGACAACGTCACGGTCACCGAAGGCGAGATGGGCGACGGCTTCTACGAGGCGGTCGTCTCCAGCCTGATGGAGCGCCGCTGAGGCTCCTCTAGTATCGGCGGAGACCGGAAAGCCGAGCCCGAAGGAGAGTTCGTGTCGTCTGAGAACGCGACCGTCGCGGAGCAGGAGTACCTGGAGATCATGTTCTGGCTGGAGGAGGCCGGGCTGCCGATGACCGGCGCCAACATCGCCCGCGCGATGCAGCTCTCGCCGCCGACCGTGCACGAGATGATCGGCCGCCTGATCGACGACGGCTACGTCGAGCGCAACGCCGACAAGACCCTCGCCTTCACCGAGTCCGGCCGCGAGCACGCCAGCTACATCGTCCGCCGCCACCGGATGATCGAGCGCTTCCTCACCGACGTCCTCCACATCCCCTGGGACGAGGTGCACGAGGAGGCCGAGCGGATCGAGCACGCGATGAGCCCGGTGCTGGAGGAGCGGATGCGCGCCGCGATCGGCGACGCCACCACCTGCCCCCACGGCCACCCGATCGTCGAGGGCATCCGCGAGCAGGGCTCGCTGCTGGCCGACGTCGAGGTCGGCGCCAGCGTCGTCGTCCTGCGCTTCGAGAACGAGGCCGAGGAGCTGCTGCACTACCTGAAGGCGGCGGGCCTGGACCCGGGCCTGGAGGGCAAGGTCGAGACCTCCGACGACGAGCGGGTCGTGATCGCCTCCGCCGACGGCAACCACGAGGTCAGCCGCAGCGTCGCCGAGACCGTCTCGGTCCGCGCCGATCCGGCGCCCCCCCCGCGCGCCGCGATCCCAGAGCAGCTCGTGCTGTCCAGCGACCGCTACGGCCGCTAGGCGAGCGAAAACCAAGCCCGGCAAGGACGCAAGGGAGCGTGGCGTGCTCTGCACGCGAGCGACCGAGGACGCCGGCGGGCGCCGGTTTGCAGCCGCCTAGCTCGGAACCTTCATCGACATGATCGGCTCGCCGGTCGGCTCGTCGCTGCCGCCCTGCGGCTCTTCGGTGACCATCACCACGTCGACGCCGTTCATGTCGGCGATCCGCGTCTCCGCCTGACCGTCGCGGTTGGGGACGAACAGCGCCGGCACCGCTTCGACCTTGCCGTCGCGTTCCACCCAGGCCTCGAGCACCCTGTCGGGGGGAAGCTGGTGGACGCCGGAGAGCTGCAGCGTGCCGCTCTCGCCCTCCTGGACCATCTTCACGGTCAGATCGCCGACCTGCCGCTCGAGCGTCGTGGCGCCTCCGCCCTCGGAGCCGTCGCTGCCGACCTCGTAGCCGACCACGCCGGCGACCAGCAGGGCGACGACGGCGAAGCCGACCGCCGGCTTCAGCAGCCAGCGCCGGGGGCGGGCGACGGGACGCGCCTCCGCCTTGCCGACGTCGGCCCGCACCTCGGCCATCAGGCTCTCGCGCAGCTGGCGCGGGGGCTCCCGGCGCTCGACCGCCTCCGGCAGCGTCTGCAGCGCCGGCTCCAGCCAGCGCATCTCCTCGCGGCAGCGCTCGCAGCCCTCGAGGTGGCGCTCGAACGTCGCCGCCTCGTCGCCGTCCAGCGCGCCGAGCAGGTAGGCGGCGAGATCCTCGCCCCAGCGGTTGTGGTCGGAAGCGTTCATGCCAATCCCTCCGCGAGCTCTCCCCTGATCTTCTCCAAGCCCAGCCTCATCCTCCCCTTCACGGTGCCCATCGGCAGGTTGAGGATGCGGGCGATCTCCGAGTGGCTGAAGCCGCCGAAGTAGGCGAGCTCGATCACCTTCGACTGCTCGCCGGGCAGCTTGCCGAGCGCGCCGCGGATCTCGGCCGCGGTCTCGTGCTGGAGCGCTTCGTCCTCGGTCCGCTCCTCGGCCGGGCGCGCCTCGAGCGCCGCCTCGTCGTCGAAGTCGAGCTTGGGGGCTTTCGCCGCCCGGCTGCGGAGGAAGTCGATCGCCCGGTTGCGGACGACGCTGAGCAGCCAGGAGCGGACGCTGCCGCGGGCGGCGTCGAAGCGGGCGCCGCTGCGCCAGACGGAGATGAACGCCTCCTGGGTGACTTCTTCGGCGGCGGCGCGATCGCCGACGACCCGGTAGGCGAGCGAGTAGGCGGCGCCGCCGTGGCGGTCGTAGAGGACCTCGAACGCCTCCGGGTCCTTGCGGCCGACGAGGGGCATCAGCTCCTCGTCGGCCAACCGCTCCGCCTTCTCTCGCCGAACCGCCATCGTCACCTACACGATGAACGGTTCGACGGCCTTCAAAACCTGCTTTTCGTCGAGCGGCGGATCGAAGGCGGTCGGGGCGGGTTCGGCCTTGTTCTGCAGCCGGATCGCCGCCGCGTGGCGCGCCTCGACCTGGACGATGCCGCCGGCCGCCGCCAGCACTTCTTTGGACTTGATCATCGGGCCGGCGCCGTTGTAGGCGCTGACGCCGGTGTCCTCGAAGGTCTGGGCCAGTTCGAGGAAGCCGGCGGTGTCGCTGTAGTCGAAGTTGAACTTCGGCTCGGCGACCGGCTTGCCGCCCAGTTTCTTCACCGTCGCGGTCAGCGCTTCGACGTGCTGCTGCTCGTCGGCGGCGAGCAGGTCGACGAGCTGCTTCAGGTCGCCGCTCGCCTTGGCGCGCCGCTTCGCTTCTTCGTAGAACTTCGCCTCGAGGTACTCGAGGGTGAGGGCGAAGTTGAGGATCCCGACGTCGCCGGATTCCGACATCGCCAGGGCCCGGCGGACGAAGGGGCTGACCATCGCGGAGCCGTAGATCGCCCCCGCCGCCAGCGCGCCCTTGAGGATCACGTCGCTGCGGGAGAGGTCCCCGCCCTCGACGTCGACCTCGACCGCCGCGAGCTCCGGAGCCTTCAGCTTCTCGTTCATCGCTCTTCTCCTTTGTCTCGGGGGTCTCAGCCGACCAGGAACGGTTCGACGGACTTGAGGACGGTCTGCACGTCGGCCGGCTTGGCGAAGGCGCCGTCGGGGGTGATCGATTCGCCCAGCAGGGTGTTGAGCACGGCGGCGTGCCGGCCCTCGACGCTGTGGATCGCCAGGGCGGAGGCGAGCACTTCCGGGCTCTGGATGTTCGCCGCCTGGCCGAGGTAGGCCGCGGCGCCGAGGTTCTCGACCGTGGCCGCGAGTTCCAGCACCGACTTCGCGCTCTTGAGCGGGAACTCGGCCTTCGGTTCCGGCGCCGGCTTGCCGCCGAGCTGCTTGACGGCGGCCTTCAGCGCTTCGACGTGTTCGGCCTCCTCCTGGCCGAACTTGCGGATCGTCTCCAGGTCGGCGCCCTTGAAGAGGCCGCTCTTGACGACGTCGGCGTAGAAGGCGGTCTCCAGGTACTCGAGGGTCAGCGCGTAGTTGAGGATGCCGACGTCGCCCTTGCCGAATTCGGCGGTTTCGCTGGAGCCGCCGCTCGAACCCATGGTCGAGGTGGTCGTGGTCGTGCCGCTGTCGTCGCCGCAGGCCGCGAGGAACGCCGCCAGCGCGGTCGAGCCGCCGCCGACCGCGAGGAACCGGCGCCGCGAGACGGGGTCGCGAAGCTGCTTGATCTCAGCCATTGAGAAGACGCCTCCTGGTCGTTTGCATGTCCCTCCCTACGGGGGACGAGCGGCGGGTGGATCAAAATCCGGCGACGGCTGCGAGCACCGCGCGAGAGGAGACGGGGACCCGGGGCGCGGCGCTGCTCGTCCTCGTCTCGATCGTCTCGGTCCAGGCCGGCTCGGCGCTGGCGACGACGCTCTTCGACGAGATCGGCGCCGCCGGGGCCGTCCTCCTGCGGGCCGGGTTCGGCGCCCTGGTCCTGCTGGCGCTGACCCGCGGCGCGGTGCTGCGGGCGCGTGAGTGGCCGCACCGCGACGTGATCCTGCTCGGCGTCGCGGTCGCCGCCGTCAACCTCCTCTTCTACGCGGCGCTGGAGCGGCTGCCGCTGGGGGTGACGGTGACGCTGGAGTTCGTCGGCCCGCTCGGCGTCGCGATCGCCGGCTCGCGGCGCTGGCGCGACGCGATCTGGGTCGTGCTCGCGGCGATCGGGATCGTCCTCCTCTCCGACGGGACCGGCGGCGAGGGAATCGACGCCCTCGGCGTCGCCCTGGCGCTCGCCGCCGGGTTCTTCTGGGCCGCCTACATCGTCCAGAGCGACCGCGTCGGCGCGCTCGGCCCCGGGCCCGGCGGGGCGACGATGGCGGCGGTGATCTCGGCCCTGCTCGTGGCTCCGCTCGGCCTCGCCCAGGGCGGCGCCGAGATCTTCGTCCCCAGCCACCTGGCGATCGGCGCCGCGGTCGGGGTCCTCAGCACCGCGATCCCCTACGTCTTCGAGATGGAGGCCCTGCGCCGCCTGCCAAGAGCCGTCTTCGGCGTCCTGATGAGCCTCGAGCCCGCAGTAGCAGCCGCAATCGGCTTCCTAGCCCTATCGCAGAACCTGGACGCAATCGAAGTGGTCGCCATCACCTTCGTGGTCATCGCCTCGGCCGGCGCCCTCCGCTCAGCCGCAAACCCGCCCCGAGACTGAGAAGGCGCCTACGCCGGGGAGCCGGCGCGAAGGCGCTCGAGCGCCGAAGCGATCCGCGCCACACCCTCGGCCGCCCGATCCGCCGGCACCGGCGCGAAGGAGAGGCGGAGGCTGTTCTCGCCGCCGGAGATCATGAAGTCGGGGCCGGCGACGAAGGAGACGCCGTCGGCTTTCGCCTCGGCCAGGAGGGCGGCCGTGTCCGTCCCCTCGGCGAGATCGAGCCAGAGGAAGTAGCCGCCGTCGGGGACGACGAACTCGGCCTCGGGGATCCGCTCGCGCAGGGCCGCCACCAGCGCGTCGCAGCGCGCCTTCAGCTCGCCCTTGACGAACTCGATGTTGCGGTCGAGCTCGCCGCTGCGGCAGAGCTCGAGCACGATCGCCTCGGCCAGCATGTTCGGCGAGATGTAGGTCTCGTTCGCCTTCTTGGCGAGCTTCGCGATCTCCTCCGTCGGGCCGGCGAGGTAGCCGACGCGGACCCCGGGGCTGACCGTCTTCGAGAAGGAGGAGGCGTGGACGACCTTGCCGCCCTCGTCCATCGAGAGCATCGTCGCCAGCGGCTCGCCCTCGAAGGGCAGCTCGCGGTAGGGGTCGTCCTCGAAGATCCAGAAGTCGTGCTCGGCCGCAAGCGCGACCAGGCGCCGGCGCTTCTCCTCGGAGAGCGTGCAGCCGGCGGGGTTGTGGGCGTTGGCGATGACGTGGGCGAGCTTGATCGGCCCCTCGGCAAGGGCGGCTTCCAGCTGCGCGACGTCGAGCCCGTCGGCCTCCAGCCGCACCGGCACCAGCTCGACGCCGAGCTGCTGCAGGAGCAGCAGGGTGCGGTCGTAGGTCGGCTGCTCGACGACGACGCGGTCGCCCGGCCCCAGCAGGTGCTGGAACAGCATCGCCCCGGCCTCGAGCGAGCCGTTGGTGATCATCACCTGCGCGGGATCGAGGTCCCCATGCCGCTCGGCGACCCACTGGCAGAGCCCCGGGTGGCCGATCCCGACGCCGTAGGAGAGCGCCGTTTCCCAGTCGGCAGCAAGCGCCCGCGACGCCGCCTCCCGCACCTGCTCGTGGGGAAGGATGTCGGCGCTCGGGGCCCCGCGCGCAAAGGAAATCGTGTCGCCAGCCATCGGCCACCGACCCTAGCAACGCGCCACCGTCCCACGATCCCACGCCCATTGCGCAATTTGCCACCAACCGAGATGGCCAGCGGGGGCGAACCCCAGGCGTGTCTGAGCTTGACCGTCACATATGACGGGAAAAGTCAGACACGCCCAAAGGGAGCGGCGCTTGGAGTCCTTGGCGACGCGTCAGCATGGCGTGGTCTCGCATGCGCAGCTCTTGGGCTTGGGATTCGACGAGCAGTGGATTGAGCGGCGGCTGCGGGAGAAGCGATTGACGGCCGTCCATCGCAACGTTTACGCCGTGGGGCATCGCCGGCTGGCCGTTCGAGCGCCATGGTGGGCGGCACTTCTCGCCTATGGGCCCGACGCCGTTCTCAGCCATCGATCGGCCGCGGTGCTCTGGGCGATTCGGCGATCGCAGCGTGGCCCTGTGCACGTCACGGCACCGCAGGGTCGCCAGGGTCTGCGCCGCCGCACCGGTATCTGGATCCATCGCTGCAAGTTCGGCCCGGAGGACGTGACGACGCGGGATGGCTTTCCGGTCACCACCGTCGCTCGCACCCTCTTCGACCTTGCCGAAGTGGCTCCATACGAGGCTCTGAAAGGCGCCGCGGAAGAGGCCGACCGGCTGAAACGGCTGCGGCTGCGCGAGCTGGAGGCGGTCTGCGAGCGCGGGCGGGGGCGGCGCGCGCTGAAGCCGATGCGGCGGATCCTCGCCGAGCTTCGCCCGCCCGACGAAGGGCGCTCCCCGCTCGAGATCCGCTTCGCCGCCTTCGTCCGCGAGCATCGCCTCCCCGCTCCGGTCCAGAACGCCGACGTCCTCGGCCACGAGGTCGATGCCCTCTGGCCCGCGGCCAAGCTCATCGCCGAGCTCGACAGTTGGGAGCACCACGGCCATCGCAACGCCTTCGAGCGCGACCGCGCTCGCGATCCGAAGCTGCTGATCGCCGGCTACCGCACCATCCGCGTCACCCATCGCCGACTGGATCGGGAACCCAAGAGGCTCGCGGCGGAGATCCGCCAGCTGCTCGCGATTGCGCCGCCCTGAGCGCCTAGAGCGAGCGCAGCATCTCGGCGGCGATCGCCGCCGTCTCGGTCGGGCTTTCGCCGACCCGCACGCCCTTGGCTTCGAGCGCGTCCTTCTTCGCCTGGGCGGTGCCCGAGGAGCCGGAGATGATCGCCCCGGCGTGGCCCATCTGCTTGCCGGGCGGGGCGGTGAAGCCGGCGATGTAGGCGACCACCGGCTTGGAGACCTCGGCGGCGATGAACTCGGCCGCCCGCTCCTCGGCGTCGCCGCCGATCTCGCCGACCATCACGATCAGCTCGGTGTCGGGGTCGGCCTCGTACAGCTTGAGGATGTCGATGAAGTCGGAGCCGACGATCGGGTCGCCGCCGATGCCGACGATCGAGGAGTTGCCGGTCCCGGCCTGCTTCAGCTCGTTGCCGATCTGGTAGGTCAGGGTGCCGCTCTTGGAGACGACGCCGATCGGGCCCGGGTCGAAGAACTGGGCCGGGAT
>DASTBO010000054.1:0-4284 GCA_035712025.1 Solirubrobacterales bacterium
CGGTCCCTCGAGGACCGTTTTCGCGGACTCGGCGGTCGCTTGGCCAATCCCTCCTAGGCGCGGCGCGCTTGGAGCTTCCGCAGGGCGAGGATTCCGCGGGCCGCGGCGCCGGGGCCGAGCAGGCCGAGGAAGAGGGTGATCCAGCTCATCGCCGCCTGCGGGCGCGCCCGCACCGCCCGCAGGGCGTAGCGGGCGCCCTGGCGGCGCCTGCCGAGCAGGAAGGACTGCAGCGCCGCCACCCGCTCCAGGTTCGCGTACTGGCGGGGGCCCCAGCGGCGCAGGGCCTCGCCGTGGCGGGCCAGGCTCGTCTCCGCCATCCACAGCATGTCCGGCGCCTCCTGCCGCAGGCGGGGCAGGAGTTCGGCCGCCGAGGTGCTCCGCATCCAGCTGTTGGGAGCGTCGCTGTGCTCAAGGCCCAGGACCTCGTCCAGGCAGACGCTCGTCTCGGCCTTGGCGAGGTCGAGCTCGAACAGGGTCTCGATCGCCCCGCGGCGGTCGGCGATGTAGGGGGTCGTCTCGAAGACTGCGGCCTGGATGCAGCGCCCGGCGTCTTCGCCGCCCTCCTCCTCGGCCCAGCGGATCCGGCCCTCGTAGCCGTACGGCCCGACGGGGACGAACCGCGGCGTCACCGAGCCGTCGTCCCAGAGCAGCCGGAAGCGGACCACCCGCACGCCCGCCGGCAGCGCCCCGATCGCCGCCCGCAGCCGCTCCAGCGCCTCGGGCTTCAGCTCCCAGTCGCTGTCGACGACGACGACCCACTCGCCCCGGGCTGCGTCGGCGCCGGTGCGGCGGGTCGGGTTGATCCCCCGGTTGCGCTCGTGGACGACGACCCGCAGCCGCGGATCGTCGTAGGACTCCAGGGCGGCGACGGTGCCGTCGCCGGAGGCGTCGTCGACGACGATCACCTCGAGGTCCTCGAAGCTCTGCCCGAGGCAGCTGTCGACGGCGCGGCGCACGATCCGCTCGCGGTTGTACGTCGTCACCACGACGCTGAAGAAGGGGGCGGCCATCGCGCGGCAAGTCTGACGCACCACCCGGTGGGAACCGGGGCCGCAAGCAATCTTCGCTGCGGGGCTTCAAGTCGGCCCGCGCCTGCCGATGCGTTTTCATGGTGAGTCCGATGGAGACCCTTGCGCCGGAAGAGCGCGGCGACGCCGCGCCCGCGGCACAGCACGAGACGCTGCGCCTGCAGCCCACCCGCGGCTTCAGCCGCGTCCTCGCCCCCAGCGAGCTCTGGCGCTACCGCGATCTCGCCGGCCAGATCGCCCTCCGCGACATCACCGTCCGCTACCGGCAGACCGCGCTCGGCGGCGCCTGGGCGGTGCTGCAGCCGATCGGGTTCATGGTCGTCTTCTCGCTGATCTTCGGCAACGTCGCCGGGATCGCCTCCAACGGCCTCCCCTACCCCCTCTTCAGCCTCGCCGCCCTGGTCCCCTGGACCTTCTTCTCGACCGCGGTCCTGCTCGGCTCCGACAGCCTCGTCTCCAACTCCGCCCTGGTCTCGAAGATCTACTTCCCGCGGATCTTCATGCCGGCGGGGGTGATCGTCGCCGGCTTCGTCGACCTGGCGATCTCGCTGGTGATCCTGATGATCATCGTCCTCGCCTGGGGCTACGCGCCCGACCTGGCGTTCCTGGCGCTGCCGCTGCTGATCGCGATCGCGGCGGCCACCGCGCTCGGGGTCACCGCCGCGCTCTCGGCGATCAACGTCCGCTACCGCGACGTCCGCTACGTCGTCCCCTTCGCGATCCAGATGTGGCTCTTCGTCTCCCCCGTCGTCTATCCCAGCAGCCAGATCAGCGAGCCCTGGCGGACGCTCTCGGCGATCAACCCGATGGTCGGGGTGGTCGAAGGCTTCCGCTGGGCGACCCTGGGGACCGGCAGCGCGCCCTGGGACCTGATCGGGATCTCGGCCCTCGCCGCGGTCGCGATCCTCGTCGCCGGCCTCGCCTACTTCGACCGCGTCGAGCGCGCCTTCGCCGACTTCGTCTGATGGCCGACGTCGCGATCGAGACCCACGAGCTCGGCAAGAGCTACACCCTCGGGGTCAAGGGCCCCGGCTACGGGACCCTGCGCGAGGCGATCGTCGAAGCCGCGCAGCGGCCCTTCAAGCGCGAGCACAGGGAGAAGCGGGGCCAGGACCAGCTCTGGGCGCTGAAGGACCTCTCGCTGACGATCCGCAGCGGCGAAGTCGTCGGCCTGATCGGCCACAACGGCGCCGGCAAGAGCACGCTGCTGAAGATCCTCTCGCGGATCACCGAGCCCTCTACCGGCTACGCCGACGTCACCGGCCGGGTCGGCTCGCTGCTCGAGGTCGGGACCGGGTTCCACCCGGAGCTGACCGGGCGCGAGAACATCTACCTCAACGGGGCGATCCTCGGCATGCGCAAAGCCGAGATCCGCGCCCGCTTCGACGAGATCGTCGAATTCGCCGAGATGGAGCGCTTCCTCGACACGCCGGTGAAGCGCTACTCGAGCGGGATGTCGGTGCGGCTCGCCTTCGCCGTCGCCGCCCACCTCGAGCCCGAGATCCTGCTCGTCGACGAGGTCCTCGCGGTCGGCGACGCCTCCTTCCAGCGCAAGTCGCTGGGGAAGATGAACGAGGTCGCCAAAGAGGGCCGCACCGTCGTCTTCGTCTCCCACAACCTGGCGATCATCCAGGCGCTCTGCACCCGCGGCATCCTGCTGGAGCGCGGCGAGGTGCAGGCCGACGCGCCGATCGTCGAGGCGATCGACAGCTACCTGCGGACGCTCGAGCGCGCCGCCTCCGACGACCTGCTGGAGCGCACCGACCGCGACAGCCGCGCCTACGACGAGACCCTGGTGCGGCGGCTGGAGATCCACGACGAGAGCGGCGGCCATCCGAACGTCGTCGTCGCCGGCCGCCCGGCGACGATCGCGGTCGACGTCACCGAGCACCTGCCGGCGATGGAGTGCCAGCTGACGATCGTCAACGGCCTCGGCCAGCCGGTCTGCACCCTCGACAGCGAGATGAACGCCCCGGTCGACGTCCGCGAGGCCGAGCCGGGCACCCGGCTGGAGTGCCACGTCGACTCGCTGCCGCTGCTGCCGGGGCGCTACCGGATCGACGTCATCGTCAAAGCCAAGCGCCACATCCAGGACGGGCTGCAGGCGGCGGCGCTGTTCGACGTCGAGCCGGGGACGATCGGCGACCGCCCCGTCGCCGCCGAGGCCGAAGGCGACGTCGTCCTCCCCCACTCCTGGCGGCTGCCGGCATGAGCGCCCCGACCTTCGCGATCGTCATCACCGCCTACGAAGCGGCCGGGACGATCGCCGCGGCCGTGGAGTCTGCACTGGCGCAGACGCGGCCGGCGGAGGAGCTGATCGTCGTCGACGACGGCTCGAGCGACGACCTCGCCGGTGCCCTTCAGCCCTATATGGACCGGATCGAGCTGGTCCGGCGTGAGAACGGCGGCGGCGCGGCGGCGCGCAACACCGGCGCCCAAGCGGCAAAGTCCGACTTCATGGCGGTCCTCGACGCCGACGACGCCTACCACCCCCGCCGGCTCGAGGCGATCGCGGCGCAGGCCGAGGAGCGGCCCGAGCTCGACCTGGTGACCACCGACGCCCGCCTGCTCGCCCAGGGCGAGGCGGTTGGAACCTTCGCCACCTTCACCCCCTTCGTCTGGGAGGAGCAGCGGACGGCGATCTTCTGGACCTGCTTCGTCGGCGGCTGGCCGGCGATCCGGCTGAGCCGGCTGGAGTCGATCGGCGGCTTCGACGAGCGGATGCGGATCGCCTACGACTGGGACTGCTGGCTGCGCTGCATCCTCGACGGCGCCGCCGCCGGCTTCGTCGACGAGCCCTACTACGACTACGTCCTCCACCAGGGCAGCCTCTCGGCGAGCCGCGCTCCCAGCCTCTGGGAGCGGGCGCGCCTGCTGGAAAAGGCGGCGGAGAACCCGTCGCTGCGCGCGGAGGAGCGCCCCGAGCTGGAGCGGGCCCTGCGGATGCACCGCTCCCGGGCGGTCGACGCCGAGACGCAGGCCGCCGTCTACGGCGCGGGCGAGCGCGTCGGGCTGGCGCGGCTCGCCCTGGCGCCGCGGCTCGAGCCGCGCGTCCGCCTCGGCGCGGCGCTCGGGTTCCTGGCGCCGCCGCTGGCGCGGCGGCTGGTCCACGAGGAGAAGCCCGCCGAAGAGCGGCTGCCGGCGACGACGTGAGATTCAGCGTCGTCATCCCCACCTACCGGCGGCGCGAGCGGGTGGTGCGGCACGTCGCGGCACTGGCGGGCCAGAGCTTCGAGGACTTCGAGGCGATCGTCGT
>DASTBO010000055.1:0-13613 GCA_035712025.1 Solirubrobacterales bacterium
TGCTGATCTGCGGCGCGAGCTTCGCCGGCCTCGCGGTGGCCCGTGAGCTGGCCGGATCGGGGGCCGACGTGCTGATCGTCGATCGCTACGAGATCGGGGAGCGCCAGACCTCCGCCTGCGGCATTCCCACCGAGTGGATGCAGCGGCTCGGCTTGATGGACGCCGAGCGCCAGCGCTTCGACACCCTGGTCATCAACACGCCCCACGGCAACAGCCGCTACCGGCTGCCCTGGACCTTCTCCACCTTCGACTACCGCGAGCTCTGCCAGATCCTCTGGCGCGACTGCGACGCCACCTTCGAGACCGCCAAGGTGAACGGACGGGGAGCGCCGGCAAACGGCGACGGCCGGATCGCGGTCGAGACCGACCGCGGCACGATCGCCGCCCCGCTGGTCGTCGACGCGCTCGGCTGGCGCCGGGTGCTGGCCACCGGCGACGGCTACCAGCCCCCCGACGCGCCGCTCTCGCGCGGGCTCGAGGTCCACCCCGAGGGCTCGGACCGCGACCTGGCCATCTGGATCGACCGCAAATACGTCCCCGCCGGCTACGGCTGGTCCTTCCCCGCCCGCGACGAGCTGCGGATCGGGATCGGCTCCTTCGACCCCCGCTTCCACGTCAAGGACACGACCGTCGAGCTGACCCGCGACCTCGGCAAGGAGCCGAACGAGTACCAGGGCAACTGGATCCCCCACAAGCTGCGGACCGCGACCGAGGGCGGCGTCTTCTTCGTCGGCGACTCGGCCGGCCACTGCCTGCCGCTCAGCGCCGAGGGGATCCGCACCGCGCTCTACTTCGGGATCGCCCTGGGACGCGAGCTGCGCGGGGTCGTCGAGGGCCGGCAGAGCCGCGAGGAGGCGGCGGCTACCTACGCCCAGTTCCACGACTCGCACGAGTGGAAGTTCAAGTGGATGCTGCGGGTGCAGAAGCTGATCCCGCGGGTGCCGCCGCGGATCCTGGCGCCGCTGATCCGGCTGATGGGCTCGCGGCGCTTCGTCGACTGGTCCTTCGACCACTACCTGCGGATCGCGCCGCCGGAGTTCGCCGGCGCCGGGCTGCCGGGCGGCCGCTCAGCGGACGACGAGGACGGTGCCCGCCAGCAGCAGGACCACGCCGAGGACGCGCTCGGGGCTGAGCGGGACCTCGTCGAGGCCGAACAGCCCTAGCCGGTCGATCACCACCGAGGCGGTCAGCTGGCCGAAGACGGTCGCCGCGGCGACCCCGCCGGCGCCGATCGCCGAGACCGCGATCAGGGCGTTGAAGACGTAGAGGGCGCCGAGGAAGCCGCCGAGCAGGTAGTACCAGCTGACGTCGAAGGTCGAGCTGAGGCCGCCCGCCTTGCCGCTGAGGATCACCACCGCGGCCAGCGCCAGGGTGCCGATCGAGAAGGAGACCAGCGCCGCCGGCAGGCTCCCGGTCGCCTTGCCGAGGCCGGCGTTGATCGGCGCCTGGGCGGCGATCAGGCCGCCGGCGCAGGCGGTGAGGAGGACCGCCAGGCCCCTATCCACGGATCTCTTCGCTCGGTCGCGTGATCTTCGCTCCGGACATGTGTTGTCGATTAGTGCGGGTTTGAACCTTCCCGCCTACTTATCAGTAACGAAGACCAGACCGCCAGTCGATGCAGTCAGGAGCCCCGATGTCCCCGCCCCCCGCCGACCAGTTCGCCGCCCGCGTCTTCCTCGGACCGACCCTGCGCGCCCAGCCGGACCGCCGCCTCGTCGACCTCGTGCGCGACGGCTATGACGCCGCCTTCGAGGAGATCGTGCGCCGCTACCGGCGGCCGCTGGACCGGTTCGCGGCGGCGATCGTCGGCGGCCGCTCGGAGGACGTCACCCAGGACGCCTTCTCCAAGGCGCTGCTGGCGCTGCGCGGCTCCGAGGCGACCGTCGAGCTGCGGCCCTGGCTCTACCGGATCGTCCGCAACACGGCGCTGAACGACCTGCGCGACCGCGGGCCTGCCGCCGAGGAGCTGCTCGAGGCGGTGCCGGGCGGGCGCAGCGCCGCCGCCGAGGCGGAGGCGCGGCAGGAACTGCGCGAGCTGATGGCGCGGCTGCAGGCGCTGCCGGAGGCGCAGCGGGCGGCGCTGGTGATGCGCGAGCTGGAGGGACTGAGCCACGAGGAGATCGCCGCGGCGCTTGGCGTCAGCGGCGGGGCCGCGCGGCAGGCGATCCACCGGGCGCGGGCGGCGCTGCGCGACGGCCTCGGGCTGCTGGTGCCGATGCCGGTGCTGCGGGCGCTGGCCGAGCACGGCGACGACGCGGCCCGGGCGGGCGGCGCGATCGCCGCCGGGGCCGGGGCCTCGACCGCCGGCGGCGCGGCGCTCGGCGGGATCGGGGGCGGCGCCCTCAAGGTCGGGATGGCGACGGTCCTGATCGCCGGCACGGTCGGGGCCGGGGTGGCGATCGACCACCACCGGGGCGGGCGACCGGGGCCGGAAGCGGCCGAGGCGGCGCCGCTGGAGGCGGCCCCGGACGGCGGCCGCCAGGCGAGCGGGAACGGCGGCGGGGACGACGCCTCGTCCCGCTCCGGCGACGACAACGGCGGCGGCGACCGTCGCGGCGGCGGCGAGGACCGCTCGGGCGAGGGCGGGGGCTCGCTCGGCGGCGGCGACCGCAGCGGCTCCGACAGCGGCCCGCGCGGAGAGAGCGGCTCGCGCGGGCACTCGGAGCACTCCGGCGGGGACGGCGACGGCCACGGCGGCTCGGAGGGCAACTCCGGTCCCGGCTCGATCTCGGACGGCCATCACGGCGACGACGGACCGGACGACCGCAGCGGCCCGGACTCGGGCTCCGGCGACACCGGCTCCGACGACCACAGCGGCTCCTCCGACTCGGGCCCGGGCACCGGGTCCGAGTCGGGCTCCGGCTCGGGGGACTCGGGCTCTGGCGACACCGGTTCCGGCGGCAGCGGCGAGGAGGGCGGCAGCTCGGGGCCCGGCGGCGGCGAGGTGGAGCCGGAGCCCGAAGCCGATCCGGAGCCGGACCCGGCGCCGGAAGAGGACGGCGGCGACTCCGGCTCGGATGAGGGGACCTCGGGCGAGGCCGGCGGCCCCAGCGGCGAGACGGGCTGACCGGACGGACGTCCAGGTCGCGTGATCTTCGCCCCGCCCCCGGGTTGGAGCGCCAACCAGTTGTCATTTCAAACCTAGGAGGAACAGGCATGACCCCGACCGAAGCACGGCGACCCCGCCTCGGCATGACCCTGCTCGCGCTGGCGCTGGGAGCGCTCGCGCTGCTGGCCGTGCCGGGCCTGGCCGCCGCCAAGGACCGCAACGGAGACCGCATCCCCGACCGCTGGGAGAAGCGCCACAGGCTCTCCCTCAGCGTCGACCAGGCACGGCGCGACCAAGACCGCGACCGGCTGCGCAACCGGGCGGAGTTCCTCGCCGGGGACAACCCGCGCGACCGCGACAGCGACGACGACGGGGTGATGGACGGCGACGAGCAGGCCGGCACGATCGCCTCCTTCGACGCCGGGACCGGACGCCTGACGATCGACCTGTTCGGCAGCGACACGATCGCCGGCTTCGTCACCGACGGGACCGAGATCGAGTGCGAGGACGACTCCTCCGCGGCCAGCGCCAGCAGCGAGGGATCCGGCGACGGCGAGGCCGAGCCGGGCGACGACAGCGGCGGCGAGGTCGAGGTCGAGCCCGGGGACGACAACGGCGGCCACGGCGACGAGCCCGGGGACGACCGCGACGGCGACCGCGAGGAGGGGGACGACAACTCCGGCCCCGGCGACAACTCGGGTCCCGGCAGCGGGGACTCCGGCCCCGGCCACGAGGGCGAGGGCGAGGACGGCGACGACGACCGCGGCGATCGGATCTGCACCACCGCGGAGCTGGTCCCCGGGGCCGTCGTCGAGGAGGCGGAGCTGAAGCTCGAGGACGGCCGCGCGACCTTCAAGGAGGTCGAGCTGTCCGGGAGGGAGACGAGCTAGTCAGGGAGAGTCGGCGTCACTTGGCATCGAGCCAGTCCCGGCCGATGCCGACGTCGACCTCGAGCGGCGGATCGAGCGGGTAGGCGGCGCACATCTCGCGCTCCACCAGCTCGGCCGCCGCCTCCATCTCCCCCGGCGGGCCCTCGAAGAGGAGCTCGTCGTGGATCTGGAGGACGAGCCGGGTCTCCCCCCCGGCCTCCCGCAGCGCCCGCTGGCAGCTGACCATCGCGACCTTGATGATGTCGGCGGCCGTCCCCTGGATGACGGTGTTGACGGCGAGGCGCTCGCCGAGGCGGCGGGTGTTGGGATTGCCGGAGCGCAGCTCGGGGATCGGCCGCCGCCGGCCCATCAGGGTGGTGACGAACCCCTCCTCCTGGGCGCGCTCGATCACCTGCTCGCGGAAGGCGCGCACCGCGGGGAAGCGTTCGAGGTAGCGGGCGACGAATTCCTCGCCCTCCTTGCGCGGGATGTTGAGCCGGTCGGCGAGGCCGAAGCCGGTCAGCCCGTAGACGATCCCGAAGTTGACCATCTTCGCCTTCGAGCGCTGGCCGACGTCGACTTCGTCGCGCTCGATCTCGAAGACCTCGGCGGCGGTCGCGGCGTGGACGTCTTCGCCCTCGCGGAAGACCGCTTTCAGCACCTCCTCGTCGGCGACGTGGGCGAGGACGCGGAGCTCGACCTGGCTGTAGTCGGCGGAGAGCAGCTGGGCGCCCTCCTCGGCGACGAAGCAGGCGCGGACGGGGCGGCCGATCTCGGTCCGGATCGGGATGTTCTGCAGGTTGGGGTTGGTGCTCGAGAGGCGGCCGGTGGTCGTCGATGCCTGGTTGAAGGTCGTGTGGACGCGGCCGGTCTCGGGGTCGATCAGCTCCGGCAGCGAGTCGAGGTAGGTGTTCTTCAGCTTGGTCAGCTCACGCCAGGACTCGATCTTCTCGACGATCGGGTGCTCGTCGCGGATCTGGGCGAGGACGCGGGCGTCGGTGGAGAACCCGGTCTTGCCGCGGCGCTTGCGGGTCAGGCCGAGCTTCTCGAAGAGGACGCGGCCGACCTGCTGCGGCGAGCCGATCGTGAACTCCTCCTCGGCCAGCTCGAAGATCTCCCGCTCGAGGGTCTCGATCCGCTCGCCGAAGCCGGCGCCGACCTCGGCCAGGCGCTCGGCGTCGAGCTTCAGCCCTTCGCGCTCCATCGCCGCCAGCACGCCGACCAGCGGCAGCTCGACCTCGCGCAGCAGCCGCTCGAGGCCGAGCTCCTCGATCCGCGGCCCCTGCACGGCGGCCAGCGCGGCGACCAGCTGCGCTTCCTCGGCGGGATCGAGGCCGGCCTCCAGCTCCTCCCCCAGCGCCAGCTGCCCGTCCTCCTCCGGCTTCTCCGCGGCGGCGCCCTCGGCGAGGCCGATGCCGGCGTCGGCGGCAAGCTCGACCAGGTCGTAGGTGCGGCGCTGCGGCTCCAGCAGGTAGGCGGCGACCATCGTGTCGTGGTGGAGGTTCAGCTCGACGCCCTCGCGGGCGGCGGCGGCGAGCAGGCCGTGGCGGCCGCCGCCGAGGGACTTGGCGTCGTGGGCCGCGATCGGCTTCTCGCCGAGCGCGACCGCGAGCTCGTCCTCGCTCGCCGAGCCGGTGAGGACGCGGTCGCCTTCGGCCGCGGCCCAGCGGTCGGCTTCGATCGCCAGCGCCACCGGACCGGCGCCGACGTCCTCCGGCTTCCCCTCGACCGCGGAGACCTCGATCTCGGTCTCGACCCGGCGGCCGGGGACCGCGTCGCCCTCGGGCAGCGCTTCTTCGAGCCGCTCCAGCACCGCCCGCAGCTCGAACTCGCGCATGAACTCGCGCAGGGCGCCGCGGTCGGGCTCGCTCGACATCGCCTCCCCCAGGTCGACCCCGGTCTCGATCTCGTACTGCAGGGTCGCCAGCTGCTTCGAGAGGCGGGCGTCGTCGGCGTGCTCGGTCAGGTTTTCCTTGCGTTTCTTGCCGGAGACCTCCTCGACGCTTTCGAGCACGCCCTCGAGCGTGCCGAACTGCTGCAGCAGCTGGGTCGCGGTCTTCTCGCCGACCCCGGGGACGCCGGGGATGTTGTCGGAGGTGTCGCCGCGCAGGCCCATCAGGTCGGTGATCAGCTCCGGCGGGACGCCGTAGCGCTCCTCGACCGCGGCCCGGTCGTAGACCTTGGTCTCGGTGATCCCGCGCGAGGTGCTCATCACCCGCACCCCCTCGTCGACCAGCTGGTAGGCGTCGCGGTCGCCGGTGACGACCATCACCTCGATCCCCTCTTCGCGGGCCTGCTTGACCAGCGAGGCGATCACGTCGTCGGCCTCGTAGCCGTCGACCTTGACGTTGGTGTAGCCGAAGGCCTCGACCAGCGGCATCAGGTGCGGCCACTGCTCGCGCAGCAGGTCGGGCCGCGGCTTGCGCTGGGCCTTGTAGAGGTCGTAGGTCTTCTCGCGGCCGCTGTAGCCGGCGTCCCAGGCGACGACCACGCCCTGGGGGTGGTGCTCGTCGATGATTTTCACCAGCATCGAGGCGAGGCCGTAGATCGCGTTCGTCGGCCGCCCGTCGCTGGTCCCGATCGACTCGGGCAGGGCGAAGAAGGCGCGGTAGGCGAGGCTGTTGCCGTCGATCAGGAAGAGCTGTGGAGCGGCGGCGTCGGCGGGCACGGAGGCGACTCTAGCCGCGCCGACGGCGAGGCCGCCGGTCAGCGCCGGCCGAGCCTCGGAGTTACCCAGGTTTCGAGTTCCTCGCCGCCGCTGCCGAGCAGCTGCGCGACGACCGTCAGGCGCCGGGGCTCGGCCGGGCCGATCTTCCCGCGGGCGGCGGCGTCGAGACGGCAGCGGACGAGCTGCTCCCCGGCGGAGACCCGCAGGCTCCGGGTGCAGACGGCACCGAGGCGGTTGATGCGGACCGTCAGCGACAGGCGGCCCGGCACCGGCGCGCCCACCTTCACCCGCAGGGTGCCGTCGTGCAGCGAGAGGCGCCCGACTCGCAGCGTGCCCACGTCGAGCGGCACGATCGCGAGCGGCGGTGGCACCAGATCCTGCGTGCCCCCGGTCTGCTGGCCACCGGTCCCGGGCTCTTTCTCGCCCCCTTCTTCCTCAAGGCCTTCTTCTTCGCCCGGCTCTTCTTCTTCGGGCTCTTCAGGTTCTTCTTCGGGAGGTTCTTCCACGGGCGGTTCTTTCACGGGCGGTTCTTCCACGGGAGGTTCTTCTTCGGGCGGTTCTTCTTCGGGCGGTTCTTCTTCTTCGGGTTCTTCTTCGACGTCGGGCGGCGGTTCCACGAGGGATTCGTCCGGTTCGGTCCCGTAGGCCGGACAGGCACCGGGCGTCGTCGGGGGCGGCGGCGCTGGAACGCCCAGGTACGTGGCGAGCCTCGACCTCTCGGCGTTCAGGAAGCCCTTCGTCGCGGTCACGGCCGACGAGATCGCCCCCGGGCTGTTGGGCGCCATCGCCGCCGGTTCGCGTTTCTGCCACGGCGCCAACCGAGTCGCGAGGCAGGAGGCCATCCCGTTGAGATCCAGCTCCGGGACGATTTGCAGCGCTCTGTGACCGGCAGCTTTATAGAGGGCGAGGCAGCTCGCGTCGGCGATGCACTTGGTGAAGAGCGAGCCCCCGGCGGTGCCGAACGGCGCGTTGAACACCCAGGTTTGATCGGTGCCCCAGGGAAGCATCCGGAACTGTCCGGCAGGGTCGCTGTAGAGGTAGAAGTTGTTCGGTCGATTGGTGTTCGCTTCGCCCGCGTAGCCGTCGACGTGGCCGATGTACTTCTCCCCCATCCACATCCGCGTCATCTCGACCAGATTCGCGTGTGGGGCGACGGCGTCGGACCAGTCGCCGCCCGGGTTGTTCGAGGCCGCCGCCAGGGCATTGAGGTCGGAGCGGTCTTTTTCGTCGCCCTCGTCGACTTCGAGGAGGCTGATCCGGCCCGCGGTGATGTCCGCGTTGTACTCGCCCTCGTAGAGGTGCTGGGGCGGGTCTTCGAAGGTCCCGAATCGCTTTTCCAGGGCGACCTTGTCGAGCGACTCGATGTTGGTGTGGAGGCCGTAGTTGACCCCGTTGACCCAGACCTCGGCGTAGCTGGTCCGGGAGGCGGGAACGCCGAGCACGTGGAAGAGGCGGTAGGAAAGCGCTTCGTGGACCATCGAGACGTCCTGGACCATGTTGTTGAGGGTCATCTTCCGCAGCCCGTGGAAGGGCGTTTTTTTGGCGAATTTGACTTTGAAGGCGGCCTTCTGACCGAGCGGCCGGAACGAGCCCGATCCCTTCAGCCGGATCTGCGCTTCCAGCGGTGGCGAGAACGCGCCGATGCCGTCGGGGGTGCCGTCGGTCACGGCCATCGAGAAGGTCCCCGGCTGGTAATCCCCCTCGGGGGATTCCTGCAGCGCTTCGTACGAGGCTTCCGGGAGCTCGAGCTTGATCACGTTGACGACCCCCGGCCGGTACATCGAGGCGGCCGGGTCTTCGGCGCCGATCGCGGACGTCGAACCAACAGCGACGCCAAGAACGACGGCGACAGCCGCGACTATCGCGAGACGGAACCCCCCTCGGCCCTCCACTGCGAACACGCTACAGGCTGGAAACAGCTGTGTCTAGGGACACTGTCGTACCAACTGGGTGCCGAGATACACCGCGGCGGCACGCTCCGATGTTCTTTCCAACTGAGGGCGTGTCGATTTCCTCTCGCATAGCGAGAGTAAGTCGACAGGGGTCTTGACCTCGCCCCCTCACCCAGCGTTTTGGGCGCTACGAGGGAACTAGGCGCTCTTGGTGACCTTGCCGGCCTTGAGACAGCGGGTGCAGACGTAGGCGCGGAGGGGGCGGCCGTTCTCCTGGATCCGGACCTTTTGCAGGTTCGGGTCGAAGCGGCGCTTGGTGGCGACCATCGAGTGGCTTCGGGATTGGCCGAACGCCGGTCCCTTGCCGCAGCTGTGGCATACCTTGGCCATGAGGAGCGGGGATGCTACCGGAGTCAGCCGGCTTCGCCTTTGAGCAGCGCCATGCGAGCGACGGTGAGGGCGGCGTTGCGGCCCTGGTCGCGCTTGTCGCCGCCGGAGCGGGCGAGGGCCTGCTCCATGTTGTCGCAGGTGATGACGCCGAAGGCGCAGGGAACCCCGGTCGCCAGCTGGACGTCCTGGATGCCGCGGGCCGCCTCCGCGCAGACGAAGTCGTAGTGGTCGGTCTCGCCGCGGATGACGACGCCGAGGCAGGCGACGCCGCCGATCTCCGGGCCCCCCGCCTGCTGGGCGTTGTGGCGGCGGACGCCGTCGACGATCGCGCTGGCGGCGAAGGGCAGCTCGTAGGCGCCGGGGACCGAGTGATGGGTGACGTTGCCGATCGGCACCCCGGCCAGCTGGAAGCCGTGGTCGGCGCCGTCGAGCAGGCGCAGCGCCAGGTCCTCGTAGAAGCGACCGACGACGACCGCGAACTGCAGCTGCGACAGCTTCGCCTTCTCCTCCTCCGAGAACTGCTCGAGGAACGCCCCCGCCTCAGCCATCGGCACCGTCGCGGCCCTCGCGGGCGTCGCGCTCCTCCTCGTCGTGGATCATCTCCTCGTCGAGGGCCAGGCCCTGGTGGTGCAGCAGGTGGCCCATCTTGTCGCGCTTGGCGCGCAGGTAGGCGTCGTTGTGGGCGTTGGGAGGGGACTCGATCGGCACCTGCTCGCTGACCGAGAGCCCGTAGCCCTCGAGGCCGACGATCTTTTTCGGATTGTTGGTGAGGATGCGGATGCTGGTCAGGCCGAGGTCGCCGAGGATCTGCGCCCCGATCCCGTAGTCGCGGAGGTCGGCCGGCAGCCCGAGCTTGAGGTTGGCCTCGACCGTGTCGGCGCCTTCCTCCTGCAGCTTGTAGGCCCTGAGCTTGTTCAGCAGCCCGATCCCGCGGCCCTCCTGGGAGAGGTAGAGGAGGACGCCGCGCCCCTCGCGCTCGATCATCGAGAGCGCCGCTTCGAGCTGTTCGCCGCAGTCGCAGCGCATCGAGTGGAAGACGTCGCCGGTGAGGCACTCGGAGTGGACGCGGACCAGCACGTCCTGCTCCCCGTCGACCTCGCCCTTGACCATCGCCACGTGGTGTTTGTCGTCGACCAGCGAGCGGTAGCCGACCGCCTGGAAGTCGCCGAAGGCGGTCGGCAGCGCGGTGCCGACGACGCGTTCGACCAGCTTCTCGGTCTGCCGCCGGTAGGCGATCAGGTCGGCGACGGTGATCATCTTCAGCCCGTGCCTCTCGCAGTAGGGGACGAGGTCGGGGACGCGGGCCATCGTCCCGTCGTCGTTCATCACCTCGCAGATCACCCCGGCCGGGGTGAGGCCGGCGAGGCGCGCCAGGTCGACGCTGGCCTCGGTGTGGCCGGTGCGCTCGAGGACGCCGCCGTCTTTGGCCCGCAGCGGGAACATGTGACCGGGGACGACGATGTCGCGCGGGCCCGACTCGGGGTCGATCGCGACCTGGATCGTGTGGGCCCGGTCGTGGGCCGAGATCCCGGTGCTGACGCCGCCGGCGGCCTCGATCGTCACCGTGAAGGCGGTCTGCAGCGGCGCCTCGTTCTTCGCCGCCATCAGGTTGAGGCCGAGCCGTTCGCAGCGCTGCGCGGTCAGCGCCAGGCAGATCAGCCCGCGCGCCTCCTTGGCCATGAAGTTGATCGCCTCGGGCGTCGCGAACTGGGCTGCCATCACCAGGTCGCCCTCGTTCTCGCGGTCCTCGCCGTCGCAGACGACGACCATGCGACCGGCGCGGATCTCCTCGATCGCCTCCTCGATCGTCGCGAACGGGCTCTTCCCCGCGGTGCTCTGCTCTTGTCTCTGGGTCTCGGCCATCGTGCTCAAGCCTGCTCCTTCCGGGCGAATGGTGACATCAATCGCTCCACGTACTTGGCGACCACGTCGGACTCGACGTTCAATCGATCTCCTGGCGCCAGATCGCCGAGGTTCGTCCGCTCCAGGGTCTCGGGGATGAGCGAGACCTCGACCGCGGTCTCGTCCAACTCGGCGACGGTGAGGCTGACCCCGCCGAGGGCGATCGAGCCCTTGTCGACGACGTAGCGGAGAAGCTGGCCGGGGAGATCGACGCGGACGCGCCTGGCGAACCCGTCGTCCTCGACGGACGCCACCGCGCCGACCCCGTCGACGTGGCCCTGGACGATGTGGCCGCCGAGCCGATCGCTCGCGCGCATCGCCAGCTCCAGGTTGACCCTCGACCCCTCCACGACGCCGTCGAGCGCGGTGACCGCGAGGGTCTGGTTCATCGCCTCGGTCTCGAAGCGGTCGCCGTCGACGGCGGTGGCGGTGAGGCAGCAGCCGTCGACGGCGATCGAGTCGCCGAGGGAAAGCTGGGCGGAGAGGTCGGAGGCGATCCGCAGGCGGGCGCCATCGGCGGTGCGCTCGAGGGCCTCGACGAGGCCGACGTCTTCGATCAGGCCCGTGAACACGTCACCACTCCTTGTAGGTGGCGGCGATCAGGGTGTCGGGGCCGACGGTCTTGGCTGACGACCAAAGGGCGGTTTGGCGCGCGGGTCCTGCGCAGGGGACCGGGTTGGGTTGACTACCGAGGAGCATCGGGGCGACGAAGGTACGCGATTCGTCGATCTGGCCGGCGGCGAGGAAGCTGGATGCCAGGGTCTGGCCGCCCTCTAGAAACAAGCTCGTGACTTCGCGGCGGCCCAGTTCACGCAAGGCGGCCTCGACGTCGGTGGCGACGAGGACCTCGGCGCCGGCGGATTCGAGGGCTCCGACGCGGTCGGCTGGCGCCTCGGGGGCGGCGACGACGAGCACCGGGGATCGGTCGAGGGTGCGGAGGAGCTGGGAGTCGAGGGGGAGTCGGGCGTGGGAGTCGAAGACCACGCGCTGCGGCTGGCGGGCGCCCTCGATCCGGGCGGTGAGGAGGGGGTCGTCGGCCAGAACCGTGCCGATGCCGACGGCGATCGCGTCGGATTCGGCGCGCCACCGGTGGACCAGCTCGCGGCTCTCGGGGCCGGAGATCCAGGGACTGTCGTCGGGGGCCGTCGTGGTCCGGCCGTCGAGGGACATCGCCATCTTCAGGACCACCAGCGGCAGGCCGGTGCGGGCGTGCTTGCGGAAGGGCTGGTTGAGGCGCCGTGCGGCGGTGGCCTCGGCGCCGGAGGCGAAACCCACCTCGACCCCGCCGTCGCGGAGGATTCCCGGCCCGCGACCGGCGGCCTTCTCGCTCGGGTCCTCCGCGGCGATCGCGACCCGGCCGATCCCCGCCGCGAGGATCGCCTCGACGCAGGGCGGCTGCCTTCCCTGGTGGGCGCAGGGCTCCAAGGTCACGTACATCGTCGCCCCGGCCGGGTCCTCGCCCCGCTCGCCGCAATCCACCAGCGCCGCCCGCTCCGCGTGCAGCCCCCCCAGCTCCGCGTGGAACCCTTCGCCGATCGTCTCGCCGTCGCGAACGACCAGAGCCCCGACCAGCGGGTTGGGGCTGACCCGGCCTCGCCCCCCCTCCGCCAGCTCCAGGGCGCGCCTCAGATGGGCTCGATCCATCTCGGTTAGCTGGGAATTCATGGTTGATTGACTCGTCAATCAGTCTACCGCCCAGGGGCAGGCACCAGGAAGAGAAGCGCGAATACGCTGATGGCGATGAAACTCATCATCCAGATCCCCTGCCTGAACGAGGAGGAGACGCTTCCGCAGACGATCGCCGACCTCCCCCGCTCGCTCCCAGGCATCGACCGGGTCGAGCTGCTGGTGGTCGACGACGGCAGCACCGACCGCACCGTCGAGGTCGCCCGCGAGTGCGGGGTCGAGCACGTCGTGCGGCTGACCAACAACAAGGGCCTCGCCGCCGGCTTCCAGGCCGGCCTCGACGCCTGCCTCAAGCTCGGCGCCGACGTCGTCGTCAACACCGACGCCGACAACCAGTACCGGGGCGCCGACGTCGCCAAGCTGGTGGCGCCGATCGTCGCCGGCGAAGCCGACATGGTCGTCGGCGACCGCCAGGTCGGCGAGATCGACCACTTCTCCGGCTCGAAGAAAGGGCTGCAGCGGCTCGGCAGCTGGGTCGTCCGCCGCCTCTCCGGCACCGAGGTCACCGACGCCACCTCCGGCTTCCGCGCCTACAACCGCGAGGCCGCCCTGCAGCTGCTGGTCGTCGACAACTTCACCTACACGCTGGAGAGCCTGATCCAGGCCGGCAAGATGCTGGTCGCGGTCGACGAGGTCGAGGTCGGGACCAACCCGAAGACGCGCGAGTCCCGCCTCTTCGCCTCGACCGGCGCCTACGTGCGCCGCAACGCGCCGGCGATCCTCCGCATCTACGCCCGCTACGAGCCGCTGCGCGTCTTCGCCACCGCCGGCGCCGTCGTCCTCCTCCTCGCCCTCTGCGCCTGGCTGCCGTTCCTGGTCGACGCGATCTTCAACGGCGACAGCACCGGCCACGTCCAGTCGCTGATCCTCGGCGCGACGCTCTTCATCGCCGCGGTCCAGCTCTTCGCCCTCGGCGTGATCGGCGACCTGCTCGCCGGCCAGCGGGTGATGACCCAGCGCGTCTTCGAGCGGGTGCGGCGGGTCGAGCTGGCGCTCGGCGTCGAGCCCTCGCACTACGAGCGCGGCGCGCCGAAGGACTGATGGGCCTGCGCGAGAAACTCCCCGGGGCAAAGCCCGGGGGCGCGTCCGCGAGCGGATCTTCCACCGCCGAGTACGGCCGGCTCGCGAGCTTCCTCGCGATCGGCGTCGGCCTCACC
>DASTBO010000056.1:0-5205 GCA_035712025.1 Solirubrobacterales bacterium
CTCGACGACGGCCGAGCCCTTGCCGTCCCACAGCTGCCGCACGTAGAAGTGGCGCTCGGTGCCGTCGACTCCGGTGGCGCTGACCCAGCCGAGGAAGATGTCGCTCGCCGCCTGCATCAGCCGCTGTCCTTCGACCACGCGCTGGCCGTGCTGGGAGTACTCGCTCGCCCCGACGTGGGGCTCGAGCACCGACGGGCCGGCTTCCTTCGCCTGCAGGAAGAGCGGGTCGTGCTCGTCGCGACCGAGCAGGAGGACGATCCAGGCGCGGGTGCCGACGCTCCCGACCCCGACCACCTTGCGGGCGGCGTGGACGTAGTCGTAGGAGGCGGCGAGGTGACGGCGACCCGGGCTCAGCGACTGCTGGTAGGAGGCGATCACCTCGCGCAGCAGCCGCTCGACGTCGGTGGTGCCGGCCAGGTCCTCGATCGGGACGATCAGCGGCGGGTCGGCGGCGATCCGCGGCCTGCCGTCGACCACCTCGGTCAGCTTCCCGTAGGCGCGGATGCTGTCCTTGGCCCGCGCCTTGTCGAGGCTGCGTTCGACCCGGCGGAGGCTGCGCTGGTCGGCCTCCGGGCGCAGCGCCTCCAGGGCCGGTTCGACGTCGATGCGCGAGTACCAGACCTCGAGATTCCGCATCGCGGCGTCCTCCCGCATCGTCTGTCGGTAGCCGGCCACGGTGGCGAGCACAGCTCGCCGCCGCTCCTTCTTGCCGAAGCCGTTCTGGCGGCCGGCGATCGCGACGCTCGCGGCCAGCCGCTTGACGTCCCACTCGAACGGCCCCGGGCAGGTCTCGTCGAAGTCGTTGCAGTCGAAGACCAGACGCCGATCGGGAGCCGCGAAGACGCCGAAGTTCGAGAGGTGCGCGTCGCCGCAGAGCTGGACGGAGAGGTCGGTGCGCGGGTTCTCCGCCAGGTCGGCGGCCATCACCGCCGCCCCGCCGCGGAAGAAGGCGAAGGGCGAGGCCAGCATCCGGGCGTAGCGGATCGGCACCAGCTCCTGCACCCGGTTCTCGTCCTGGGCGGCCAGGATCGCCAGCGGATCGCGCGGGAACTCGCTCAGCTCGGCGTGGCCCGAGCGGGGTCGCTCGGACCGCGCAGCCTTGCCCTCCGCCGCTCGCTCGGCGGGATCTCTACCCACGTTCTCCCTCGACACAGCCGTGAGTCTCCTACATTCAGCCGATGATCCCGGTCTTCGACGGTCACAACGACGCCCTGACGAGGGAGGGCGGCGAGGACCTCTCGCGACGCGGCGACCGGGGGCACCTGGACCTGCCCCGGATGCGCGAGGGCGGGATGCGGGGCGGCATCTTCGCGATCTTCACGCCCTCGGACGGGGAGCCGTCGCGGCAGGTCAGCTTCGGCGCCGGCGGTGCCTACTCGGAGCCCCTCGCCGAGCCGGTGGAGCACAGGGTCGCCGCCGCCCATGCCGTCCGGATCGCCGAGCGCCTGCTGGACCTGGAGCGGCGCGGCGCGATCGCGGTAGCCCGCTCGATCGCCGACGTCGACCGCGCCCGGCGGGATGGCTCGCCCCCTGCGGCGGTGATGCACCTGGAGGGAGCCGAGGCGATCGACGAGGACTTCGAGCTGCTGGGCGCCTGGTACGAGCGCGGGCTGCGATCGCTGGGCCCGGTCTGGAGCCGATCCAACTCCTTCGGCCACGGGGTGCCGTTCCGGTTCCCCTCCTCCCCCGACGTCGGTCCGGGACTGACCGACCGCGGCCTGGCGCTGGCGGCGGCCTGCGCCGAACTCGGCATCCTCGTCGACCTCAGCCACCTGAACGCAGCCGGCTTCTGGGACGTGGCGCGCCTGGAGCTGGGCCCGCTGGTGGCGAGCCACTCGGGCGCCCACGCCCTCTGCCCGGCCTCGAGGAACCTCACCGACCGCCAGCTCGACGCGATCGGCGCCAGCGACGGCCTCGTCGGCATCGTCTTCGCCACCCCCTTCCTGCGAGCCGACTTCGCCGACGACGCCGACACCCCGCTAGGCCTCGTCGCCGACCACGCCCGCTACGTCGCCGAACGGATCGGCGTCGCCCACGTGGCCCTCGGCTCCGACTTCGACGGGGCGACCGTCCCCGCCTCGCTGGGAGACGCCTCCGGCCTGCCGCGCCTCGTCGCGGCACTCGCGGATGCGGGGTTCGGCCGGACGGAAATCGAGGCGATCTGCTGGGGGAACTGGCGGCGGGCGCTGGCCGCCTGGTGGGGCTAGTCATCGGACAAGACTCGCCTGCGCAAATTTGCGGATGCGCAAAAAGAACTCCGGTGTTTAAGATCCTTTCTTCAATCGGAATTTTCCGATCAATCCAGTCAAAGAAAGGAACCAGTCCATGAGACGGCTTCTCCTAGCCTTCGTCGCGCTTGCGGCCCTTCTCGTGCCGGCATCGTCGGCGCTGGCCGCCCCCCACAACCCCACCGGGGAATACGCCCAGTTCAACGACTGCCCGCTGAGCCGCAGCACGCTGACCGCCTGCTTCTTCTCGGAAACGAAATCGGGCACGATCACGATCGGCAAAAAATCGGTGCCGATCAAAAATCCGGTCGTGCTGCAGGGCGGCCTGGAGTACGAAGGGCTCCTCGGCCCCATCCCGCTGATCGCCGCCGAGGACGGGAACACCCTGGTGAAAACCCCCCAGCCGGTCCCGGGCGGGCTGCTGGGTGTGACCGCTCCCAGCTGGTGGCCGTCGATCCTGCGTGACCTCTTCAACGAAACGATCAACAACGGGTTCACCGGGGTCACCGCGACGATGGAGCTCGCCGCCCCGGCAAATCAGGTCGTCCTCAACATGGGCAACCTGCTTTTCCAGTCGGGCCCGGCTCTGATCCTGCCGGTGAAGGTCAAGCTGAGCAACCCGTTCCTGGGGAGCAACTGCTACATCGGCTCCAACTCGAGTCCGATCAAACTGAACCTGACCACCGGCACCACGGCACCGCCGGCGCCGAACAAACCGATCAGCGGTGCCTCCGGCACGTTCTCTCAGAACGAAAACTCGACGATCTTCAGCCTCACGGGCAGCAAACTCGTCGACAACTCGTTCGCGGCCCCCGGCGCCAACGGCTGCGGGGGGATCCTGTTCTCCTGGGCCGTCGACCCGTTCGTCAACTCGATCGTCGGCGTCCCGTCGGCCGCGGGCACCAACACCGCGATCCTCGAATCGAACGTCAAGATCGGCGAAGCGGCCGCAGTTCGCGAAAGCGAATAGAGCCGCATCGCAGCCTGAAACGAAAGCGCCCGCCGTCCGGCGGGCGCTTTCGCGTTCGGGGTGCCCTCACGGGTACTGGAAGGCGGTACCCCGGGCGCGCCTCGCGCCCCGACCTATGAGGCGGGCGCGAGAGATCCGATTCCCCAAGCGGATCCACACATATAGAGATGCGCGCCTCTCCTCCCCTTGGTGATTTTCCCCAGAAGCGCTGGCTTCGAATGCCCTGCTTCTCTCACCGGAGAGACTGACGCAGGCTATTCGATTGCGCCAATTGAATCAATCGTCAAAAGTGATTAGGCCCAGGCGATTAAGTCAGCGCCGGCTGCGCGCTGGAGATCGAGCTGAGCACGCGATCGGCGACCGACTCGCCGGTGAGGCCGACCTCGGCCCGCAGCAGCGCCGGCTTGCCGTGGGTGACGTAGGAGTCCGGCAGACCGACCCGCAGCACTCGCGCCCGCTCGCCGGGAGCCTCGGAGAAGGCGTCCTCGAGGTGCTCCAGCACCGCGGAGCCGAAGCCGCCGGGGAGCACGTTCTCCTCGATCGTCACCACCAGCTCGTGCTCGCGCGCCAGGCGCTCGGCCAGGTCCGCGTCGATCGGCTTGGCGAAGCGGGCGTCGGCGACGGTCGGCTTGAGCCCGTGCTTTTCGAGGATCTCCGCCGCCTCGCGGGCGACTGGAACCCCGTAGCCGTAGCCGAGCAGGGCGACGCGCTCGCCCTCTGCCAGCACCTCGCCCACCCCGATCGGGATGCTCTTCGGCTGCTTCGGCAGCGTCGTCCCCTCCCCCGCCCCGCGCGGGTAGCGCAGCGCCGCCGGCCCGTCGTGGGCGATCGCGGTGTGCAGCATGTGGACCAGCATCGCCTCGTCGCGCGGCGCCATCACGACGACGTTCGGGATCGGGCGGAAGTAGGAGACGTCGAAGGCGCCGTGGTGGGTCGGACCGTCGTCGCCGACCAGGCCGGCGCGGTCCATCGCAAAGGTCACGTCGAGGCCCTGCAGGCAGACGTCGTGGACGATCTGGTCGAAGGCGCGCTGCAGGAAGGTCGAGTAGATCGCGCAGACCGGCTTCGCGCCCTGCAGCGCCAGCCCGCAGGCGAGCAGGACCGCGTTCTGCTCGGCGATGCCGACGTCGTAGTACTGCTCGGGCACCTCGTCGGCGAGTTGCTGCAGGCCGGTCCCCCCCGCCATCGCCGCGGTGATCCCGATCACCCGCTCGTCGGCTTCTGCCTCGGCGACCATCGCCTCGGCGAAGACCTTGGTGTACTGGGGCGGGGAGCCGGCGGCCGGCGGCTTCTCCAGCACCTCGATCCCCTCCGGCGAGTCGGTTTCGGTCACCGGCACCGGCTTCGGAGCGCTGGCCGGCGCGCCGTTGACGATCGACTTCGGCTTCGCCGCGTGCCACTCCTCCATCGACTCCAGCCCGCCTTCTTCGGCCGGCGCGAAGCCCTTGCCCTTGACGGTGTGGATGTGGACGACGACCGGGCGGTCGGCGTCGAAGGCCTCGGTCAGCGCCTCGCGCAGCGCGTGCACGTCGTGGCCGTCGATCACGCCCATGTAGGCGAGGTCGAGCTCCTCGAAGAACAGCCCCGGTGCCCAGTAGGCCTTGATCGCGGCCTTGATCTCCGGCCCCAGGCGCTCGATCCGGCGGCCGAGGCCGAGCGGCAGCTTCGTCAGCCGGTCCTCGACCCCCTCGCGGGCATGCCAGAGGCGCGGGTTGAGACGGATCCGGTTGAAGTAGCGGGAGAGGGCGCCGACGTTCGGCGAGATCGACATCCCGTTGTCGTTGAGGACGATCACGATCGGCGTCTGCAGGCCGCCGGCCGCGTGCAGCGCCTCGTAAGCGACCCCGCCGGTGAGGGCGCCGTCGCCGATCACGGCGGCGACGCGACCGTCCTCGCCGATTCCCTTGCGCATCGCCTCCTTCAGCCCGACCGCGTAGCCGATCGAGGTCGAGGCATGACCGGCCCCCATGATGTCGTGCTCGGACTCGGCGATCGAGCAGAACGGGG
>DASTBO010000057.1:0-3770 GCA_035712025.1 Solirubrobacterales bacterium
GTTGGAGAGCGGCTCGTCCATCAGGAACGCTTTCGGGTCGCGGACGATCGCCCGCCCCATCGCCACCCGCTGGCGCTGGCCGCCGGAGAGGTTGGCCGGCCGCCGGTCGAGGTGCTGCTCGAGGTCGAGCGTCCGCGCCGCCTCCTCGACCTTCTCGTCGATCTCGCTCTTGTCGGCGCCGGCGAGCTTCAGCGCGAAACCCATGTTCTCGCGCACGGTCATGTGCGGGTAGAGCGCGTAGTTCTGGAAGACCATCGCGATGTCGCGATCCTTCGGCGAGCGGTCGTTGACGGTCTCGCCGCCGATCTTCACCTCGCCGCTGGAGATGTCCTCGAGCCCGGCGATCATCCGCAGCGCCGTCGACTTGCCGCAGCCCGAGGGGCCGACGAGGATCATGAACTCGCCGTCCTGGATGTCGAGGTCCATGTCTTTGACGGCTTCGAAACCGTCGGCAAAGGTCTTGGTGACTCCGTCGAGGACTATCTCTGACATCGGTTGGCTCCTTTATCCCTTGACGGCGCCGGCGGTGAGCCCGGCGACGATTCGGCGCTGGAAGATGAGGACGAAGACGATGATCGGCACCGTCACGACCACCGCGGCGGCGGCGATGCTGCCGGTCGGCGCGGTGAACGACGATTCGCCGGTGAAGAAGGCGAGGGCGGCGGGAACGGTCCGCGAGGCGTCCGAGCTGGTCAGCGAGATCGCGAAGAGGAAGTCGTTCCAGCAGAAGATGAAGACGAGGATCGCGGCGGTGAAGACGCCCGGCGCCGCCAGCGGCACGATCACCTTCGTGAACGCCTGGAAGGGCGTCGCGCCGTCTACCTGGGCCGCCTGCTCGAGCTCCCAGGGGATCTCCCGGAAGAAGGCGACGAGGACGTAGATCGCCAGCGGCAGCGAGAAGGTGAGGTAGGGGATGATCAGCCCGAGCCAGGTGTCGTAGAGCCCCAGCGCCCGCCACATGTCGAACAGCGGCCCGACCGTGGAGATCGGCGGGAACATCGCGATCGCCAGCGCCCCGGCGAGGATCAGCCGCTTGCCGGGGAACTCGAGGCGGGCGATCGCGTAGGCGGCGAAGGAGGCGAGGACGATCGAGATCACCGTCGTGATCAGCGCGATCCCGATCGAGTTGATCAGCGGCTTGATGAACGGGCTGCCGTCGATCCCGCCTTCGAACAGGCTCTTGTAGTTGTCGAAGGAGACGCTCTGGGGGATGAAGCGCTGGTCGGTCAACTCTTCCGGCGGCTTCAGCGAGATCGAGATCAGCCAGAGAACCGGGATCAGGGCGAGGATCACCACGAGGAAGATGGCGATGCTCCAGAGGGCGTAGTCGCGGCCGCTGCGGTGTTCCATCTCAGCCCCCCGGCCGGCCTTCGTCGAGTTTGGTCCCGAAGCCACGGACGAAGACGAACGCGATCAGGAACACGCAGAGGAAGATCAACACCGAGACCGCCGAGCCGAGGCCGAGGTTGAGGCGCGAGATCAGCTGGTTGTAGCCGAGGATCGAGACCGATTCGGTGTCCTGGGCACCGCGGGTCATGACGAAGATCGTGTCGAAGACGCGGAAGGCGTCGAGGGTGCGGAAGAGGAGCGCGACGAGGATCGCCGGCTTCATCAGCGGCAGCGTGATCCGGGTGAAGCGCTGCCAGGCGCTGGCGCCGTCGACCCGCGCCGCCTCGTAGAGCTGGCTGTCGATCGTCACCAGCCCGGCGAGCAGCAGCAGCGCCATGAACGGCGTCGTCTTCCAGACCTCGGCCATGATGATCACCGCGAAGGAGCTGAAGCGGCCGCCGAACCAGTCCATTTCGTCGGAGATCAGCGGCAGGTTGTTGACGAACCCGGTTTCCGGCGAGAAGGCGAACTGCCAGGCGAAGGCGGCGACCACGGTGATGATCCCGTAGGGGATGAGGACCGAGGTGCGGACGACGCCGCGGCCGAAGATCGCCCGGTGCATGACCAGCGCGATCGCCATCCCCAGCACCAGCTCGATCGCGACCGAGACGACCATGATGAAGACGGTGTTGAAGAGGTCGGTCCACCAGAGGTCGGAGGAGAGGACGGCGGTGTAGTTGCTGAGTCCGACGAAGCCGCCCTCGTCGGGGAAGCGGAGGTCGACGTCCTGCAGCGAGAGGACGACCGCGTAGGCGATCGGGTAGGCGGTGACGAGCAGCATCGCCACCACCGCCGGCGCGCACAGCATCCAGGCTAGTTTCCGTTCGGATCGGGTGCGCTCGGACTTCATCAGAGCAGCCCTTCCCGCTTGACCGCGTCTTCGAGGTTCGACTTCAGTTCCTCGTAGACCGATTCGGTGTCTTCGGGGTCGATCTTGTCCGGCGGGTGCAGCGAGCGCTGGATCGCCAGCGAGACGTCCTGGTAGGCGGGGGTGGTCGGCCGCGGCCCGGAGGCTTCGATCGATTCTTTGACCAGCTCGGCGAAGCCCGGGTAGGCCTCGGTCACGGCTTTGTCGCTGTAGAGGTCGGAGCGCGACGGCGGCAGCCCGTCGAGTTCGACCGCGGTTTTCTGGCTCGTGTCGTTGGCGAGGCAGGCGGCCGCTTCGAAGGCGACGTCCTTGTTCTCGGAGAAGGAGCTGACCGCGAGGTTGAAGCCGCCCAGCGGCGGTTTGCTCGGCGTGTTCGCGTCGACCCGCGGGAAGCGCGCGAAGCCCATCACTTTGCCGATCTCCGGCGCTTCTTCCTGGGCGCTGCCGTAGGCGAAGGTGTAGTTGGTCATGAAGGCCGATTCGCCGGCCTCGAAGCCGAGCCGGGCGGTGTCCTCGTCGGAGGTCGAGAGGCTCGGCGGCGCGGCGCCGCCGTTGGCGAGCCGCCCGATCACCTGCAGCGCCTTTTCGGTCGGCCCCTGTTCGAGGTCGACTTCTTCGGGCCCGGAGAGGATTTCGGTGCCGGCGCTCTCGATCAGCGCGTTGACCCAGACCATGTAGCCCTCGTAGCGGCTGGCCTGGACCTGGATCGAGCTCGCTTCTTTCAGCCCTTCCGCCACCTCGATCATCTCGTCCCAGGTCTTCGGCGGCTGCTTGACCAGGTCTTTGCGGTACCAGAGGAGCTGGGTGTTGGTGTTGAACGGCGCCGCGTAGAGCTTGTCTTCGAAGGAGGCCGTCTCGATCACGTTGGGGAAGACCTTTTCGGTCACCTGCTTCTTCAGCGGGCCGGTCCACTCTTCGACCCAGCCGGCGTTGGCGAACTCGCCGGTCCAGATCACGTCCATGCCGACGATGTCGATCGAGGAGTCCTCGGCGCCCAGCCGCCGCACCAGCTGTTCGCGCTGCTGGCTGGCGTCGGTGGGGAGGAATTCCGGCGTGATCGTGTACTTGCCCTTCGATTCATCCGAGCACCGTTTCGAGACTTCCTCGATCGTCCCGCCCGGCTGGATCGCGACGAAGAAGGTGAGGTCCTGGGCCCCGCCTCCGTCGGAGGAGCCGCCGCAGGACGTGAGCGCTAGCGCCGCGATCCCCGCGGCGGCGAGGCAGGTGAGGGCGCGCGCCAGCCGCCCGGCTTTCACGGTTTCTCCTCCATAACGTGCCCCTGCTCCGCAGAGCGAGGGTGCAACAAGAACCTGCCCGCGAGCGGTCCTGCCTAAACGTGAGAGGCGGGCACGCGGGCCCGCCTCTCGTCGTGCGACTTGGCGCTCGGGGTCAGGGCTTCGCTTGGCCCTTGAGCTTCAGTTTCAGCGTTTTGGTCGTCAGCGCTCCGGCGACGCTGGTGCCCGAGACGGTCACCGCCAGGGTCAGCTTATTTTTCGGACTCGTTTCCTTCAGC
>DASTBO010000058.1:0-2769 GCA_035712025.1 Solirubrobacterales bacterium
GGGTCGATCAGCTCGCGCAGCTCCTCCTGGCCGAGCAGCTCGCGCAGCAGGTCGCGGTCGAGGGCCAGCGCCGCCGCCCGCCGCTCGGCGTTCGGCGTGTCCCCCTCGTACATGTAGGTGGCGACGTAGTCGAACAGCAGCGAGGAGGCGAAGGGCGAGGCGGTCGGAGTCTCGACCTCGACCAGGCTCAGCGCGCGGGAGTGGAGCTTTTCCAGCAGCTCGGCGAGGGCGGGCAGGTCGAGGACGTCGCGCAGGCACTCGCGGTAGGTCTCGAGCACGACCGGGAAGCGGGGGAAGTCCCGCGCCACCTCGAGCAGGCTCTGCGACTTCAGCCGCTGCTGCCAGAGCGGCGTGCGCTTGCCGGGGTAGGCGCGCGGGATCAGCAGCGAGCGCGAGGCGTTCTCGCGGAAGCGGGAGCCGAACAGGGCCGAGCCGGAGAGCTCGCCGACGACGAGGTCTTCGATCTGGTCGGGGTCGATCAGGACGAGGTCGGCGGGCGGCGGCTCGTCGGCGTCGGGGAGGTGGATGACGATCCCGTCGTCGGACCAGATCGCGTCGGCCTCGAGGTCGCGTTCGTCGCGGATCTTGGCGGCGAGGGCGAGCCCCCAGGCGGCGTGGACGCGGCCGCCGTAGGGAGAGAGGATGCAGAGGCGCCAGTCGCCGATCTCGTCGCGGAAGCGCTCGACGACGATCGTCTCGTCGGAGGGGACGACGCGGGTCGCCTGCTGCTGCTCGCGCAGATAGCTGACGAGGTTGTCGGCGGCGCGCTCGTCGAGGTCGTACTCCTTCGCCAGCTCGGCGGGATCGCGGTTGACCGCCTCGCGGGCGAAGGCGCCGATCGCCCGGCCCAGCTCGGCGGGGCGGCCGATCCCGTCGCCCTTCCAGAAGGGGACCGCTCCGGGGGCGCCGGGGGCGGGGGTGACGATCACCCGGTCGCGGGTGATTTCCTCGATCCGCCAAGTGCTCGAGCCGAGCAGGAAGGTCTGGCCGGCGCGGGCCTCGTAGACCATCTCCTCGTCGAGCTCGCCGACCCGGCGGCCGTCGGGGAGGTGGACGCCGTAGAGGCCGCGGTCGGGGATCGTGCCGGCGTTGGTGACGACCAGCTGGCGGGCGCCTTTGCGGCCGTGGATCGTGCCTTCGGTGCGGTCCCAGACGATCCGCGGCCGCAGCTCGGCGAAGCGGTCGGAGGGGTAGCGGCCGTCGAGCATGTCGAGGACGTTCTCCAGCTGTTCGCGGGAGAGGTCGTGGAAGGGCTCGGTGGCGGTGACGAGGCGCTCGATCTCGTCGACCTCCCACTCCTTGTGCGCCGCCAGCGAGACGAGGTGCTGGGCGAGGACGTCGAGCGGGTTCTGCGGGATCGTCGTCTCCTCGATCTCGGCCTCCCGCATGCGGCGGGCGACGACCGCGCACTCGAGCAGGTCGCCGCGGTATTTGGGGAAGATCCGGCCTTTGGAGACTTCGCCCATGCGATGGCCGGCGCGGCCGATCCGCTGCAGGCCGCGGGTCACCGACTTCGGCGACTCGACCTGGATGACGAGGTCGACGGCGCCCATGTCGATCCCCAGCTCCAGCGAGGAGGTGGCGACCAGACAGGGCAGCTTGCCGGACTTGAGCATCTCCTCGACCACGGCGCGCTCCTCGTGGGAGAGGGAGCCGTGGTGGGCGCGGGCGATCTCGACCTGCTCGAGCGGCTCGCCGGTGTCCTCGTGTCCGGCGTGCTCGGTGGCAGGAAGCTCGCTTTCGCCTTCGCCGTTCGCCAACTCGTTGAGTCGCTTGGCGAGGCGCTCGGCGGCACGCCGGTTGTTGACGAAGATCATCGTCGAGGTGTGTTCCTGGACCAGCTCCAGCAGCCGCGGGTAGATCGCCGGCCAGATCGAGCGGGCGTGGGCGCTGGGCTCGACTTCGCTCGGCGGCGGTCCGTCCTCGCTCGGGTAGGCCGGCGCCCCCGGGTCGGCCATGTCCTCGACCGGGACCACGATCTCCAGGTCGAGGGCCTTCTTCTGCCCGGCGTCGACGATCCGGCACTCCCGCTTGGGACCGACGAGGAACCGCCCGATCCGCTCCAGGGGCCGCTGGGTGGCGGACAACCCGATCCGCTGGATCGGCTCCCCACCTGCGTCGCTCACCAGATGGTCCAGGCGCTCCAGGGTCAGCGCCAGATGGCTGCCCCGCTTGGTTTGGGCAACGGCGTGGATCTCGTCGACGATCACCGCTTCGACCCCGGTGAGGATCTCCCGCACGCTGGAGGAGAGCATCAGGTACAGCGACTCCGGCGTCGTGATGAGGATGTCCGGCGGCGTTTTCGCCATCGCCCTCCGGTCTTTCTGCGAGGTGTCGCCGGTGCGCAGGCCGACGGCGATGTCGGCGCCGATCCCCCGCAGCGGCGCCCGCAGGTTGCGCTCGATGTCGTAGGAGAGCGCTTTCAGCGGCGAGACGTAGACCAGCTTGACGCCGGTCCCCAGGTCCTTCGAGCGGGCCAGCTTGTCGATTCCCCAGAGGAAGCTGGCGAGCGTCTTCCCCGACCCGGTCGGGGCGCAGATCAGCGCATGCTCGCCGCTGGAGATCGCCTCCCAGCCGCCCGACTGGGCCGGGGTCGGCCCCTCGAAGGAGGCCTCGAACCAGCGCCGCACCGGCGCGCTGAACGGCCCCAGCGGATCGTATTTCCTACTTGCTTTTGCCCCAGCAGCCAACCCACCGATCTTACGCAGGTCGACCCGTCGCCGAGACCGCGTCAACCCGCCTCGAAGACGGGTTGACGCGGTCTCGCGG
>DASTBO010000059.1:0-14097 GCA_035712025.1 Solirubrobacterales bacterium
GCTTAGAGTTGACCTTCTTTGGTGCTTTTTTGGCGTTCTCGCGCCGCAGGGCCCCCAATTCGCGGCTGACGTCGTCGATCGCCTCCTCGACGTCCTCCAGCCGCTGGGAGAAGGAGCGCAGGCGCCGCTCGAGTCGTTCGACGTCGGTCGCGGAGGGCAGGTTGAGGGCGCTCATCGCGGCCTGCTGCGCCTCGAGAGCCTTCTCCCGCGCCCCCAGGGCCGCGGTCACGGCGTCGTGGAGGGTGGGATTGTCGATCAGGGCCTGCGCCAGCTCGCCGAGCGCCTGCTCGGCCCGCGCCCGCAGCCCGTCCTGCTCATAATCCTCGTAGGTCAAGTCACAGCAGCTTAACGAGCCCATCCGCCTCGCCTGAAAATCTCCGTTACAGCGATGTTGCAACTATTGATTAAGCCCTTGTTGGGAGCGCCCCCGCGCGTTGCGGACGCTGGTGCCAATGGGTAGCTTCCTGAGACTGCCTAGGGAGGGGTTTCCGAGCATGGGCAGGGTCGCTACGGGATGAGAAACAAGTTCGCACTGATCCTCGCCTTCGCCAGCTTCCTGCTGGTCGCCGCTCTGGGCGGCGCCTTCGCCGGCGCCGAGCCCCTGTCGCAAGGCTCGGTCGCCGACCCGGCGACCACGACGACGACCGTCCCCTCGCTGCAGGCGCCCGCCTGCGCCAACGGGCTCGACGACGACGGCGACGGCCTCGTCGACGACCTCGACCCCGATTGCGAAACGCCGGCCGACGCCAACGAGGCGCCCGAAGCCGCCGCGCCCGCGCAGCCGACCGAAGCCGAAGTCAACCCTCAACCCGCCCCTGAGCCTTCGCCCGCGCCGGCAGACGTCGAGGGTGGGGTCAAGCAGGGCACCGGGATCGGCAACAGCCCCGCGGGCAAGGACGGCGTGACCCTCAACCAGGAGCTCGACAATCCGAGCGACGGCAGCCGCAACGGCGCGGTCACCGCGCCGAGCGCCAACGGCGGCGGCGACCAGCCCGCCCCCGACGCCGACGACGGCGGCTCGCATTACTCCGCCGGGGGAACCCCGACCGCCGGCAACCCGACGACGACCATCGCCCCGTTCGGCCCGGCCCCGATCGGCGTCCCGAACTTCGTCATCGACAGCTTCGAAATCCCCCCCTTCCTGTTGCCGATCTACCAGGCCTGCGGCACCGAATACGGGATCCCCTGGGAGGTGCTCGCCTCGATCAACAAAATCGAGACCGGGTTCGGCACCAACCTCAACGTCTCCAGCGCCGGCGCGGTCGGCTGGATGCAGTTCCTGCCCTCCAGCTGGGAGGCCTTCGGGCTCGACGCCAACGGCGACGGCCGCAAGGATCCCTACAACCCCGTCGACGCGATCTGCGCCGCGGCCCACTACCTGAAGCTGGCCGGCGGCAACGACGACCTCTACCAGGCGATCTTCGCCTACAACCACGCCGACTGGTACGTCCAGGAGGTCCTCCTCTACGCCCGCGCCTACGGACGCATCCCCTCCGACCTGGTCGGCTCGCTGACCGGGCTGACCGAGGGGGCCCACTTCCCGATCGCCGCCGACGCCCGCTACGCCGACGACGTCGCCGCCCGCGAGGCGCTGAAGAAGGGCGAGAGCCCCGACTACGGCAACGCCGCCGAAGTCATCTCCTCCTCCCCCACCCCGCGCGGGATCAACATCTTCAGCAAGGAGGGGGCGCCGGTCGTCGCCGTCAACGACGGGGTCGTCCGCAAGCTCGGCCACTCCGACCGGCTCGGCAACTTCGTCGTCCTCGAAGACACCTACGGCAACCGCTACACCTACGCCGAGCTCGGCGATCTGGTCCGCGACCGCCGCCTGGTGGTGATGCCGACCGGACAGGAGAAGCGGGTCCCGGTCGAAAGCCAGAACCTGCGGCCGCGGCTGCGGGCGCTCCCGAGCCGCACCGACAGCGTGCGCGAGACCGCCAGCGACGCGGTCGAAGCCGCCATCGACGCCAGCGGCGAGGGGTCCCTGAAGGTCGGCGCCAAGGTGATCGCCGGCACCGTCCTCGCCCGGGTCGCCGCCGGCGAGGAGGGGGTCGACTCCCACATCAACTTCTCGATCCGCCCGGCCGGGAAGGGCGCGCCGCGGATCGACCCGAAGCCGATCCTCGACGGCTGGAAGCTGCTCGAGGCGACCGCGATCTACCGCGCCAAGGGCAAGAGCCCGTTCGCCGAGCTGAGCGGCGCCGGCGTCCTGCTCCTCTCCAAGGAGGCGCTGCAGAAACGGGTCCTGGCCGACAAGGGCCTGGAAATCTACGAATGCGGTCGCGAAGACATCGCGACCGGTCGCATCGACCGCCGCATCCTGGCGATGCTCGAGTACCTGAGCACCAGCGGCTTCAGGCTGACGATCACCTCGCTGCAGTGCGGTCACGGCTACCTGACCGCCTCGGGCAACGTCTCCGAGCACACGACGGGCACCGCGGTCGACATCGCCGCGATCAACGGAATCCCGGTCACCGGCCACCAGGGCCCGGGAACCCCCGCCGACGAGCTGATCCACGAAGTGCTGCGCCTGCAGGGAACGATGCACCCCCATCAGGTGATCTCGCTCGAGGACCTGCCCGGCGAAGCCAGTTTCGCGATGGCCGACCACTACGACCACGTCCACGTCGGCTACCACCCGACCGCCAGCGCCAAGGAAGCGCGGTTCGCCGCCCTCCTCAAGCCGGCCCAGTGGCAGCGCCTGATCAACCGCCTCGGGGAAATCGAAAACCCCGACGTCCCGGTCCGCCCCTCGAAGTACTCGCTGCCGGACAAGGCCAACGGCGGCCTCTCCGCCGGCAGCGGCGACTGAGCTCGACGGCGACTGCCCCGAGCGGCGAGAATCCGAGCCCTGTCCAAGCTATTCGGATTCGTGCAGCTCGACTTCGCCGGCTCCCTGCCGCTGGCCGACGGCCGCTACCTGGCCCGCGACCTCGGCCCCGGGGCCGAGGAGAGCGTCCTCGTCCTGCAGACCACCGGCGCGCCCGCAGCCGGCGGCCGGCGGCGCCGGCGGCCGAAGCGGGCAAGCGCGGACGGTGAAGCGAAGCCGCTGACCCTGACCCGGGCAACCTCGATCCGCGCCTTCGCCCCCTTTGCCGCCGAGGACGAGGCGAGCCGCTGGCTGGACGAGGCCTGTGAGGCCGAGGACACCGTCGACGTCCTCGTCGACGAAGGGCTGGAGCTGCTCAACCGCGCCCTGCACGCCCAGGCGATCGCCAGCGCCGACCCGAACTCACGGAGCGAGCTCTCCGCCGAGGGCGCCGAGCGCATCCTGGTCGGCTATGGCAGCGGCGAGGAGGCCGCGGTCGGGCGCTTCCGCGAGGCTCGCCAGGTCGACGTCTCCCCCCGCGCTTCCCGACGCCTCCGTCGCTCCGAGGAGCTGCGCCCGCAGGAACGGGTGGCCGCGATGCTCGGCGGCCGCGAGCGGCCCGATGCCTGCGAGACGCTCCTCCTCCGCGCCCGCGCCGATCTCGACGCCGGCCGCGACCGCGAGGCCGCCCTGCAGCTCCGCGTCGGCCTCGAGGCGCTTCTGGTCGAGTTGAAGGGGGCGCTGGCCGATCCCGCTCACGAGGAGGACATGGCCGCCTTGGCCGAGCGGCGCAGCGAGGCCGGCGAGGCGGCCAACGCCGCCTTGGAGGGAGATCTGAGCGCAGAGCGGCGGCAGCGGGTGGAGGAGCTTCTGAAGCTCAGCGAGCGCGTCCTCCGCCGCCGCCGCGTGCTCCGCGGCTAGCTGACGGTCACGAGTCCTTGAAGTAGAGCGGTTCCGGCACTGTGACCACGTATTTGGCTTCCCAGACGATCGAGGTCGGGCAGATGAACGACCCCGAGATTTTCGTGACGACCGTGTTGATGTCGGCTTTCGCGGGGGCCCCGCCTGTCAATTCGCCGATTTCGACTCCCGCGCCGGAGCCATAGACGCAGCTGCCGAACACGCTGCTGATTGTCACTTTCGTGCCCACGAGTGTGAGGGCTCCCAATGTATTGGTGCCCGCGACGTAGTGGATCTGGAATTTACCCAGTTCGATTACCGCGGTCGCACTGGCGCAGCCGCCGAACGTGAGGGCTTTCAGCGGGCCTTCAACCGGTTTTCCGGCTGCGCCTGTATTGCTCGTGGTTCCTTCGATTGTCGACGTGGTGCATGTCCCGACGACGTTTTTCGTTGTGTCGCGGAACACGGACGAGGTTTCCGCTTCCAGGGTCATGTGGAAGGTCGTGTTCGCTGGATAGTCCGCTTCTTGGCACGGAATCACGTTTTTTTTGCAGAGGACGGTCGCCGAAGCTGAACCGGCTCCGAGGAGCACGGTCAAGAATGCCGCCGTCATGCCGGCAATTGCCAACGTCTTCAAGTGCTTCATCTGGCATCTCCTGAGGGAATTGCAAAACCTCAAGAGATTACATAGAAACATTTGAGTATTGTAGTTGCGCCGGCTCAGAAGGCGAGGTGACGGACCACCACCTCGTCGCGCAGCGTCTCGGCGAGGTGGTGCGCTTCCTCTAGGGCGATTCCCTCGATCGAGGGGACGCCGATCACCGTCAGACCGGCGGCGCGGGCCGCGGCGACCCCCGTCGGCGAGTCCTCGAGGGCGACCACCGACGGGCCCGGCTCGACCCCCAGCCGCTTGCAGGCCTCGAGGTAGGGATCGGGGGCCGGCTTCGGCGCCGCCACTTCGTGGGCGCTGAGGACGACGTCGAAGAGGTCCTCGAAGCCGACGATCTCGATCGAGCGCCGCACGAACCGCAGCGGCGAGTTGGAGACCAGGCCGATCGGAGTGCCGCGCTCGCGCAGCCGCTCGAGCAGCTCGCGGGCCCCGATCATCGCCTCGACCCCGTGCTCGAGCTCGGCGACGACCAGCTCGTTCAGCTCCTCGATCAGCTCGCCCGCCCGGCCGGGCTCGCCGAGGCGGCGCTCGAGGATGCCGCCCGCGATCTCGGCCGAGGTTCCGACCAGCTCGCGCTTGTCGGCCGGGGTGAACTCCGTCCCCCGCAGCTCGAAGAGGTCTTCCTCGGCCCGGGTCCAGACCGACTCGGTGTCGAGCAGGAGGCCGTCGTTGTCGAAGACGACCGCGTCGGGGAGCGCGGTCATCAGCCGAGCGCCGCCACGAGCCCGGCGAGCTCCTCGTCGACCTCGCCCTCGAGCTTCAGCTCGGCGTCGTCGTCGTAGGGGGTCTCGCCCTTGGTGACGATCGCCAGCCGCCCGCCACCTTCGAGGGTCAGCTGCGGCAGTCCCGCCACCGGGTGCACCGCGAGGGAGGAGCCGATGCAGAGCATCAGATCCGCACCTTCGGCCAGTGCCGTCGCCCGCTCGATTGCGTCCAGCGGCAGCATCTCGCCGAAGAGGACGACATCGGGTTTGACCGCCCCGTCGCAGCCGGAGCAGAGCGCAACCCCGCGATCGTCGAAGAGCGCGTCCATCTCCTCGAGCCCGAAGGAGAGCCCGCACGACGTGCACGACGAGGTCTCGATCGAGCCGTGGACCTCGATCACGTTCTCCGACCCCGCCGCCCGGTGCAGGCGGTCGATGTTCTGCGTGATCACGCCCTCGATCAGCCCGCGACGCTCCAGCGCGGCCAGCGCCGCGTGCGCCCGGTTCGGCTCCTTGTCGCCGAGGGTCGAGAAGCGCGGCCGGTAGTAGGACCAGAAGCGTTCGGGGTCGCGCTCGAAGACGTCGATGTGGGCGACCTCCATCGGGTCGACCTTCGCCCACAGGCCACTCTCCGGGGTGCGGAAGTCGGGGATACCGGATGGAACCGATACCCCAGCCCCGGTGAGGGCGACGGAGGAGGAGGCTGCTTCCAGCAGCCCAGCCAGCCGGTTGATCGCCGACGGGCCGAAAACCGCTTGCATCAAGCGGTTTTCGGCCCGTCGATCTTGGGTTGCGTCTACCTGCCGCTCCACTTGGGGGTGCGCTTGGCGAGGAAGGCGCCGATGCCCTCCTTCGCGTCTTCGCTACCGAAGGCGGTGGCGAAGCCCTGCTTCTCGGCCTCGATGCCAGCGTCGATTTCCCCCTTGTGGGAGACGGCCTTGATCTGCTCGACCGCGACCGGCGCCTGCGCCGCCAGCTTGCGGCCCCACATCAGCGCCGTCTCGAACAGCTCGTGGTCGGGGACCACCCGGTTGACGAGGCCGAGCTCCAGCGCCTCCTCGGAGAGGATCGCGTCGCCGACCAGGTTCAGCTCCAGCGCCTTGTTCGGCCCGACCAGCCGCGCCAGCCGCTGGGTACCGCCGAAGCCGGGGATGATCCCCAGCTTCACCTCGGGCTGGCCGAAGACGGCGGCCTCGGCAGCGATCCGAACGTCGCAGGCCATCGCCAGCTCGCAGCCGCCGCCGAAGGCGATCGAGTTGACCGCCGCGACCGTCGCGATCCGGGCCGTCCCGAAGTCGCGGAACAGGGCGTGGGCGCGGTTGATCAGGTCGGCGCCGCTCGCCTCGTCGAGGGTCGTGAACGCCTTGATGTCGGCGCCGGCCGAGAAGACGACCGGGACCGAGGAGGCGATCACCATCGCCCCAACCTCGCCACCGTCCTTGAGCCGGTTCCAGACCGTCTCGAGGTCGGCGACGACCTGCGGAGAGATCGAGTTCATCGGCAGGTTGGCGAGCCAGGCGATCGCGACGCCGTCGCGGGTCTCGAGCTTCACCGTCTCGGTCTGCTCGCCCTCGTCGGCCTGCGGGTAGGGGTAGAAGCCCTGGCCGCTGGAGAGGCCGTAGCGGCCCTGGGCGACCAACCGCTTCAGGGTCACCGGCGGCTCGAAGCGGTCGCCGTGGCGCTCCTGCAGCCCCTCCATCGTCTCCAGGACCTTGTCGAGACCCTCGACGTCGGCTTTCCAGAAGGGCGGCAGCAGGCCTTTGCGCGGGTCCAGGCCGGCCCCGGCCATCATCCCGAGGTCGATGTCGCGGACCGAGCAGACGCCTTCCTCGACCAGCAGGCAGGCCTCGATCAGCGCCCGGCAGCTGAACATCGCCACCAGCTCCTCGGCGTCGGGATCGCCGTCGCCGGGGATGTTCTGCTCGCCGTCCTTGAAGAATCCCTCGCCGCCGGTCTTGGCGCCCAGCTTCTTCTCTGCCACGAGGCCCTGCAGGCCCTTGTGGACGTAGAAGCTCTCGCCGTAGGCGTCGTTGAGGTGCTCGGCGACGTGCAGGACGGTGTCGAGGCCGAGCAGGTCGGTGAGGAAGAAGGGGCCCATCGGCGCCAACTTCGCCCCCGCGATCGCCTCGTCGATCGCCTTGATCGAGAGGCCCTGCTCCTCCTGGGCGCGCCAGATCTCGCCCATCGTCGCCATCAGGACTTTGTTGACGACGAAGCCGGGCACCTCGCCGCAGACGATCGGCTGCTTCTTGATCGCCTGGGCGAAGTTGTAGGCGGCGGTTGCGGTCTCCTGCGAGGTGTCCTCGCCGACGATCACCTCGACCAGCGGCATGATCGAGGCCGGGTAGAAGAAGTGGAAGCCGACGACCTTGTCCGGGCGCAGCGTCGTCTCCCCCATCTCGGTGATCGAGAGCGAGGAAGTGTTGGAGGAGAGGATCGCGTGGCCGGGCGTGGCGGCGTCGATCTCGCGAAAGACCGCCTGCTTGATCGCCATCTTCTCCGGCACCGCCTCGATCACGAAGTCGACGTCGCCGAACTCCTCGTAGGTGGTGGTGCCGATCACGTTCCCCATCACCTCGGCGAGCCGCGCGTCGGCCTGCTCCTGGGTCAGCTTCTCCTTCTTGACCAGGCGGGCGAGCTGACCCTCGGTCACGGCACGGGCTTTGTCGAGGGCGGCCTCGACGAACTTCTGGTCGATGTCCTTGACGACGACGGTGATGTCGGCGGCGGCGATTGCCTGGGCGATCTCCCCGCCCATGGTTCCGCCGCCGACGACGGCGGCCTTGGAGACGAACATTGGCTGAGGTTTCCTCCGGTTTTCGGCTTGTGGAGCGGCGCGGGCCGCGGGAACCGCAGGCTATACAGATGCCTGCGGCTCCCGCTCGTCGGCCCCCGCGAGCTCCTCTTCTTCCTCCTTCGGCAGGAACCGCTGGTAGGCGAAGGCGCCGGCCAGCAGCAGTAGGCCGAGGGCGACGAAGGAGAGGGCCCGGGCCGTCTCTTCCAGCTCGGACAGGTCGTAGGTCCAGACCTTGGCGATCGCGATCGCCAGCAGGGCCAGCCCGCCGAGGCGGGCCTTCGGCGAGCGCCGCACCATGCCCCAGACGACCGCGCCCAGACCGGTGGCGGTCCAGAACGCCGAGAGCCAGGCCTGGCCGATCTCGCGGGCTTCGCCGCTGGCGTTGTCGCCGATCACGTCGATGATCAGGATCGAGCCGAGATAGACGAACCCGGTGGCGGCGACGAAGCCCGCCACCGTCGCCGTTCCCGGCTCGATCTCGCGGCCCCAGTGCCAGCAGGCCGCCGCGGCACCCGCGCAGCAGGCGATCGCGACCATCGAGCTGAGGAGGTCGTCCACCCCTTCGGCGATCGCGAAGGGCGGGGCCTCGACGACCAGCATGTGCACGATCGCCAGGCCAAGGAAGCCGAAGGCCGCGATCAGCAGCCGCTCGGCGTCGGCGAGGGCCGGCGCCGGACCGCGGTCCACCCGCGTCGCCAGGTAGGCGAGCGCCGCGGCCGCGGCCGACCAGGCGGCCACCAGGGTGGGGCCGTCGAAGGCGTTGGCCAGGCCGAAGGTCGCGAGCCCGATCCCTCCGCCGATCAACAGCGAACCGATTTCGCGGTGGACGCCGAAGCGGATCGCGGCGCCCCCGAGCAGCAGGTGGGCGATCGCGAAGCCGAAGATCCAGGCGTCCAGGGCGAGGTTCGAATCCCCGCCGATGACGACGCAGCCGGCACCGACCACCAGCACGCTGCTGCTGAGGAGCAGGAGCCAGGAGGAGATGGGGAGCTTCCCCTCCGCGCGGCTGCGCAGCTCGTAGCCGAAGGCCGCGGCGGCATAGAGGGCCCAGAATCCGACCAGGACAGCGAGCACGAGCAGGACCGGCTGGCTGGGATCGGCCGTGCCCTCGAAGACGATGAAGCCTTCCTCGTAGATCCAGGAGATCAGCTGCGGCGCCGAGATCGCGAAGGCGCCGAGCGCCAGCCAGTTCCAGCGCTGCCAGAGGAGGACCCCGACGCTGGCGGCGAGGGCGAGGGCGACGAAGGCGATCGAGCCGCCGTCGGTCTCCGTCCCGACCAGCATCGGCGCGGCCAGCGCTCCCAGCACCCCGACGCTGGCGACCAGCATCGAGGACCAGCGGACGGCGATGAAGACGCCGAGGACGCCGATCAGGGCCGCCGCCTCGAGCCCGATCACCGGCGAGATCAGGTCATAGACTTGGCTGGCGACGACGGTCGTCGCGTACAGGCCCGGGATCGCGATGGCGACCGCGACGCGGGCGGCCTCGAGCTGCCCCTTCCTTTCGTGCAGCCAGAGTCCCAGGCCGAGGAGCAGGAGGGAGCCGAGCCCGGCCATCAGGGTGCGGACCTCCTCCGTGAACCAGCTGCTGTCGACCGCGCTGCGGAGCAGGAAGACGAGGCCGAGCAGGGTGGCGAGGGCGCCGATCCAGGCCAGCACCCGGCCGCCGAAGAGGCGCTCGAACTCGATCCGCGAGAGGGGACTCGAGGGAGCCGGAGGCGGCGGGGCCATGCCCTGCGGGGGGTGTTCGTGGCGGGGCCGAAAGGCCGGCGGGACGTACTGGGCGCCGCTCTCTTCGTTGTCGAATCTCTCGTCGTTCATGAGTTGCCTCCATCGCTTATTGACCAGGGGTCAACACCGTAGCAATCTTGTCAACCTTTGGTCAACAAGCCGTTACACTTGGCGCATGAGCGGACCCGCCTACCGGCGCATGGACGTCGACGAGCGCCGAGCGCAGCTGCTGGAGCGCGGCGCCGAGCTCTTCACCAGTCACCCCTACGACGAGCTCTCGATGAACAAGATCGCCGCCGAGGTCGGCATCTCGAAGGCGCTGCTCTACCACTACTTCCCCAGCAAGCAGGCGTTCTTCGAGGAGACGCTGAGCGCCTGGGCCGACCAGCTGCGGGAGCGCACCGAACCCGACCCCGACCTCTCCCCCCTCGAGCAGTTGACGGCCAGCCTCGACGCGTTCCTGGCGATGGTCGAGGAGAACGCGGCGGCCTACCGCAGCCTGATGCAGAGCGCCACCGGCGTGGCCGAGATCCGCAACCTCGTGGAAGAGGTGCGGCGGGCGACGGCGGACCGGATCCTCGACGGCCTCTATCCCGACGGAGCGCCGCCGAAGGCGCGGACCGCGGTCAGCGGCTGGCTCTGGTTCATGGACGGGGCCTGCCTCAACTGGATCGAGCACCGCGACATCGAGCGGGTGGAGCTGCGGGACCTCCTGCTCGGGGTCCTGATGGGTGCCCTGATCGCCGCCGGTTCGCCGCCGGACCCTGCTCAAGTCTCCTGAGCGGGCGGTCGATACTGAGCCTTCATGCGAAGGTGGGGGAGGTTCCTGACGATGCTTTGCGCTGTGGGGCTCTGCGGCGCCCTGCTCGGCTCGGCGACGCCGGCCTCCGCCGCTGTGCCGGACGCGAAGCTGCTGCGCGACGGGCGCGCGGTTGCCCCTCCCTCGGCGCCGCCGGCGGTGAAGGCGATGGTCGAAGCCGCCAACCGGATCCGACACCGTCCCTACGTCTGGGGCGGCGGCCACCGCAGCTGGAACTCGCGCGGGTATGACTGCTCGGGCTCGGTCAGCTACGTGATGCACGCCGCCGGACTCCTCGACTGGCCGCTCGACTCGACCGGCTTCATGCGCTGGGGCGGGGGCGGAGGCGGCAGCTGGGTGCGGATCTACGCCAACAAGGAGCACGTCTTCGCGGTGATCGCCGGTCTCCGCTGGGACACCTCCTACGGCGAAGACGGCGACCGCAGCGGGCCCGGCTGGAGCGAAGCGATGCGTTCCACCGGCGGTTTCCGCATGCGCCACCCGCTCGGCCTCTTCAGCGCCACCCCGCTCACCTAGCGTCCTCTACGCTCGCCGGATGCGAGACCGACTGCTGGAGTTCGAGCTGGCGCTCGACCGGCGCGCGAACGAAGAGGTCGTCGAGTACGGGTGGGGAACCGCGTTCCTCTCCCCCGCGCTGCCCCTGGCCTGGGACGCCAACTGGGCCCTGATCGAGCGCGAGGGGATGACCGCGGCGGAGGTCGTCGCCGCCGCGGACGAGTGCCTCGGGGCCTGCGCCCATCGGGCGGCCGCCATCCGGGACGAAGCCGAGGGGGAGCGGCTGGCGGCCGAGATCGGGGCGCTTCCGGGCTGGGAGGTGGAGCGGAACCTCTACATGCTGCTTCGCGACGGAACCGGAACCGAGCCCCGCGGCGACGCTCTGGAGACGCCCCTGAGCGCCTGCGAAGACCTGCGGCGGGAGCTGATCCGGGGCGAGTTCCCGGCCGACGCCGCCGATCTCGAGGAGACGGCCGACCAGCTGCTGGAGATGGGCCGGCGCACCGCCGATGCCGGCGGCGACCGCTGGTTCGTGGCGCCGCCGTCCCAGCCTGCCGCCGCGTGCTGCCTGCTCGCCGACGGCGAGCTCGGCCAGGTCGAGGACGTCGGCACCCTGGCCTCGGCTCGCGGTCGGGGGCTGGCGAGGGCGGTTATCGGGGCGGCCATCGCGGCCTCGCGCGAGGCGGAACACCGCCACACCTTCATCGTCGCCGACGCCGACGACTGGCCGCGGCTGCTCTACGAGAAGCTCGGCTTCGAGGATTGTGGCGTCCTGCACATCCTGCGAAGGCCGCCGACAGCGGGGACAAGCAGCTGAGGCCAAGCTTTGTACGGCGGTACAAATGCGCGATCTGGCAGCCGCTACTAGGCTCTGTGATGCTCTTTTCGAGGGACCAGGACTTTCAATCGATCGCGCCGGAGGACCTGGCGCGCGCCTAGTGGGGGAGAAACCCGAACCGATGACTCGCATTCGCCAGCAGAACGTGACCGCAGCCCAGTGGAGCTCCAACGGAGGCGCTCTCGGCGCGCAGGACCTCACCATTCCGGAGAACAACCCGTTCGGGCAGAACGTCTTCTCCGTCGCCGTCCAGAAGGAACGGCTGCCGGGGGACGTCTTCGAGAAGCTGCAGACTACGCTGGCCGGCGGCGAGGCGCTCGACCCGAGCCTCGCCGACGCCGTCGCCGAGGCGATGAAGGAGTGGGCGCTGGAGAACGGCGCCACCCACTACACCCACATGTTCCAGCCGCTGACCGGCTCGACCGCGGAGAAGCACGACTCCTTCTTCGAGCCCGCCGGCGACGGCGGCACGATCGCCGACTTCTCCGGCAAGGAGCTGATCCAGGGCGAGCCCGACGCCTCCTCGTTCCCGACCGGCGGCGTCCGCGCCACCTTCGAGGCGCGCGGCTACACCGCCTGGGACCCGACCAGCCCCGCCTTCATCCTCGAGAACCCCAACGGCGCCCTGCTCTGCATCCCGACCGCCTTCGCCTCCTGGACCGGCGAGGCGCTCGACGCGAAGATCCCGCTGCTGCGCTCGATGGACGCGCTCTCGCGCTCGGCGATCAAGGCCCTGCGGCTGCTCGGCGACGACGAGTCCCAGCGCGTCTTCACCACCGTCGGGCCCGAGCAGGAGTACTTCCTGATCGACGAGCAGTACTTCTTCGAGCGGCCCGACCTGATCGCCACCGGTCGTACCCTGTTCGGCGCCAAGCCGCCGAAGGGCCACGAGCTCGACGACCACTACTTCGGCTCGATCCCCGAGCGCGTTCTCGCCTGCATGCTCGAGTCCGAGCTGGAGCTGCACAAGCTCGGGATCCCGGTCAAGACCCGCCACAACGAGGTGGCGCCGGCCCAGTACGAGATCGCGCCGATTTTCGAGAACTCGAACGTCGGCTCCGACCACCAGCAGCTGCTGATGCAGACCCTGGAGAGCGTCGCCCGCCGCTACGGCCTCGTCTGCCTCCTGCACGAGAAGCCCTTCGCCGGCGTCAACGGCTCCGGCAAGCACAACAACTGGTCGATGGGCACCGACGCCGGAGCCAACCTGCTCGACCCAGGCGATACTCCGGCCGACAACATCCACTTCCTGTTCTTCTGCACCGCGGTGATCCAGGCGGTCAACAAGCATCAGGGGCTGCTGCGAGCCTCGGTCGCCAACATCGGCCAGGACCACCGCCTGGGAGCCAACGAGGCGCCGCCGGCGATCATCTCGATCTTCCTCGGCGGCGAGCTGGAAAAAGCTTTCGAGGCGATCGCGACCGGCGAAGGCGACCCCAACACGCCGGCCTCCTTCCTCGACCTCGGCGCCGACGTCCTGCCGCCGCTGCCGATGCACGGCGGCGACCGCAACCGGACCTCGCCGTTCGCCTTCACCGGCAACAAATTCGAGTTCCGGGCGCTGGGCTCGAGCATGTCGCTCGGCTTCCCGAACACGGTCCTGAACACGATCGCCGCCGAGGCGATCGACGAGCTCGCCGGCAAGCTGGAGGCGAAGCTCGACGGCGGCGAGGAGATGCCGCAGGCCGTGATCGAGATCGTCAAAGAGAGTTACCTGGCCAACAAGCAGGTCTGTTTCGGCGGCGACAACTACTCCGAGGAGTGGCACCGGGAGGCCGACCAGCGGGGGCTGAAGAACCTGCGGACGACCCCCGACGCGCTGCCGGAGGTCCTCGCCGAGAGCACCGTCTCGGCCTTCGAGAAGTACCACGTGCTCTCGAAGGGCGAGCTGGAGTCCCGCTACGAGGTCTGGGTCGAGCAGTACTGGCTGCGGGCCAACATCGAGGCGGAGACCGCCTTCTCGATCGCCAAGACGATGATCCTGCCGGCCGCCCTGCGCCACCTGGCCCTGATCGGCCAGTCGGGCGTCTCCACGGTGGAGGCGGAGGTCCGCAACCTTGTCGACGAGCTCGTCGCCGGCCTGGGCGAGCTCGAGGAGGCAAACGCCGATCCCGGCCTCGAGGGCCTGGAGATGGCGATCCACGCCCGCGACAAGCAGCTGGCGGCGATGGCCAGCGTCCGCGAGGCGGCCGACAAGCTCGAGCGCGTCGTCGCCGACGACCTCTGGCCGCTGCCGAAGTACGAGGAGATGCTCTTCATCAAGTAGCTCACTGGAGGGGGCGGGTGACCCCCTCCATGCTCTGGAGGGGGCGGGTGACCCCCTCCAGACACAT
>DASTBO010000060.1:0-2630 GCA_035712025.1 Solirubrobacterales bacterium
ACGAAGGCGACCACGGCGGCCGCGATCAAGCCCGCGCCCGACATCGCACCCAGCAGATAGCTCCTCGCCTGCCTGATCATTCGGTGATGGCTTACCCCATCAGCGCGGAGCCGCTCACAGATCGGACCTCTGAACTACTAAAATTAAGTAGGCCCAGGCGCGGGAACTGAGCGTAGCTAACCGCCAGGGGCGTTTTCGACGTGGAGGAGCTCCTGGCTGGCCTCCTCCTCCATCTGCAGCGTCGTGTGCTCGATCCCGTAGCTCTCGCGCAGGGTCAGCTCCAGCCGGCGCCGGATCAGGTCGCGGTCGGCGCCCTGGGCGACGACGACGTGGGCGGCGATCGCGCCGAAGCCGGAGGTCACGGTCCAGACGTGCAGGTCGTGGACGGAGCGCACTCCCTCCTCGCGACAGATCTCGGCCCCGACCCCTTCGACGTCGGTGCCGGCCGGCGCCGCCTCCATCAGGACGTCGACCGGCTCCTTGATCAGGCGCCAGGAGGAGGCGAGGATCAGGACCGCGATCAGCAGGCCGACGATCGGGTCGATCACCGGCGAGCCGCCGAGGAGGACGAAGGCGCCGGCGAGGACGACCCCGATCGAGCCGAGCGCGTCGGCGGCGGAGTGGCGCAGCACCCCCTCAAGGTTGATGTCGTCGCGCTGGCCGCGAGCGAGGACGACCGTCGCGGCGACGTTTCCGGCGAGGCCGAAGACGCCGAGGGCGAGCACGCCCCAGCCGTCGATCTCCGGCGGGTCGGAGAAACGGCCGAAGGCGGCAATCGCGACAGCGATGCTGACGGCGACCAGGAGCAGCCCGTTGACCAGCGCCGCCAGCACCTCCGAGCGCTGGTAGCCGAAGGTCCGCCGTCCGGCCGCCGGCAGCGCCGCCAGCCGCGCGGCGATCAGGGCGAGGACGATCGAGCCGGCATCGGAGAGGACGTGGCCGGCGTCGGCAAGGACCGCCAGCGAGCCGGTGAGGATCCCGCCGACCGCCTCGGCCAGCAGCAGGCCGACGTTGATCCACAGCGCCCACCGCATCCGCCGCCGGCTGTCGGCGCGGCGAGCGTCGAGCGCGTGACTGTGACCATGACCGGGCCCGTGCATCCTCCGAGGATACGTCCGCCGACGGGACGAAAACCGCTTCGGTAGAGCGGTTTTCGTCCCGTCGGCGTCGAGGTCAGGCGGCGACGGGCTCCTTCTTGATCGCCTCGGCGGCGATCTCGGCGGCGTAGCCGAGGCGCTCGGCGTACTCGCGCGCCTGCATCCGCGAGATGACCATCCGCTGGATCTCGGCCGTGCCCTCGAACAGCTGGTAGATCTTGGCGTCGCGGAACCACTTCTCCAGCGGGCACTCGGTGCTCTGCGCGTAGGGACCGACCAGGTCCATCAGCGTCGTCGTCGCCCACATCGTCACGTCGCCGGCCTTGAGCTTCGACATCGAGCCCTGGCCGCCGGTCATCGGCACCCCGTTGCGGCCCATCCAGGCGGCGCGCTGGACCAGCAGGCGGGCGGACTCGATCTCGGTCGCGACGTCGGCCAGCGTCTGCTGGATCCGCTGCGCCTGCAGCATCGGCACCCCGCCTTCGCTCTGGCCGTCGAGATACTCGAGCGTCCACTCGTAGGCGGCCTGGGCGATCCCGAGCGCGGAGGCGCCGACCAGCGGCCGGGTGATCTCGAAGGTCGCGAGCGCGTCGGCGCCGCGCGATTTCTTCCCTTCGCGACCCCGCTGCAGCTTCTTCTCCAGCTTCTCCTCGCCGCCGAGCAGGTTCTCGGCCGGGATGCGGCAGTCCTCGAGGACGATCTCGGCGGTGTGGGAGGCACGGATTCCGAGCTTCGTCTCCTTCTTGCCCTGCGCCAGGCCCGGCGCCCCCTTGGGGACGACGAAGGAGGCCTGGCCGCGGGTGCCGAGCTCGGGGTCGACGGTGGCGACGACGACGTGGACGTCGGCGATGCCGCCGTTGGTGATGAAGACCTTGGTCCCGTTCAGGACCCACTCGTCGCCGTCGCGTTTGGCGGTCGTCTTCAGGCTCTTTACGTCGGAGCCGGCCTGCGGCTCGGTGACCGCGTAGGCCCCGAGCTTGATCTCCTCGCCTGCGCCGAAGCACTCCGGGACCCAGCGCTGCATCTGCTCGGGGGTGCCGGAGGCGGCGATGCCGGCGGCCGCGAGGCCGGAGCCGCTGATCGCCAGCGCGATCCCGGCGCAGCCCCAGTGGAACTCTTCGGCGGAGATCACCTGCATCTGGCCCTCCGGGTCCGCGGCGTTGCGCTGGATCGCCTCGAGCCCGCCGAAGCCCTGCTTCCGCGCCTCCTTGATCGCCTCCCAGGGGATGCTCTCCTCTTCGTCGTGCTTGCGCGCGACCGGCCGGATCACCTCGCTGGCGAACTTCCGGCACCGCGCCTTGAACTCCCGCTGCTCCTCGTTCAGTGCGAAATCCATCCTCTTCCTCTCTCTGCCGCCGTCGCTGATTGACTGGTCAGTCAGCCAGTCGGGAAACCTTACTCCTCCCGCCGACAGGCCCTCGGTACGTTTCCCCGGTGATCCCGAAGCGGCCGATCAACGCCGACGTCCCCCCGGAGGAGGAGAAGGCCGAGAAGCCGACCCCGAAGCCGGAGTCGAAGGACAGCAGCGGCGTT
>DASTBO010000061.1:0-13437 GCA_035712025.1 Solirubrobacterales bacterium
CCCGACCCTCCACCCGGTCCGGGACAGGACTCAAAACGGCCACAGCTCACAGAAAAGGCCCGTCAGCGAAAAGCAAGAAAAAAGAAGCCGCCGGCCCTCCTTTAGGGAAAGCTCCTGCACCTCGAACCTTTTTGCGGCTCAGGTGGAGGGACAGGACACCCTCCCACAAAGGCTCAAGAAGTCACGTTGGCGCCCATAAGTCCGACCAGCTGCGCGACGGTCTTTGGGGGAGGGTGTCCTGTCCCTCCCTAGCCGATCCCGAAACTCGACTCAGACGTTGGCCGCAATGGCCATCGAGAGGAACAGCAGCGCCAGGTAGGCAAGCGAGAAGAGATAGGTCCGTAGCGCCCAACGCCGATCCCCCGACCGCAGGAGACGAACCGCGAAGTAGATGAAGCCGCCCCCGAGCAGAATCGACGGAACCACGTAGGCGATCCCGAGGCCGCCGGCGCAGAAGGGAAGCTGGGTGACGGCGTAGAGGAGGACGGTGTAGAGGAGGATCTGGCGGCGGGTCTCGTCCTCGCCGCGGACGACCGGCAGCATCGGGATACCGGCCTTGGCGTACTCGTCCTTCATCAGCAGGGAGAGGGCCCAGAAGTGGGGCGGGGTCCAGAAGAAGACGATCGCGAACATGTAGAAGGCCATGCCGCTGAGCTCGCCCGTCACCGCCGCCCAGGCGACCAGCGGGGGCACAGCGCCGGCGGCGCCGCCGATGACGATGTTCTGCGGGGTGCGGCGCTTCAGCCAGAGCGTGTAGACGCCCACGTAGCCGACGAAGCCGCTGAGCGAGAGCGTCGCCGCCAGCGGGTTGACCGTCAGCGAGAGCAGCAGGAAGGAGGCGGTCGCGAGGGCGAGGCCGAAGGCGATGGCCGCGCGGGGCGAGATGCGGCCGGCGGCGACCGGGCGGGTGGCGGTGCGGGCCATGGTGCGGTCGATGTCGCGGTCGACGGCGTGGTTGATCGCCCCGGCGCCGCCGGCCGAGAGGGCGCCGCCGAGGCAGGTGAGGAGGATCAGCCCGAGCGAGGGGTCGCCGGCGACGTACATCGTCGTCACCGTCGTGAAGAGCAGCAGCGACTGCACCTTCGGCTTGGTCAGCGTCAGGTAGTCGCGGACGACGGCGGGGATGATCGAGCGGGTGGCCGTCGTCGGATTGGGCGCGGTCTGCGCGCCGGCACCGGATTGCATGGCGCTCAGGCTACCGGCTGCGATTCGCGCGCCGTCGTCTGCTCGGAGCGACGGGTGCGATGGCCGATCGCCTCACGGATGTCGCGCAGCGGGCGGGCGCTGCGGACGTCGGGGAGGACGTCGAAGTTGTGCGGCTCCGGCGGGGAGAGGGCGAACCACTCGAGGGTCTCGCCACCCCACGGGTCGTGTCCCGCCTCGGGACCGTTGGTGCGGCTGAAGATCGCGTTGAGGACCGTCAGCATGATTCCGACGAAGAGGACGAAGACGCCGATCGAGGCGATCACGTTGTAGGCGGTGACGCCGGTGCCGGCGAAGTACTTGTAGGCGTCGATCACCTGGCCCTGCTCGGTGCCGGCGAAGAACAGCGGTACGAAGCCGAGCAGCAGGCCGACCATGATCGTCCAGAAGGAGATCCGGCCCAGGCTCTCGCCCATCGTCCGGCCGGTCATCTTCGGGAACCAGTAGTGGAGCGCGGCGAAGCCGCCGAAGACCGAGCCGCCGATCAGGGCGAAGTGGGTGGCGGCGGTCGAGTCGACCGTGTTCTTCAGGTGCCAGGCGGAGGCGACCAGCGAGTGGCAGACCTCGGAGGCGAGCCCGATCGTGATCGCGAAGATCGCGCCGGTCGCGAACAGCAGCGGCGCCCGCATGTGCAGGGTGCCGCCCGCCAGGGTCGCGATCAGGTTGAAGAGGACCAGGCCGAAGGGGACGATCAGCGCCAGCGACATCAGCATCCCGAAGTACATCCAGCCGATGCCGATCGGGGCGGTCAGCATGTTCTGCATCCAGGCCAGGGTGCCGATCACCGCGATCGCCGCCAGCGCGGCCATCACCACGGTGCGGTTGAAGAGCGGTTTGCGGGAGAAGGTTGCGGCGATTTCGGCGATCGCGCCGAAGGCGAAGATCAGGATCAGCATGTAGGTGCCGGTGTAGAAGATCCAGCTCAGGTGCTGCCAGAGGAGCGGCGCCCCGCCCGAGCCGTCGGCGAAGAAGATCCCGTTGTAGTGGCGGTCGATCATCAGCATCGTCAGCGCCGCCAGCAGGACCGGCCCGATCGCGACCATCAGCCAGGAGCCGACCGCGGCGGACCAGGCGAAGACCGGCAGCCGGCGCCAGGCCATGCCGGGGGCGCGCATCGTTTTCAGCGTCGCGATCAGGTTGATCGAGAGGAAGACGAAGCCGAGGGTCGCCAGCCCGGCCGAGGTGACCCAGGCGTCGACGCCGTTGTTGGAGAGGAAGGCGACCTCGGTGAGCGGCGCCAGCGGGTTGACCCCCGCCTCGGACGGAGTGAAGAGGAAGGTCGAGTAGAGGGCCACGGAGCCGGCGACCCAAAGCCCCAGCCCGGTCTGCCCGAGCCGCGGCAGCGCCGTGCCGCGGGCGCCGATCTGCAGCGGAGCGACGTAGTAGAAGAGCCCGACTGCCAGCGGCAGCGCGAAGAGGAAGATCGCGCTCGCCCCGTAGAGCGAGAGCATGCGGTTGAAGGCGACGGGGGAGAGGAAGGTGTTCTCCGGGACCAGCAGCTGGATCCGCATCAGCACCAGCTCGATCAGGGCGATGAAGAGGAAGCCGAGGGCGCCGCAGATCAGGATCTGCCCGACGTCCTTGTGGTCGGCGCTGGTCGCCAGCTGCGCCCACCGCGGGCGCTTGGGGCTGTACCCGTCGGCGACGAGCTGGGGACGAGGGCTGGGGCTCATGGGGTTTCTCCGCCTTCGATCTCGGCGACCACGTCTTCCTGGGCCGCCTCGATCTCTTCGAGCTGGGTTTCGACGAAGTCTTCGTATTCCTCGGGCGAGACGACCTCGACTTCGGTCCGCATCGCGGCGTAGGCCTGGCCGGAGAGGGTGGCCGAGTCACCCGTGTAGGCGCCTTCGTCGTCGGTGACGAAAAGGACCTTGTTCGTCTTGCCGGGCACCGCGTCGGCCTTGCGCGCCAACTCTTCGACGTTCCAGGTGTGGACCACGTCGGTCGACAGCAGCTTCAGCTCGACCGCGGTGTCGACCGGCACGACCAGCTTGTAGTAGGAGAAGGCGCCGTTCGGGTAGTCGTAGCGCCACAGCCACTGCTGGCCGGTCGCCTCGATCTCGAGCGGCTCCGATTTCGACGAGGCGAGGCCGGCCTCGCCGGTCGACGGCTTTTCCCGGGCGTTGTCGGTGAAGACGATGCCGAGGATGAAGAGCAGCGCCGCGAAGGCGGTGAGGACGCCCCCGACCCGGAACTGAAGGCCGCGGCCGCTGAGCAGCTGGCGCGGCTCGGCGCCCCGCTCGCCGCGGTAGCGGCGGACGACGTAGAGGAGCGCGCCGACGACCGCGACGACGAGGATCGTCGCGGCGATGAAGCCGATCCAAAACAGCGTGTCGATCTGGTCCGTGCCAGGAGAGTGAGACGCCAAAGCGCGGCCATTCTATTCACGCGAGGCGGCGCCGCGCCCTCCCGGCCGTTCCGCTGTTCCTTCCTGGGCCGTGGCAACGGAAAGGAACAGCGGAAGGATGGGGCCGGACCTATACTCGCGGCTCCTTATGAGGAGGCGCTCCCGGCCATCGAACGCGCTCCGCCTGGGGGTGCGCGCCGGTGCCCTCGGAGCGCTCGGCGCCGCTGCCGCCGTCCCGATCCTGCGGCGCCGCCTGCGGGCCCCGACCCCGGTCACGGTTGCCGCTGTGGCGGCGGGGCCGCTGGCGCTGGCGGTGCTGCAGCCGCGCTCCAAGCGCCGCGACGTCGCCCTCTTCGCGGCGCAGATGTGGGCCTTCACCGTCGCCCACGAGCTTCCTTTCGACAATCCCGAGCGGCTGCGGGCCCGGCTCCGCACCCGCTACCCGATCCGCACCGACAGGGTCATCGGCGCCGGCCGCCTGCCCAACGCCCGCCTGCAGCGCGCGCTCGCGGGCCGGCCGGGGGTCGGGGGCGTCGACAAGGTCCTCACCTGGACCCACTGGCTCTGGTTCATCGAGCCCTACCTCTCGCTCGCCCTGATTCTCGTCCGCCACAACGAGCGCTTCCCGCGCTCCGCCCGGCAGATGGCCGCCGTCTTCGACCTCGGCTGCGTCCTCTACTTCGCGGTCCCCACCGCGCCGCCGTGGTGGTCCTCCGAGCAGGGTCTGACCGGCGACGAGGTGCGGCGGATCATGGTCGAGGTCGGCGAACCGACCTGGGGCCGGGCCTGGGAGCGGATGTACGACGCGCTCGGCGGCAACCCGTGGGCGGCGATGCCCTCGCTGCACTTCGCGACCTCGCTGCAGGCGGCGCTCTCGCTATCCGAAGCGGGCAAGGTGGGGGGCGCCCTCGGCTGGGGCTACGCCGGAACCCTTGGCTTCGCCCTCGTCTACCTCGGCGAGCACTACGTCACCGATCTGATCGCCGGGGCCGCCCTGGTCGCCGCCGTGCGCCGCGGCGAGCCGCTCGCCGAACCCCTTATACGCAGGGTAAATGGAGCATTGCAGCGTCTGGAGAGGATCGCGAGCGGGTAATTTCCCGAACGTGTCTCAGGACGACTCGGCGAACGGCGGCAACCGCTTCGCCGAAATGCCGATATTCACCACCCGGCGGCTGATCCAGACCATCGTCGTCGTCTTCCTGCTGCTCGGCGGGATCTACTTCCTCTTCCCGAAGGTGGTCGGGCTTGGCAACGCCCTCGACAAGCTCGACGAGGCGGACCCGCTCTGGATCGCGATCGCGATCGGCTTCAACGTCGCCGCCTACGCGACCTACATCGCCCTCTTCAAGGCCGTCGTCGGCGGCGATGCGCTGCGGCTGACCTGGAAGGAGACCTACGAGATCAACATGTCGGGGGTCGCCGCGACCTTGATCTTCTCCGCCGGCGGCGCCGGCGGCGTCGCGCTCACCTACTGGGCGCTGCGCAAGGCCGGGATGCGTCGGCGCGACGTGGCGCGGCGGATGGTCGCCTTCGTCTCGCTCCACTACATCTTCTATCCCATCGCCCTGATCGTCTTCGGCATCCTGCTGCGAACCGGGGTGATGAACGGCGCGGACTCGGTCGAGCTGACGATCATCCCCGCCGGGGTCGCCGGCGCCCTGCTGATCCTCGGCGTCCTGGTCACCCTGATCCCGCCCGACGCCGAGCGGCGGCTCGCCCGCTTCGCCCACAGCGAGCGCTCCCGACACCTGCTGGAGGGCCTCGGCAAGGTTCCGGCTACGCTCGGCGAGGGGTTCCGCTTCGCCCTCGGCCTCTTCGCCCATCCCTCCAAGGGCGGGCTGGCGGTGATCGGCGCCGCCGGCTTCTGGGCCTTCAGCATCGGCGTCCTCTGGGCCTCCTTCCATGCCTTCGGCGTCCATGTGCCGCTCGCTGTCGTCGTCCAGGGCTACTTCCTCGGCATGGTCGCCAACCTCTTCCCGCTCGCCCCGGCCGGCGTGGGGGCGGTCGACGCCGGCATGATCGGCGCCTTCGTCCTCTTCGGGATCCCCGAGGAGACCGTCTTCCCGGCGGTCCTGATCTTCCGCCTCGTCTCCTTCTGGATGCCGATTCCGCCGGGGGTCTTCGCCTTCTTCCAGCTCCGCCACACCGTCCACGAGTGGGAAGAGGGGGAGCTGCCGATCGAGCGCGGGGGCAAGCCGACCTCGGACCTGGAGCCGGCCGTCGGCTGATTGCGATCCGCCTGCGAGAGAGCTACTATAAAAAGTAAAGTATTAGACTCTAGGCGGCAGATATGGCAGAGCAGAAGAAGGTTGAGAACGTGATCATCGTCGGTGGGGGACCGGCCGGCTACACGGCTGCGCTCTACACCGCGCGCGCCAACCTCGAGCCGCTCGTCTTCGAGGGCTTCCAGTGGGGTGGCCAGCTGAAGAACACGACCGACGTCGAGAACTACCCCGGCTATCCCGAGGGGATCATGGGCCCGGAGATGATGGCCCAGTTCCGTGCCCAGGCCGAGCGCTTCGGAACCCGCTTCGTCACCGACGACGTCGACCGGGTCGAGCTCTCCGACGGCGGCGTCCAGAAGGTCTTCCTCGGCGACGAGGAGCACCGCGCGAAGACCGTGATCCTGGCGATGGGGGCCGAGCCGAAACGGCTCGGCGTCCCGGGCGAGATGGAGCTCGGCGGCCGCGGCGTCTCCACCTGCGGCGTCTGCGACGGAGCCTTCTTCAAGGGCCACGACGTGATCGTGGTGGGCGGCGGCGACTCGGCGATGGAGGACTCGATCTTCATCTCCAAGTTCGCCGAGAACCTGACGATCGTCAACCGCCGGGACGAGTTCCGCGCCTCGAAGATCATGTTCGACCGCGCCCGCGAGAAGGAGAACATCGACCTCAAGACCCCGTTCGTGCCGGAGGAGTTCGTCGCCGGCGAGGACGGCAAGCTGGAGAAGATCCGCCTGCGGAACGCCGAGACCGGCGAGACCGAGGAGATCGCCGCGAGCGGCGCCTTCGTCGCGATCGGCCACGTGCCGAAATCGGAGATCGTCAAGGATCAGGTCGAGACCGACGAGGACGGCTACATCGTCACCGAGGCCGGCTCGACCCGGACCAACCTCGGCGGCGTCTTCGCCGTCGGCGACGTCGTCGACCACACCTACCGCCAGGCGGTGACCGCCGCCGGCACCGGCTGCATGGGCGCGCTCGACGCCGAGCGCTACCTGCGCGACGCCGACGTGCCGGTCGAGGCGCACTGGATGCCCGGCGGCGAGCCGGCCGAGATCGCCACCGGCTCCTGACTCACCACTTCTTGAACAGGGAATCTTGCCTTTCCGGCCGGGCGTGGGCGAGGTATATCTTCATCCCGTGAGTTCCAGCTGTTCCCATCTGGATTCGGTCAATTACCTCAACCCCCCGGACGGGGTCGAGGGCTGCGAGGAGTGCCTGGCGATGGGGATGAGCTGGGTCCACCTGCGGATGTGCCAGACCTGCGGCCACATCGGCTGCTGCGACAACTCGATCGGCAGGCACGCCACCGCCCACCACCAGGACACCGGCCACCCGATCATCCGCTCGGCCGAGCCGGGCGAAGATTGGAGCTGGTGCTACGTCGACGAGGTGATGATGCGCCTCGACGCCAGCGACTGAACGCGGCTACGCCTCGGGCGTGACGATCGCGAAGCCGGGGTCGGGCTCGTCGAGCAGGCCGAGCAGCTCGCCGATCTTCTCGCCGTCGCCCTCGACCCGCAGGCGGCCGCTCCCGGCCAGAACTGCCAGGTCCGCGGTCCCGCCGAGCAGCTCGTTCAGCGCCTGGCGCTCCACGATCAGCGTCGCCTCGGCATGGGCGCCGTCCTTCCAGGGGCGGTGGTTGAGGACGCCGTTTTCGACCTCGAGCAGGCGGCGCTCCTCGGGGTCGGTCACCTGCCAGCCGATGGCCAGGCGCTTGCCCCAGGCGCGGGGGCCGTTCAGCCGCACCTTCATCCCGTCGAGGATCTGCGCCACCGAGAGCTGGGCGAGGATCGCCGGGGCGCGGGTGTCGGAAGGGGTGCCGGTGATCCCGTCCCGCAGCTCCTCGGCGGCGACCAGGTAGAAGTTCCGCCAGGTCGCGTTCTCGGCCCCGTAGCCGAGCTGCTCGAGGGCGTCGGCCTGCAGCGCTCGTGCCTCCCGGTTGCTGGGATCGGCGAAGACGAGATGGTTGACCACCTCCGCCACCCAGCGGTAGTCGCCCGCCGCGAACGACTCGCGGGCCCGCGCGAGGAGCCGCTCGGCGCCGCCCATGGACTCGACGTAGCGGCGGGCCCGCTCGACCGGCGGGTGCTCCCAGAGGTGGGCGGGGTTGCCGTCGAACCAGCCCATGTAGCGCTGGTAGACCGCCCGCACGTTGTGGCTGACCGAGCCGTAGTAGCCGCGGCAGTGCCACTCGGAGGCGAGCTCCGGCGGCAGCTCCAGCTCCCCGGCGATCTCAGGGCCGGTGCGGCCGGCGTTGATCAGCCGCAGGGTCTGGTCGTGCAGGTAGGCGTAGAGGTCGCGCTGCTTGCCGAGGTAGGAGACGATCCGCTCCCGGCCCCAGCGCGGCCAGTGGTGGCCGGCGAAGAGGGCGTCGGTCTCGGCGCCGAAGAGCTCGATCGCCTCGTCGAGGTAGGCGGCCCAGACCTGCGGGTCGCGGACCAGGGCGCCGCGCAGGGTGAGGACGTTGTGCATCGTGTGGGTCGCGTTCTCGGCGACGCAGAGCACCCGGTGGTCGGGGAAGTGGAAGTTCATCTCCGCCGGCGCCTCGGTGCCGGGCGTCAGCTGGAAGACCATCCGCACGCCGTCGACGACCTCCTCCTGGCCGGTGCGGGAGACCTCGCGGTTGGGCGGGATCAGGGTCAGCGTCCCCAGCGAGGTCGTCTGGCCGAGGCCGGAGCCGATCCCGGCGTCGGGGCCGCGCCCCAGCCGCGCCCCGTACATGTAGCCGGCGCGGCGGGCCATCGCGGTGCCGGCGTAGACGTTCTCGCTGACCGCGTGGTGGAGGAAGCCCTCGGGCGCGAGGACCGGGATCCCGCGCTCGGCGACCTCCTCGAGGCCGACGATGCCAGCGGCGCCGCCGAAGTGGTCGATGTGGCTGTGGGTGTAGAGGAGGCCGGTGACCGGGCGATCCCCCCGGTGCCGGCGGTAGAAGGTGAGCGCCGCGGCCGCGGTCTCGGCCGAGATCAGCGGGTCGATGACGACGATCCCGCGCTCGCCCTCGACCACGTGCATGTTCGAGAGATCGAAGCCGCGCAACTGGTAGAAGCCCGGCGCGATTTCGAACAGGCCGGCGATCCGGTTGAGGCGGCTCTGCCGCCAGAGGCTCGGGTTGGCGGTCGGCGGGCACTCCTCCTCGAGGAAGGAGTAGGAGTCGAGGTCCCAGACGACCCTGCCGTCGGCGCTCTCCACCCGCGCCGGCTCGAAGCGGGCGACGAGGCCGCGCTCGGCGTCGTCCAGGTCATCGGGCCGCTCGGGCGGCAGCGACGCCGCGGCCTCGCGGTTGCGGCGCGCGGTGACCTCCGTCGCCGGCTTGCGGTCGCTCACGCGCGCTCCGCTTCGGCCCGCAGCAGCGGGGCGGGGGAGTAGGCCGCGCCGCGATCGGCCCGCAGTCGGTCGAGGGTCTCGACGGCGCGGGCGGGGCCGATCAGCTCGGCGATCGCCAGCGGCCCGAGCGGCCAGTTGAAGCCGAGCTTCATCGCCGTCTCCATGTCCTCGCCGGAGGCGATCTCCTCTTCGCGGGCGAACGCCGCCTCGTTGGCGATCTGGGCGAAGAGGCGGGTGAGGATCTCCTCGGCGGCGGGGTCGATTCCGGCCAGCACCCCGGGGTCGAGGGTCGGCGCCGCGATGCCGAGGTCGGGATCCGGTTGGCGCCCGCGCCCCTCGCCGTACTCGTAGTAGCCGTGGCCGCTCTTGCGTCCGAACCTGCCTTCCTCGACCAGTCGTTCCTGGATCGGGCTCGGCCGCCAGCGCTCCGGCTCGCCCCCCTGGGCGAAGAAGGAGCGGGCGATCTCGAGGTTGACGTCGAGGCCGATCAGGTCGAGCAGCTCGAAGGGCCCCATCCGGAAGCCGCCGCCGAGGCGGACGACGCGGTCGATCGTCGCCGCCTCGGCGACGCCGTCGCCGAGCATCCGCAGCGACTCCAGCGAGAACGGGCGGGCGAGGCGGTTGGCGACGAAGCCGGGGCTGTCCTTGGCGCGGATCGGGGTGCGGCCCATCCGCTCGGCGACCTCGGTCGTCCGCGCCAGCGCCTGCTCGGAGGAGCGCTCGGCGGCCACCACCTCGACCAGCTTCATCAGCGCCGGCGGGTTGAAGAAGTGCATCCCGACCACCCGCTCGGGATCGGGCACCCCCTCGGCGATCGCCGTCACCCGCAGCGAGGAGGTGTTGCTGGCGAAGACCGGGTCCGGCCCTACCGCCGCGGCCAGGGCGGTGAAGATCTCGCGCTTCAGCTCCAGCTTCTCCGGCGCCGCCTCGATCACCAGCTCGCAGCCGCGCAGCCGCTCCAGCTCGGAGGCGGTCTCGACCCGCGCCGCGGCGGCCACCGCGTCGTCGACGCTCCAGCGACCGCGCTCGGCGCCCTTGTCGAGCGCCCCGCGCAGCCCTTCGGCGCCGGTCGCGGCCAGCTCCGGCGCGACGTCGTAGAGGACGGTCTCGAAGCCCCCGAGCGCCGCCAGCTGGGCGATGCCGCGGCCCATCGTCCCGGCGCCGAGGACGCCGACGCGGGAGACGGTCACCGGCCCTGGAAACGGGGCTCGCGCTTCTCGAGGAAGGCGTTCATCCCCTCGACCCGGTCCTCGCTCGCCATCGCCTCATCGAACAGTTCCCGCTCCTCCCGCAGCCCCTCGCCGAGGGTGGTCTCCTGGGCGGCGAGCACCGCCCGTTTCGCCAATCTCGCCGCCAGCGGCGGGCGCTCGGCGACCAGCCGCGCCAGCTCGATCGCCTCGGTCAGCCAGGCGCCTTTGCCGACGACCCTGTTGACCAGGCCCCAGCGCTCCGCCGTCTTCGCGTCCCAGCGGCGGCCGGTGAGGACGTACTCCATCGCCCGCTGCTTGCCGATCGCCCGCGCCAGGCGCTGGGTGCCACCGCCGCCGGGGATGATCCCGAGGGTGATCTCCGGCTGGCCGAAGCGGGTCTTCTCGTCGCAGACGATCATGTCGCAGGCCAGCGCCAGCTCGCAGCCGCCGCCGAAGGCGTAGCCGGAGACGGCGGCGACGGTCGGCGTCCCGATCGCGGTCAGCCGGCGCCAGAACTCCATCCCCCGCGGGTCCGGCGGCACGTCGAGCGGCCGCTCGGCCATCGCCCGGATGTCGGCGCCGGCGGCGAAGTACTCGTCGGCGCCGGCGATCACGATGCAGCGCACGTTCGGATCGGCGTCGAGGCGCTCCAGCGAGGCGACGATCTCCTCCCGCATCGCGGCCGAGAGGGCGTTCCGCGCCTCGGGCCGGTTCAGCCGCAGCAGGGCGACGTGGAAGTCGTCGATCGCGACCTCGACCTGCGCCAAGGTCAGGACTCCTCGAAGGGGAGCATCGCGCTGATGCCGGTGGCCTGGCGGCCGATGATCAGCTTCTGGATCTGCGAGGTCCCCTCGTAGAGCGTGGTGACGCGGGCGTCGCGCAGGTAGCGCTCGACCGGGTAGTCGTCGACGTAGCCGGAGCCGCCGTGGACCTGGATCGCCAGGTTGGCGCACTCGACCGCCGACTCGGTCGCGAACAGCTTCGCCACCGAGGTCTCGGTCAGGTTCGGCTTGCCTTCGTCCTTCAGCAGGCCCGCGCGGAGGACCAGCATCCGGCTGGCGTCGCGCTTGAGGATCATGTCGGTGATCATCTCCTGGACCAGCTGGAAGCGGGCGAGGGGGACGCCGAACTGCTTGCGCTCCTTGGCGTAGGAGACCGAGGACTGGACGCAGCCTTCGCAGATCCCGACGCAGCCGGCGGCGACGCTGTAGCGGCCGTTCTCCAGGGCGCTCATCGCCACCTTGAAGCCGTCGCCGACCTCGCCGAGCAAGGCGTCGTCGCCGACCTCGACCGAGTCGAGCGAGATTTCCGCCGTGTCGGAGGAGCGCAGCCCGAGCTTGCCGTGGATCTCCTGGGTGGCGAACCCGTCGGAGTCGGTGGGGACGAGGAAGCAGGCGAGGCCGCGGTGCTTCTTCTCGGGGTCGGTCTGGGCGAAGATCAGCGCCACCGCGGAGTGGTTGCCGAGGCTGATCCACATCTTCTGGCCGCTGATCGACCAGCCGCCCTCGGTCTTCGTCGCCCGGGTGCGGAGGTTGGCGGCATCGGAGCCGGTGTCGGGCTCGGTCAGGCCGAAGCAGCCGAGTCCCTCGCCCGAGCAGAGCCCCGGCAGCCAGCGCTGCTTCTGCTCCTCGGTGCCCCACTTCTCGATCGGCCCGGCGACCAGCGAGGTGACGACCGAGATCACGGTGCGGGCGGAGGAGTCGGCGCGGCCGATCTCCTCCGCGATCAGGCCGTAGCTGACGTAGTCGAGGTCGCGACCGCCATAGGCTTCGGCCACCGGCGCGCCGAGGAAGCCGATCTCGCCGAGCTTGCGGGCGAGCTCGCGGTCGAAGCGGCCCTCGCGATCGTTCTCCTTGATCTTCGGCAGGATCTCCCGCTCGGCGAACTCGCGCGCGGTTTCGCGGATCAGCTTCTGCTCGTCGCTGTAGGTGAAGTCCACCTCAGAGCTCCCGCAGCTCGCGTCCGAGGGTGTCGGCGAAGGCGGCCTGGGCCTCCTGCGTGCGCGGCCCCGGCGCCGCCGGGAACGCCCTGCCGTCGACCGAGGAGACGGCCTGGATCTCGCGCGTGGTCGAGGCGAGGAAGGCCTCGCCGGCGCCGCGCAGGTCGTCGACGGGCCAGCTGCCCTCGGCCACGTCGAGCGCCTTGATCATCCGGTCGCGGGTGATCGACTCGAGCACGCCGTCGCCGAGGGCCGGGGTTCGCAGCTCGCCCTCGGCCGAGACCCAGAAGACCGAGGAGGTCGGCGGCTCGAGCACCGTGCCGTCGGGGCGGATCAGGACCGCCTCGTCGGCGCCCTTGCCTTTCGCGATCCGGGTCGCCTGCATGTTCGCCGCGTAGGAGAGCGACTTGACGCCGTTGAGGATCACCGTCGGGCAGTAGGTGACGGAGACGAGGGCGACGGTCTCGGGATGGGGCGGAATCGGCTCGGTGGCGGCGATCCGGCGACCGCCACGGGTGACGATCAGCCGCATCTGGCCTTCGACCGACCCCGCCTTCGCGAGCAGGGCGCCGATCTCGCCCTCAAGGGCGGAGCGGTCGAAGCTCAGCTCGATCGCCGCGGCCGAGCGCTCCAGCCGGTCGAGGTGGTCGACCAGCGCGAAGGGCCTGCCCTCATAGAGCCGGATCACCTCGAAGGCCCCGTCGCCGCGGTAGAGGCCGTCGTCCTTCAGCCCGATCGTCGCCTCGCCCGTCGGCCCGATCCTCCCGTCGACGCTCGCCAGCTCTTCGAAGCCTGCGGTCACGCGGCGAGGCTATCTGGTCGGCGCGACCCGGTCAGCCGCGCTTGCTGTGGATGCGGCAGCCGGGGCCGCCGAGGCGGTCGCTGCCCACGCAGCGCTGAGGCGCCCAGCGCACCAGGTAATGGCTGTCCCAGGCGAAGGTCTGCTGCTTGCGGACGTAGTAGGAGGTGATCAGGCCGGCGTAGATCGTGCCGTGGCTGAGCCAGGCGATTTCGCAGCGGAACCGGGTCTTGCTGGCCCGCTTGCAGTTGCCGGCGACCCGGCGGGCCGAGCTGAAGCGCTCGCCGAAGGCGCCGAAGAGGGTGAAGATCGCGAACTCTTCCCCAGTCGACTTTTTCATTGGCGGCAGCGGCGCCGCCGGGTCCACGAACGGGGCCGGGCCGCCGCTTTCGGTCGCGGCGATCCATTCC
>DASTBO010000062.1:0-34800 GCA_035712025.1 Solirubrobacterales bacterium
CGCCCCCGACTCGCTCGCCGCCGGGGTCGAGCCGTCTCTCCGCCGGGAGCTCGAGCAGCTGCTCGGCCCCGACCGCGTCCTGCACCGCGTCTCGGACCTCGTCGCCTACGCCTCCGACGCCAGTCCCTACCGGCGCTTCCCGCGGGCGGTGGTCGTGGCGCGTGACGCCGACGACGTCGCCAAGGTCCTGCGCTTCGGCCGCGAGCGCGAGATCCCGATCACCTTCCGCGCCGGCGGCACCAGCCTCAACGGCCAGGGCCAGAGCGACGGCATCCTCGTCGACGTCCGCAAGCACTGGGGCGGGGTGCGGGTCGAGGCCGACGGCGCCCGGGCGCGGGTCAAGCCGGGGACGATCCTCGGCCACGCCAATCGCGTCCTCGCTCCGCACGGGCGCAAGCTCGGGCCGGACCCGGCCAGCACCGACGTCTGCACCGTCGGCGGCGTCGTCGCCAACAACTCGGGAGGGATGCGCTGCGGCGTCACCAAGGACTCCTACTCGACGGTTCGGGAGCTGACCTTCGTGCTGCCGTCGGGGACGGCGGTCGACACCGGCGCGCCCGGCGCCGCCGCGCGCTTCGCCGCCGCCGAGCCGGAGCTGGTCGCCGGACTGGAGGCGATCCGCGACGAGATCCGCGCCGACGCCGAGCTCGCCGAGCGCATCCGCCGCAAGTTCGCGATCAAGAACACGACCGGGTACCGCCTCTGCGCCTTCCTCGACGCCGACGAGCCGCTGGAGATCTTCCGCCGCCTGCTGGTCGGCTCGGAGGGGACGCTGGCCCTCATCGCCGAGGTGGTCATCGAGACCGTCCCGGTGCCGGCGGCGACGACGACGGCCTGGATCCACTTCCCCGGCATCGACGAGGCGATCGCCCCGGTCCAGGACCTGGTCGCCTCGGGCGCGACCGCGGTCGAGCTGATGGTCGCGCCGGCGCTGATCACCGCCGCCTGGAACATGGTCGGGGCGCCGCAGGAGTGGAAAGAGCTGCCGCCGGAGTCGGCCGTCCTGCTGGTCGAGTTCGGCGGCGCCGACGAGGGCGACCTGGCGGCGCAGGTCCTCCGCGCCGAAGCGATCCTCGGCTCCCACGAGACGATCCGCCCGATCGACTTCACCCGCGCGCCGGAGGCGATCGAGCTCGCCTGGCGGGTGCGGGAGGGGCTGCACGGCCTGATCGGCCGGGTGCGGCCGGAGGGGACGGCGCTGATCGTCGAGGACGTCTGCGTGCCGCCGGAGCGGATCGCCGAAGGCGCCAAGGACCTGCAGGCGCTGCTCGGCGAGCACGGCTTCCTGCCCGGCGTCGCCGGCCACGCCTCGGCCGGGAACCTGCACTTCATGCTGACCCCGGACTTCGCCAAGCAGGAGGACCTCGAGCGCTACGAGGCCTTCATGGGCGGCCTGGTCGAGCTGATCGTCGGCAAGTACGACGGCTCGCTGAAGGCCGAGCACGGGACCGGGGTGAACATGGCCCCTTATGTGGAGCGCGAGTGGGGGGAGAGGGCGACCGAGCTGATGTGGCGGCTGAAGGAGCTGGCCGACCCCGACGGCGTGCTCTCGCCGAACGTGCTCCTCAGCCGCGACCCCGACGTCCACCTGCGCGACCTGAAGACGACGCCGGCGATCGAGGACTGGGGCGGGGCGACGACGTGCGTCGAGTGCGGCTTCTGCGAGCCGGTCTGCCCGAGCCGCAACCTGACGACGACGCCGCGCCAGCGGATCGTCCTGCGCCGCGAGATGGCCCGCCAGCCCGAGGGCTCGCCGGTCCAGCGGGCGCTGCTGGCGGAGTACGACTACGACGCCCTGGAGACCTGCGCCACCGACGGCTCCTGCCAGATCGCCTGCCCGCTGGGGATCGACACCGGGAAGATGGTCAAGGAGCTGCGGGTCGCCCAGCACGGCGAGCGGGCCGAACGGGCGGCCCTGGCCGCAGCCAAGCGCTGGGGCGCGGTCGAGAAGGCGTCGCGGTTGGCGCTGAAATTCGGCGGGCCGCTGGCGAGACGGACGAAGCGCGGGAAGGGATTGCCGGGGCCGGCTGTTTGGGGCGGAGCGGGTGACCCTCCCCGGGCACATCTCGCCAATGGCTCGATGTCGAGTGCCCGGGGAGGGTCACCCCCTCCGCCAGCCCAGCCCGCCGCGGTATACGTCCCCAGCTGCACGAACCGCATCTTCGGCCCGTCCGCCGAGACCGCAAAAAAGCACCCTGAGGGTGCTTTTTTGCGGTCTCGCGGAGTGGTTGAGGCTCTGGTGACGGTGTCGGAGCGGGCGGGGATGGCGGTTCGGGTACCGGAGGACGTTGCTGGGAGCTGCTGTGGGTTGCCTTGGAGCTCTAAAGGGTTTGCGGCGGCGCATACGCACAAGGCGAATGAGATGGTCGAGCGGCTCTGGGGATGGAGCGGGGAAGGGGCGATGCCGGTGGTGATCGATGCCGCCTCGTGCACGGGGGCGATCGCCGAGGTCGGCGACGGCGTCCTCACCGAGGAGAACGCCGAGCGGCTCGCGAAGCTCGAGATCGTCGACTCGGTGGCCTGGGCGCTGCGCCTGCTGCCCAACCTCGAGATCGACCGGAAGGTCGCCTCCGCCACGGTCCATCCGACCTGCGCCACCCGCCGCCTCGCGCTCGCGCACCCGCTCCGCACGCTCGCCAGCGCCCTTGCCGACGACGTCTACGTCGCCCCCTCCGCCACCTGCTGCGCCTTCGCCGGCGACCGCGGCATCAGCCACCCGGAGCTGACCGCCTCGGCCACGCGCCCGCAGGCCGAGGAGCTCGCCGGTCGCAGCTTCGACGCCTACCTCTCCAGCAACCGCACCTGCGAGATCGCGATGACCCGTGCCACCGGTCGACCCTACGAGTCGGTGGTGTCCCTCCTGGAGCGACTCAGCCGTCGGTCTGCGACTTGACCGCGTCGACGCCCGCCGCGTCGATGTCCCGGATCAGCGCCCGCGTCTTCTCGTCGCTCTCCATCCGCTTGTCGAGCAGCGGGTTGACGATCCCGCGCAGGGCGGAGACGTAGCGCCACCATTTCGGCACGAAGATCCGCGGCGCCCGTTCCTCGATCCCGCGCACCAGCCCGGCGCCGGCCTCTTCGGGCGTGATCCGTTTCAGCAGCCACTCGGGGCTCAGCTCCCGCACCCGCGGGGCGGTCTCCTGCGCGAAGGCGTCCTGCACCAGTTTGGTGTCGACCCAGCCGAAGTAGGCGACGCTGGCGCTGGCGCCGTGCGGCTTCAGCTCGACCCGCAGCGCTCGGCCGAGCGACTCGACGCCGGCCTTGGCGACCGCGTAGGGGCTGTTGCCCATGCCGTTGGCGAAGGCGTAGACGGAGGAGACGACGATCATCTGGCCGCGCCGCTCGACGATCTGCGGCAGCGCCGCCTGCACCGTCCGCCAGACGCCGAGCATGTCGACCTCGAAGACCCGCTCCCACTCCTCGCCCGAGATCCCGCGCACGGTCGCGAACTGCTTCTGGGCGATGCCGGCGTTGGCGACGGCGACGTCGATGCCGCCGAGCTTTTCGACGATCTCGGCGACGGCGTTCATCAGCGCGCTCTGGTCGGTGACGTCGCCGCCGAGCCCGATCGCCCGCGGCCCGATCCGCTCCGCCGCCTCGCGCGCCTCGTCGGCGTCGAGGTCGAGGACCGCGACCGAGGCGCCGCGCAGGTGCATCTGCCGCGCGGTCTCGAAGCCGATCCCGCGGGCGGCACCGGTGACCAGCGCGACTTTGCCGTTCAGGTCGTATCGCTCCATCGGCGCTCACCCTAGCGGCCCGGCGCCGGCGCCTCCACGCCGCCGGCGGCTCTAGGCTGCGCCCGTGTCCGAGGTCTCCTCCGCCTACGCCGAGCTCGCCGCCGACCGCGGCCTCGAGCAGCTCGGCGCCTTCGCCCCCGGCCCGCTGACGCCGCTCCTGGTCGAGGGCAAGGGACAGCCCCTCGAGCCCGCCCTGCGCGGCTCGCTCGGCGACGGGGTGGACGGCGTCGTCGGCCAGCTCGCCTACAGGCGCAACAAGACCTTCCGCTTCCAGGTCGCCCTCGCCGAGGTGCCGGCGGCGACCGCCTTCGCCCCGCGCGTCTTCTGCATCCGCCGCGGCCGCAGCACCCGCGACGACGAGTTCTACGGCTTCGAGGCGCGGCACTCGAAGCTCTGGACCGAGAGCACGGCCCTGAACGAGCGCTACGAGGTCAGCACCAGCCCCTACCAGGACCCCAACTGGCTGCGGCAGCTGTTCTCGCCGAGCCTCGTCGACTGGCTCGGGACCGAGCCGCCCGCCGACTTTTCCTTCGAGCTCGCCTACGGCGCCCTGCTCGGCAGCATCGAGGCCGACGATCCCGGCGCCGACGGGCTCGCCGCCCTCTGCGCGGCGACCGCCCACGTCGCCACCCGGATCCGCCGGGAGTGCGAGGAGTAGATGCAGCTCAACAGGGTCGGCATCGGCCTGATCGCCTTCTTCGGCCTCGCCGGGGCGGCGTTCGCGGTCGTCCCGATCCTGGCCGGGGCGCCGGGGGAGGTGGCCGGGATCCTCGCCTCGATCGGCGTGATCTGGGTCCTGGTCGCCGCCGGGCTCTACTGGTACGCGCGACGGCAGGAGCGGAAGGCCGCCCACCACGACTGGATCTTCCAACAGGGCCTGCGCGGCACCGCGACCGTCCTCTCCGCGGGCAGCCACGCGACCGTCAACGAGATGCCGCTGATGAGCCTGCGCCTCGAGCTCGACCTGCCCGGACACGGAACCGTCGAGGTGAAGCGGCGGGAGATCATGCCCGTCTTCGCCGCCTCGCGGATGGAGCCCGGGCTGGTGCTGCCGGTCTACGTCAACCCGCAGGACCCAGGCGAGTTCGTCCTCGTCTGGTGAGCCGCCGCGGGGACCGGCCAGCGAACCCCTCTTAGAATCCTGAGCTTCATGCCCGGATTCGAGCCCGTCGACCCGAAGCAGTCGTTCCCCGAGCTGGAGGAGCGCGTCCTCGCCCGCTGGCGCGAGGAGAAGGTCTTCGAGCGCTCGCTCGCCGCCCGCGCCGAGGCCCCGGTCTGGAGCTTCTACGAGGGCCCGCCGACCGCCAACGGCCGTCCCGGCTCCCACCACGTCCTCGCCCGGGTCTTCAAGGACGTCTACCCGCGCTACAAGACGATGTGCGGGTTCCGGGTGCCGCGCAAGGCCGGCTGGGACTGCCACGGCCTGCCGGTCGAGCTCGAGGTCGAAAAGCAGCTGGGGATCTCCTCCAAGCAGGAGATCGAGGAGCACGGGATCGCCGAGTTCAACCAGCGCTGCCGCGAATCGGTCTTCGAGTACGTCGAGGACTGGAACAAGCTGACCGAGAGGATCGGGTTCTGGATCGACCTCGACGATCCCTACGTCACCCTCGAGGACGACTACATCGAGTCGGTCTGGTGGTCGCTGCGCAAGCTCTGGGACGACGGCCGCCTCTACGAGGGCCACAAGGTCGTCCCCTACTGCCCGCGCTGCGGCACCGCGCTGTCCTCGCACGAGGTGGCGCAGGGCTACGAGGACGTCGAGGACCCCTCGATCTACGTCCGCTTCCCGCTGCTCGACGGAAACGCCTCGCTATTGGTGTGGACGACGACGCCCTGGACGTTGCCGGGCAACCAGGCCGTGGCCCTCGCCCCGGACGTGACTTACGCATGGGTCCGCGTGGAGGACGAGACGCTGATCCTCGCCAAGCCGTTGGTGGAGAAGGTGCTGGGCGAGGGCGTGGAGATCGTGAGGGAGAGCCTCGGCCGCGACCTCGTCGGGTTGCAGTACAAAGGGCCCGTCTTCGCGCTCGCGGACCGCGAGCCGGGAGCGTTCCCGGTGATCGCAGGGGACTTCGTAACCACCGATGACGGCACCGGCCTCGTCCACATCGCGCCCGCCTTCGGCGAAGACGACTACAAGGTCGCCGCCGAGAACGAGCTCTTCGACCCGACCGACCACGGCTCGCTCTACAACCCGGTCGGCCTCGACGGCAAGTTCACGTCGCAGGTCGCCGGCTTCGAGGGCAGGTTCGTCAAAGACCCCGAGGTCACCGCGGCCCTGATCGCCGACCTCGACCAGCGCGGCCTGCTCTTCCGCGAACAGGTCTACGAGCACGCCTACCCGCACTGCTGGCGCTGCGGCACGCCGCTCCTCTACTACGCGAAGTCGAGCTGGTACATCGCCACCTCCCAGGTCCGCGACCGGCTGCTCGCCAACAACGCGGAGATCGGCTGGCACCCCGAGCACATCAAGCACGGCCGCTTCGGCAAGTGGCTGGAGAACAACGTCGACTGGGCGCTCTCCCGCGACCGTTACTGGGGGACGCCGCTGCCGATCTGGGAGTGCGGCGGCGAGGACTGCGACGGCCGCTTCTGCGCCGGCTCGGTCGCCGAGCTGCGCGAGCGCGCCCGCGGCGAGGTGCCCGAGGACCTGCACCGCCCCTACATCGACGAGGTCGTCCTCGACTGCGAGGACTGCGGCGGCGAGATGCGCCGCGTCGTCTCGGTGATCGACACCTGGTACGACAGCGGCGCGATGCCCTTCGCCCAGTTCCACTACCCCTTCGAGGGCAGAGAGGAGTTCGAGGAGCGCTTCCCGGCCGACTACATCTGCGAGGCACAGGACCAGACCCGCGGCTGGTTCTACACCCTGCTCGCGGAGTCGACCCTGCTGTTCGACACCTCCAGCTACCGCAACTGCGTCTGCCTCGGCCTGATCCTCGACCCCGAGGGGCAGAAGATGTCGAAGAGCCGCGGCAACGTCGTCGACCCCTGGGACGTCCTGAACGCCCACGGCGCCGACGCCTTCCGCTGGTACTACCTGACCGCCCAGCAGCCCTGGGCCGGCTACCGCTTCAGCGTCGACACCGTCGGCGAGTCGGTCCGCCAGTTCCTCCTCACCCTCTGGAACACCTACTCCTTCTGGGTCCTCTACGCGAACGCCGAGAACCTGTCCCCGCAAGAGTTGTCCTGTTCCTTTTCGGGGGATGACAACGAAAAGGAACAGGTGAACGACCTGACCGACCTGACCGACCTCGACCGCTGGGCGCTCTCGCGGCTGCAGGCGACGGTGGCGACGGTGCGCGAGCGGATGGACGCCTACGACTGCACCGCCGCCGGGCGGGCGATCGCCGAGTACGTCGAGGAGCTCTCCAACTGGTACGTGCGGCTCTCGCGCCGCCGCTTCTGGGACGGCGACCGGGCCGCCTTCGCCACCCTGCGCCACTGCCTGCTGGAGACGGTGGCGATGCTGGCGCCGTTCGTCCCCTTCCTCGCCGACGAGATCCACCGCAACCTCGGCGGCGACGAAGCCGAGCCGTCGGTCCACCTCCGCGAGTACCCGCAGCTGGACGAGACGCTTGCCGACCCCGAGCTCGAGCAGGGGATGGAGGCGGTGCGGCTGACCGTCGAGCTCGGCCGCGCGGCCCGCGCTCAGGCCAAGGCCAAGGTCCGCCAGCCGCTGCGCCGCGCCGTGATCGTCGCCAACGACGCCGAGCGCGCCGCGATCGAAGCCCGCGCCACGCTCGTCACCTCCGAGCTGAACGTCAAGCAGCTCGACTTCGTCAGCGACGAGTCCGAGCTGGTCAGCTACAGCGCCAAGCCCAACTACCGCGCCCTCGGTCCCCGCTTCGGCAAGAGGATGCCGCAGGTCGCCGCCGCGGTCGAGGCGCTCGACGCCGCCCACGTCGCCGCCGTCCTCGCCGAGGGGGGCGAGATCGGAATCGCGATCGACGGCACCGACCACAGCCTCGGCCCCGACGACGTCACCCTCGCCCTGCAGCCCCTCGACGGCTACGAGGTCGAGGCCGAGGCCGGCCACGCCGTCGCCCTCCAGCTCGAGCTCGACGACGAGCTGCGCCGCGAGGGCCTGGCCCGCGAGATCGTCCACGCGGTCCAGAACGCCCGCAAAGCCGCCGGCCTCGAGATCACCGACCGCATCGACCTGACCCTCGCCGGCGACCCCGACCTCCTCGCCGCCGCCCAGGCCCACGAGGGCTACCTCGCCACCGAGGTCCTCGCCACCTCCGTCAGCTACGACGGCGCCGACGGCGCCGCCGCCAAGATCGACGGCCGCGACCTCAAGATCGGCGTTTCCCGCGCCTAGAGGGGGGAGGGAAGTGGTCCGCTGCGCCCTCGACTTGGAATTCACTCATCACGCGAGGAGTCAGCTGCGTCGAAACCGATGGTTCCAGGCGACGCGGTCGCGATCGTCCTCGATCCAGTGAAGTAGATGCTGATGAGCGTTGTAACCCCCGCTACCTTGGCTACATCCGCGATGAACTAGTGCCGATCACTGCACTATCGCCTTCTGGGAAGGTCGCGTTGCGAACATCGGGCTGCTCTATCCGAGCGACAACCTCCATCTTTTAAGGCCGCCGCCCAGCGTTACAACCTCGACGTCGATTGCCTCGTCGCCTCCGCGAAAGCAGCGCTGGCTGCTCCTGATCGCTCGGTGACGATCAGCGACCGGTTGGCCGCTTAATCCTGCGGCTTCTCGCCGATGATGAAGTCGGCTTTCGAGGAGTCGTCGAACTTCACCCAGCAGTGATCCGGTGAGACGCCCGCCACCTCGACGAGCGCCGCTTCGATCCGCTTGGCGATCTCCGCCTTCTGCTCGTCGGAGCGGCCCTCGTACCAGTGGACGTGAACGAACGGCATGGGGAGGAGGCGCCGCCGGTTAGGCGAGCGCCGGCTCCAGCTCGGCCTCGAGGCGGCGCTTCGGCATCGCCCCGACGACTTTCTTCGCGATCGCGCCGTCCTTGAAGAGGATCATCGTCGGAATCGAGAGGACTTCGTAGTTGGCCGCCGTCTGCTGGTTCTCGTCGACGTTGATCGAGACGATCTTGAGGTCGTCGCGCTCGGCGTCGATCTCCTCCAGGACCGGGTGGACGACGCGGCACGGACCGCACCACGGCGCCCAGAAGTCGACGAGGACAGGGCCCTCGGCATCGAGCACGTCGGCTTTGAAGGTGGCGTCGGTTACGTCCGTCAATTTGCCAGTCACGGTTCGGTCTCCCGGTCGAAGTTTCGCTTCAGCTCAATACTTCAGAAAGTATAGCGACACTGGTCAAGGGTAGTGGGTCAGTTTGAAGCACCCGGCGCGTCTGGGGGCAAAGCGAAGCGAAGTCCTTGCGGATACCCCCCCTTTATCCCCCCCAACGAGCCCGTCCGTCCGCCTCCGTATATTCCAGGTCGGATGGTCGTAGGGATTCCCGCTTGCTGCCCTCCGGGTGGCACCCGCTGAAATAGGCGGATCATGGCGGCCCTGGTCCATCCGAAACGCTTGCGGATGGCTTCGTAAACTGGCCAGATCCTTTTTCGGGTCTACATCGATGAGTCGGGAGATCGCGGTATCTCCCGGCGTTCTTCGGGCCACTTTGTGGTGGCAGCCGTCATCGTCAATGACAAACGGGACGCCCTGGCCCGCCGGCACCTTGAGCAGTTGCGGAGCGACCTTGGAAGAAAGGCCGGCCAGCCCCTCCACTTCCTGAAGTTCTCCCACGCGCAGCGACTTCGGGCGGCCCAGGCCGTGGCGCAGTTTCCGATTAGGGCCGTGACCAGCGTCATCCTCTGCAAGGAGCCGCTGAGGGATTCCCGAGAGACCGAGCTGACCAACGCCGACCCGATGTACCTGTACGTGCTGCGCATGCTGATCGAGCGCGTTTCTTGGTGCGTCCAGCGCAGCGGGGGCACGGCGGCAAAAATCACCTTCGCTGAGGTCAAGGGCTTCCAGGGCGACAAGCTGCATGACTACCGAGAGCGACTTGAAGCTCGCGATGACGTAAACATCGACTGGTCGATATTCCGGGACCACCCTTTTCAAATCGGAAGGCCTGCGGACGTGGAACTCCTTCAGCTTGCCGATACTGCGGCATCTGCGATTGCGCAGGCTGTCGAGCCCGATGATTTCGGGAACACGGAGACGCGCTATCTGAAGGAAATGAGACGCAAGATCTTCTGCCCGGAAGGCGCAGCCATGACCTCGTACGGCCTGAAGACCTTTCCCAAAAAGGTCACTCACTCCGGCGGGTCCCTTCACTTTCTGACGACCATCTAGCTAGTTGAGCAGCGCCGCGATCTCTTCTAGCGACCAGATGTGATCTGCGACCCCCGCCGCCATTGCCGGCGTACGCGGGTAGCGCTCCTTCAGCGTCCCGTGAGGACGGGCGAAGTTGTAGTGCATGAAGTGGAGGCTGACGGCATGGGCCAGGTTCTCGACTTTCCGGCTGAAGCCGTTGGTCAGCCGCGTAAAGCGCCGCATCCCCATCCGCATGGTCAGGTTCTGGCGCTCCACGTAGCTGGTTGAGATCCGGTCGGGGTCCGGGTCGCCCTTCATCGGTCGGCGCTTGGTCCCGGTGCAAACCGGCGGGCTGTATTTGCCGCTCGGGTCGGCCGCGTAGTTCTTCTGGATGACGGCCCAGTCCACATCGTTTCGGAACGCCTGGTAGACCGACGATTCGTACATCGAGTGGCCGTCCGTCGACAGCTGGATGCGCCCGGCCATCCGGCTCGCCAGGTCTTCAAGGAAGTAGGTCGCGTCGTATTTGGTCCGCTCGCCGACCAGCCAGGACGGGGCGAGCTTCGTATCGGCACAGATCGCCGTGAAGGTCCAGACGTCGCCGTAACCGGGCGTCCCCTTGAACTGCTCCGGGACGTTTTTCTGCTTGGCGTAGCAGTAGCTCCAGATCTCGTCGGCCTCGACCACCGTGCAGGGGAGCTGCTGAAAGACCCCATCCTGGTACTCGGCGCAGGCTTCGCCGAGATCGGCCAGTAGCTTGACGATGGTGTTCTTGGCCGCGCCCGTCATCCGGACGGTCGCCCGGATGCTGTTGCCCTCCACGAGGCAACCGATGATCTGCGCGCGTTTCTCGGTCGAGAGCCTGTTCATAATGACCATAATGCGTAAGCGGTCGGATGGAAAAACAGACCCAGAGGTGGGTTGGCGCTCTAGGAAAAGAGCAACACGAAGTAACCGCAGTAAGGCGGCTCAGGGGATTTGGGCAGGAACTACCGCCTACCGGCGTGGTAGCCTGATCAAAGGCTTTAGGGCCGAATCCCCCGCCTCGACCGCTCACTTTCGACAGGTTGCGGTCGGGGCGGGTTCCTTATTTAGCGTCGTTCCGTCGCAGCTCGGCTACCCAGTAAAGGACGGCTCGACGTGGTCTTTATCGTCATGGCGCAGGTCCCGACACGATCAAACCTAGATTCGGTTGGGACGTCTCCTCTCGGTCTGGAGCGCCGATATAGCGGTACTGGCCGCGTCCAACCCGCTCGATCTCTTTCTTGACCCTCCAGAGGCGGCTAATCGCCGCTTCCGTCGGACGGATCGGGTTGTCGGACTCCTTGCTCTCCCATCCACGCTTTTTCATCTCGGCCAGGAGCTGGCGGGCGTTCCACACCCCACCCTCCTCCTTCATGATTCGGCGAACGGCCTCCATGCCTTCGGGGCGACTGAGGTCGGGGCCGTTCGCTTTGGCAGTGGAAATGGGCGGCTGCCCAGAAAGGGTCCGGATGCCGTTGGCGATGTCGCGCAGGGCTTTGGCTTGGGCATTGAGCTTGGAGGCTTCGCGTTCGCGGCTCAGGGCTTGACCCTCAACATCGGCGATGGCGGCCTCCGGGCTCTCCGGATTCTTACGCAGAGCTTCCAGTGCCTTTTCTAAGGTCTCGCGGGAGTTCGCAGCCATGCCCATACAAATAGCAGAGCCAGCGGCGTCAACTCTGTGAAGTGTGGGGACTCTAGGAAACGATGCTGCTATTTCCGGCCCCAACGGGCGTTTGCGGCTTTCCGAGCCGCATCCGAGCGCTGTGAAGGCGTGAGGCGTTCTGCGCGAACCTTCCCCCCCTTTTGCCCTCCTGCCCTACCTGCCTTCACCTGCTGCGAGTCGGGCGCGGGCGCGTTCTCATCCACCGCCTCACCGACTATGGCGGCGGCGAGGCGGTTGAGATCGGCGGGCTTCTTTGACTGCTTAGCCATCGCTCAGAGCCTACCGGCGGGTTGGGCGGGACTCACGAGAGTTCGAGCCAGTCGAAGTGCCGAGCGGCTTCGGTCGGCATCACCCTTTCGTCCTCGGTGATGAAGACCAGCTCGGCCAAGTAGAGGGTCCGGAGCGCCTCCCGCAGCTCCTCGAAATCTCCGAGCCCCATCCAGATCAGGGAGAAGCCGGTGTGCTGGGCGGGCCACTCGGCCAGAAGGAAGGTCAGGATCGCCCGCTGGAGTGCTTTGTCGCCCCGTTCCTCTGCGACCGTCATGGCAGCTCCAGTCGCTCGAGGAAAGCGACGGGTTTGGTGGGCCTCACAGCCGAGCCGTGGTTTTCCAGCAACCCGCGCCCGATCAGGTCCAATACAGCCCGCGTCAGCGCTCCGCGCGCGCCGATCTCACGGGCCAGTTCGGGGATCGTTCTCCAGTGGGGATAGACCTCCAGGGCGAGCGCCATAACGGCTCTCTGGAGAGGGATGCGGTCGGCAGGCCAGTGCCTCCGCGTAGGCTTCGCATGCATCGGAAGGTTCCGCCTTTCGGTGCCAGGCGGGGGGCTGTTCCACCAGCGCCCCCGCCGTTCTTTCGTCGGGACGTGGCGAACCTACCGAGCGATCAGCGCTTCGTGGGCGTCATTTCAAACTGACCCACTACCTGGTCAAGGTCGGAAAAGGCGTTCGCTCTCCCTACCCACCTGCCCGGCGATGGTATTCCTTGGCGGATGACGAACGCCGAGATCGCCGCTGCCCTGGAAGAGCTGGGGATCCTCTACGAGCTCGACGGGGCGGTCAAATACCGCGTCCTCGCCTACAGCACCGCCGCCAAGGCGATCCGCGAGAGCCCGGTCTCGGTCGCCGAGCTCGCCGGCCGGGGCGAGGCGACCGAGGTCCCCGGCGTCGGCAAGACGCTGGCCGAAAAGATCGGCGCCCTGCTGGAGACCGGCGAGATCCCCGCGGCGGTGAAGCTGAAGGCGAAGTTCCCGCCGACCCTGGTCGAGGTGACGCGCGTCCCCGGGGTCGGCCCGAAAACCGCCCGCCGCCTCTTCGAGGAGCTGGAGATCTCCTCGATGGACGACCTCAAGGCCGCCGCCGAGGGGGAAAAGGTCCGCCACGTCAAAGGCCTCGGCCCGAAGGCCGAGGAGAACATCCTCGCCTCGCTCGAGCGCCTCGGCGAGCCGGGGGAGGGCCCCGGCCGCCTGCTGCTCTCGAAGGTGAAGCCGATCGCCGAGGAGCTGGCCGAGGCTCTCCGCGAGCACCCGGCCGCCAACCGGGTCGAGGTCGCCGGCTCGGTCCGCCGCTGGGGCGAGACCTGCAAGGACATCGACCTGATCGCGACCGCCGAGGAGCCGGCGGCGCTGGCCGAGCACCTCGCCGGCCACCCGCTGGTCGCCGCCGCCGGCAAGCCGGGGCCGAACGGGGTTCGCGCCCAGACCCACAACGGCATCTCCGTGGACCTGCGAATCGTCCCGCCCGCGGCCTTCGGCAACCTGCTGCAGCACGTCACCGGCTCCCAGGCCCACAACGTCCAGCTGCGCGAAGAGGCCGTCGCCCGCGGCCTCTCGGTCTCCGAGCACGGCATCACCGAGACCGAGAGCGGCGACGTCGAGACCTGCGAGACCGAGGCGCGGGTCTACGAGCGGCTCGGCTACGCCTACGTCGAGCCGGAGCTGCGCGAGGGCCGCGGCGAGCTGAAGGCCGCGCGCGAGGACAAGCTCCCCGACCTCGTCGAGCTCGCCGACGTCAAGGGCGACCTCCACTCCCACACGACGCTCTCCGACGGCCGCAACAGCCTCGAGGAGATGGCCGAGGCCGCCCGTGACCGGGGCTACGAGTACCTGGCGATCACCGACCACTCGGCCAGCCACGGCTTCGGCGACCACGTCACCGCCGAGCGCCTCTGGGAACGGATCGAGGAGGTGCGCGCCTGGAACAAGGGCCAAGACGAAGACAACAAGGGCTTCCGCCTGCTCGCCGGCTCGGAGATCAACATCGGCCTCGACGGCTCGCTCGACTACCCCGACGACCTCGTCGCCGCCCTCGACTGGGTCGTCGCCTCCGTCCACACCTCCTTCAACGTCTCCGAAAAGCAGATGACCGAGCGCGTCCTCGCCGCGATCGAGAACCCCGACGTCGACTGCATCGGCCACCTCACCGGCCGCCTGATCGGCCGCCGCGAGCCCTACGGGATCGACGTCGAGGCGGTCGCCGAGGCCGCCGCCCGCGCCGGCACGATGATCGAGATCAACGGCAACCCCAACCGCCGCGACCTCTCCGACCGCCACGCCCGCCTGGCGGTCGAGGCCGGCGTCAAGATCGTCCTCAACACCGACGCCCACGGCGTCGACACCCTCGACAACATGGCCTACGCAGTCGCCACCGCCCGCCGCGCCTGGCTCACCGCCGCCGACGTCGCCAACACCCGCGGCTGGAAGGACTTCGAGAAGCTGCGCAAGCGCTGACCGCCGCCGAGACCGCAAAAAGGCACCCCGGAGGTGCTTTTTTGCGGTCTCGCGATCAGAAGGCGCCGAGTTGGTCGCTGCGCAGGCCCGGGGCCCGCACCAGCTCGATCGGCCGCAGCGGGTGGGAGGGGACGACGTAGAACTTGACCCCGTCCCGTGCCTCGACGCCGAGCACCGCGGCCTCGCGGGTGTGCCAGGCGAGGGAGACGATCAGCGCGTAGCCGGCGCCGACGGCGGCGACGCCGGGGAAGAAGATGCCGAGGACGCCGGCGGCGACGGCGGTGAAGGCGATCGGCCAGAGGCGGGTGAAGGCGATCCGGGCCGGGCTCTGGTCCGGCAGCGAGGTCGCGGTCCGGGCGCGGGCGAGGGCGTCGCGGACGTCGTCGGCCGCCCGCTGCGGGCGGCTCAGGTACATCCCGATCGCGAGCGCGACCAGCCACCAGCCGGCGGCGACGAGGGCGATCGTGGTGTCGCCGTCGCGATTTGCCGCCAGCGCCGTGATCGCGCCGAGGGCGGTCGCCTCGGCGGCGGTGACGAAGACGCTGGCGCGGAGCAGGTCGGTGTAGGGCATCTCGCCTCCTCAGTCCGCCAGCCATTCGAGCATCGCCAGCCAGCCGTCGAGGCCGGCGACGGTGAGGTCCGACTCCTCGGCCAGCTCCGCCGGCGCCTCGGCCGAGACGACGCCGACGCAGACCGCGGCGCTCAGCCGCCCCTCCTCCTGCAGCTCGCGCAGCCGCCGGAAGGCGTCGAGGTCGGTGCGGTCGTCGCCGGCGTAGGCGGCACGGTCGAGGCGCTCGTCGGCGAGCAGCGAGGCGATCGCCCCGTCCTTGCCGCCGCCCCCCGCGGGCCGCAGCTCCAGCACCTTGCGGCCCCAGCGCGGTTCCAGCCCCGCCCGGCCCGCCTCGTTGGCGATCTCGCGGGCGCGGCTCTCCGCCGCCGCCTCGTCCGCCGCCCCGCGCCAGTGCAGCGCCTGGATCGGGCCCTTGTCCTCGCGGCGCAGGCCGGCCGCGTCCAGCCGCCCGTCCCCCGCGGCGGCGAGGAACTCCGCGGCGTCGCCCTCGCGGCCGGCGATCGAGGGATCGGGCCGCACCTCCGCCTCGCCCGGGAGCAGCAGCTCGAGCCCGTGGTTGCCGGCGTAGGCGAGCGAGTCGAGGCCGACCAGCCGCCGCGCCTCGGCGGCCTGGCGGCCGGAGATGCAGCCGACCAGGGCGTAGCGCTCGCTCAGCGCCGCCAGCGCCTCGCGGGCCGCCGCCGGCACCGCCGCTTCCTCGGCCCGCTCGACGATCGGCGCCAGCGTCCCGTCGACGTCGGTGAGGACTGCCGCCCGCCCGGGCTCGGCGCGCAGCGGCTCCAGGCGCGCCTTCCAGTCGACGCCTCCCGTCTCTGGGTCGTGGGGCACGGCCTTAGTATCGCGAGATGCCCGCCGACGCCGCGACGCCGGACCACGCGATCTGGAAGCTGGCGGCGATCGGCACCCTGGCGGGCGCCTTCAGCGGCCTCTTCGGGGTCGGCGGCGGCACGATCGTCGTTCCCCTGCTGATCTTCTGGTTCGGCTACGGGGAGCGGCTCGCCACCGGCACCAGCCTCGCCGCGATCGTGATCATCGGCCTGCTCGGCGCCCTCGCCCAGGGCGGGATCTACGGCAACGTCCACGTCGGCACCGGCCTGCTGCTGGCGATCCCGGCGATCGCCGGCGTCGTCCTCGGCACCGCGATCCAGCAGCGGATCCCCCAGCGCGCCGTCTCCTACCTCTTCGCCCTGCTCCTGGTGGGGATCGCGGTGGAGCTGATCCTCTCGTGAGCGAGGACCCGCGATGAGCGAGCTGGCAGCCGTCGTCATCTGCCTCTTCGGCGGACTGACCGGGGGCCTCGTCGGGGTCGGCGGCGGCGTCCTCTTCGTCCCGGCGCTGACGATCTTCATCGGCCTCACCCAGGTCGAGGCGGAGTCGACCTCGCTGCTGATGATCGTCGTCGTCGCGCTCGTCGGCGCCTACCGGCAGAACGGCTACGGCAACGTCCGCGTCCGCGAGGCGCTGATCGTCGGCGCCCTCTCGCCGCTCGGGGTCCTGCTCGGCGTCGCCCTCGCCAACCAGATCTCCGAACGCGCCCTGCAGCTCTCCTTCGCCGCGCTGGCCCTGTTCATGGCGGCCCAGCTCGTCCGTCGCGCCCGCTCCGCCTGACGGCAGTCGGCCCGGGTGCATGGTCTACGCTCAAAAGCGTGGACTCGCTGACCTGGGAAGGGGACCTGCCGCACCTGCGCTCGCCGCTGATGGTCTGCGCCTTCCGCGGCTGGAATGACGCCGCCGCGTCGGCCTCGACGGCGCTGACCGCGATCGCCAGCGCTCTGGAGGCCGAGCCCCTCGCCAGCATCGATCCGGAGGACTACTTCGACTTCCAGTCGACGCGGCCGACGATCAGCATGGACGAAGGACAGACCCGTCGGGTCGACTGGCCGGAGAACAGCTTCTTCGCCGTCCGCGTCCCCAGCGCCGACCGCGACCTCGTCCTCCTCGACGGGACCGAGCCGAACCTGCGCTGGCGCACCTTCTCGGAGACGATCGCCACCGTCGCCGACGCTCTCGGGATCGAGATGGTGATCACCCTCGGGGCGCTGATCGCCGAGGTCTCCCACACCCTGCCGGTGCCGATCACCGGCCTCGCCTCCAGCGCCGAGCTGGTCGAGGAGCTGGAACTCGAGCGCTCCAGCTACGAGGGACCGACCGGCATCGTCGGCGTGGTCCACGACCTCTGCCGCCAGAACGGAATCGACTCCGCCTCGCTCTGGGCGGCCGTCCCGCATTACGTCGCCGCCGTCCCCAACCCGAAGGCGGCGCTCGCCCTGCTGCGCCGGCTCGAGGGCCTGACCGGGATCGCCGTCGAGGCCTCCGAGCTGGAAGAGGAGACGACCGACTACGAAGAGCAGATCGGCCGCGCCGTCGCCGCCAACCCGGAGATCGAGGAACTCGTCTCCCGGATCGAGGCCGAACAGACGGACCTCCTCGACGAGGAGGGCGAGCTCCCCTCCGCCGACACCCTCGCCCGCGAGTTCCAGCGCTTCCTCCGCCAGCGCGGCGACGACAAGAGCTGAACCTCGGAGGCATATCGCGAACTGCGGTGTTCTTGCCCGAGTGCTCGGGAGAAATTACGGTGACCCCTTCACCGTCTCCAAGGGAGGAACGCATGTCTGAGCAGGAAGGCCGCCTCGGCTACCAGGACTTCTACGCGGTCTGCAACCACATGCCGGGGGCAGAGCGTGTCCTCCGCGTCGGCGGCACCGTCGTCGCGCCCACCAGGGGTTGGACCGCCGTCCTCGAGCAGGACGACGGACTTCCGCCGGTGGTCCAGTTCCTGCTCAAACTGAAGCTCAGGGTCACCGAGCCGCAAGACGGCGCCGCTGAGGTGATCACCCCGATCGAGCTGCCGGAGTATCGGATCGAGGATCCAGCGATCGAGTACGAGCAGGTGGAGTTCGTCTTCGAGGGTCCCGACGGCATCGAAGGGCCGCCGGTGATCGAGGTCGAACACCCGCGGTAGCCGCAGGCCGGGTCAGGCTTCGGCCGCCGGGCAGATCAGGCGGTAGTCGCACCAGCTGCAGACGCTGGGGGAGGGGCGGGGCTCGAAGTCCTGGGAGAGGATGCCCTCGCCGACCTGCAGGACGGTGCGCTCGACGCGCTCGGCGTCGTCTGGTCGGGTCGGCGCCGGGACCTTCTCGGCGTCGAGCACGTAGTAGTAGCTGCCGGTGCTGGCCTCGATCCCCCAGGCCTCGCGCGCCGCCATCCGGTAGAGGGCCAGCTGCAGGTCGTCGTCGAGGTCCTCTTCCGACTTCCGCTCGCCGGTCTTGTAGTCGATCAGCTCGTAATCGCCGTCGGGCAGGCGGTCGACGCGGTCGACGCGGCCGCGGACGTGGTGGGGGCCGACCTTGAAGTCGAACTTCCGCTCCAGCCATTCCGGCTCCCCCTCCGCTTCCCGCTCGCGTTCCCAGTAGAGGCGCAGCGCCTCGCGGGCGCGGTCGCGGAACTGCAGCTCGTCGTCGGTCGAGCCGAACCCGGTGCGCCGCCAGCCCGCCTCGAACAGCCGGTTCAGCACCCGCAGTCCTTCCTCGGGGTTCTCCGGCGGTTCTTTGTGGAAGCGCTCGAGGACGTTGTGGAAGAGGATCCCGAAGCGCTGGTTGATCGTCGGCTCCTGCGGGATCCCGAAGACGCGGGCGAACTTGTACTTCAGCGGGCAGGTGAGATAGAGCGAGAGGTCAGAGGCCGAGAGGCTGAGCATGCCGTCGCCGCGGCGCGGCAGGAAGGCGGCCAGCGAGGGCTCCTCGCGGGCGGCGACCAGCTCCAGCCGGCGGCCGCGCTCGCGCTCGGAGTCGAGCAGGTAGGCGTCGAGCGCCGAGGCGTCGAGCTCGGCCTGCTGCTCGGGACTCGCCACCTGCCGCAGGAGGCCGTTGACGGCCTCGATCGCCTCTGCCGTCGGCTCGTCCCCGGGCCGCTGCGCCAGCGCCGCCAGCTTCAGCAGCTCGAGGTAGCGGGCGATCGCGCGGTTGACGTCGATCGCGGTGTCGAGGCGCGGCTCCGAGAGCTCCCGCCCGGCCCGCCAGGAGGCCTCGAGCACCTGCTCGCGCAGCGTCCGGTAGGTCGCGTGCAGTCCCTCGGCGGGGCCGAAGAGCTCCTCCTCGTGCTCCTCCTCCGCGGTACCGTCGGCGGCCGCCGCCAGCGCCCGCTCGTAGAAGCGGGACGGCCGCGCCGCCTCGCCGCCGGCGCCGCGCTCGAGCCGCGAGAGGACGAGGCCGCTGCGGGCGGGCCACCCGACCCGCTCCCACTCGCCCTCCTCCTCGAGGCCGAGGACGAAGACGTGGTCGAAGCCGAGCCCCTTCACCGCTCCGGCGGCCATGCCGTTGACCGCGCCCGGCGACCGCGGCTGCTCGGCGTCCTCGGCTTCGACGCCGGCCTCGGCGACCGCGCTCAGGTAGGCGACGAAGGCACGGGTCGAGCCGTGCGGTTCGCGGCGGGCCCAGGCGGTCGCCAGCTCGGCCAGGCGGGAGAGCCCGAGCAGGCGCTCGGCCACCTCCGGCTGGGCGGCGAAGAGGCGCTGGCGCCGCAGCCCCACCTGCTCGATCAGCCGCCGCACGAAGACGTCGGCCCGGCGTTCCTCCATCACCGACGCGGCGGCGCCGTAGAGCTTGAGGAAGGTGCCGATCCGCTCCCGCGCCTCGGGCTGGAACTGGGGGCTGTCGAGGGCCGCCTCGCAGGCGGCGACCATGTCCTGCTTGCGGCGCCGGGCGATCGTCGTCAGCCGCGCCAGGTCACCCGGGCGCAGCTCGACCGGCGGCCGGGTCAGCGCCCGCGCCGCGGCGGCCGAGTCGTCGGGGTCGGCGAGCACCCGCAGCCAGGCGATCGCGTCGCGCACCTCGGGGCGCTGGAAGAGCGCCGTCGGCCCGGAGAGGTGGAAGGGGATGCCGCGCTCTTCCATCGCCGCCGCGACGGCGCCGCCCCGCTTGGCCGGGTCGTCGACCAGGACGCAGATCTCTTCCGCGGCGGCCCCCGAGGCGACCAGGTGCTCGACCGCGCGGGCCACCGCCTGGGCCTGCGCCCGCTCGCTCGCGCAGCGCCAGAAGCCGAGCTGCGGGTCGCGGAAGCGCTCCTCGAGCAGGATCCGCTCGCCCCCGGGATGGACCTCGTCGAACCAGGCCTCGGCCGCGCCGCCGCTCTCGCCGGCGTCGATCTCCAGGGCGACCACCTGGTTCGGGTCCTCGGCCGCGAGCGACTCCAGCACCGCCCGCTGCGCCGGCGTCGTCTCCTCCAGCTCGTCGACCATCACCTGGCCGAAGCGCTCGGCGACGCGCCGCCGGACGTCGGGCCGCTCGACCAGCAGGCAGTCGAGGGCGAGGAAGACGTCGCCGCGGTCGAGGCTGCCCGACTCGGAGAGGATGCGGTCGTGGGTGGCGTAGAGCTCGGCGAACTCCAGCTCGCGCCGCACCGCCTCGCGGCCCGCCTCGTCGCTGACCGCCGCCTCCTCGATCCGGGCCCGCTCGGAGAGGGTGGTGGGACCGACCCGTTCGGCCTTCAGCCGATCGATCCGCGCCAGCAGCCGCGCCAGCAGCCCGGCCGGGTTGCCGCGGATCTCGTGCCGGCGCAGCGGCAGGCGGTCGAGGCGGTCGAGCAGCATCGCCAGCCGCTCCCCCCGGCCCAGCACGTCGAAGAAGGGTTCGAGGCCCGCCTCCTCGGAGTGCTCGCGCAGGAGGCGCTCGCCGATCGCGTCCCAGCTGCCGATCCAGAGCTCCTCGAAGGAGCCCTCGAGCAGCGCCTCGCAGCGCTCGCGCAGGCGGCCGGCGGTCGCCCGGCGGGAGGCGATCGTCAGCACGCTCTCGGGCCGGGTCCCGGCGGCGGCGAGGCGGGCCAGGCGGCGGGCGAGAAGCTCGGTCTTGCCGGTCCCCGGAGGGCCGGCGATCAGCAGCGGCCCGGCCTCGTGCGCGATCGCACGCTCGCGCGGCGAATCGGCGGTGGCTGGGTGGCTCTCGCGCATCGCCCAACGCTAGCGCGCCGGATGATCCATCTAGCATGCCGCCGATGGACGTCCTCTCCGCCGACTGGCCGGCGATCTGCCGCCGCATCGTCGCCGCCCAGCGGCCGATCTTCGAGCGGGCGCGGACCAGCGAGGAGCGGACCGTCTACGAGGGCATCGGCGAGGGCGGCGACCGCACCCTGGTGATCGACCGCGAATGCGAGGACGTCGTCTTCGCCGAGCTGGAGCGGCTGGCCGCCGACGGCGCCTCCTTCGTCGCCGTCTCCGAGGAGCGCGGCGAAGTCACCTTCGGCGCCGGCGGCGAGCACCGGGTGGTGATCGACCCGATCGACGGCTCGCTCAACGCCCGCCGCACCCTGCCCTCCTTCGCGGTCTCGATCGCCGTCGCCTCCGGTCCTTCGATGGCCGACGTCGAGTTCGGCTTCGTCCACGACTTCGGCGCCGACGAGGGGTTCCTCGCCCGCCGGGGGGAGGGGGCGGAGCTGGACGGCAGGTCGCTGCGGGTCTCGGCAGAGGCGGAGCGGCTCGAGGTCGTCGGGCTCGAGTCGGCCGAGCCGGAATGGGCGATGCCCGCCTTCGAATCGCTCGCCGGCAAGGTCTTCCGCCTGCGGGTCGTCGGCGCGATCGCGATCTCCGCCGCCTATGTCGGCGCCGGGCGGTTCGACGCGATGCTCAGCCTCCGCTCCTGCCGTTCGGTCGACGCGGCAGCGGCGCAGTTGATCGTCCGCGAGGCCGGCGGCGCCGTCGCCTTCGGCCCGGGCGAGCTCTCCGAGGCGATGCTCGACCTCGAGGCGCGTTACCCGATGGCGGCAGCCAACGGCGAGGCGGGCCTCGCCGTCGTCCGCGCCGCGCAGCTGGCGAAAGCCGCGTAACCCCCCTCCGCAGGCGGTTTACAAACGTGTGTTCCTACGAACCTACGTTCGTTACACTCGGGCACTTCCCCCGCCCCCAAATCAAGACTGAAGAGGAGTTTTCTTCCCATGGCTGAGAGCAAAAGCAACGGCAGCAAACCGAAAGCGCAGGCGAAACGCGCGACCACCGAAGCGAAAAAGTCGGCGGCCAGAACCGCCAAAGCTTCGAAGCGCGCCGCGACCAAGACCGCCGTCGCCGAGAAGAACCAGGTCCAGACCGTCGTCGAGGCCGCCGTCGACCTCCCCGTCGGCGCCGTCCTCGGCGTCTCCGACCGGGTCAGCGAGCTGGTCGAGCCCTGGACCGACCGCAGCAAGGCCGAGCGCCAGATCAAGAGCTACCGCAGCTCGCTGCGCAAATCGCTGAAACGGACCGAGCGACGGGGCAGCACCGCTCGCCGCAAGGCCCTCACCGAGGCTCGCAAGACCCGCAACCAGGTCGAGCGCGAGGCGCGCAATCGCCGCCGCGAGGTCGAGACCACGATCAAGCGCAACCGCACCGAGGTCGAGCAGCGCGTCCGCAAGGCGGTCGAGGAGCAGACCTCCCGCGCCCAGGGCGTCGTCGGCAACGCTCAGGACCTGGTCGGCAGCGTCGGCGGCCAGTTCGCTTCGCTGCGCTAGCGACTCCGCGTCATCCCGTCACCGTCCGGTGACGGTCTCAGGCCGCGAGGTGCCTGGCTCATACGGCCAGCCCTCGCGGCCTTTTACGTGGGCGCGGAACCGAAAGCGGACGCCGCGGCTGTCGTCGTCGCTGAACCGGTAGGCGTAGCGGAAGCGCCCGCGCCGGTCCGCCTCGACGGTGCGGAAGCCCCGCCAGCCGGCGCCGGGATAGCGGAACTGGAGCTCCACCGGCAGGCCGCCCACCGCCTCCCTGGCGCCGCGGGCGCCGACGGTGCCGCTGAAGACCACCGGCCTGCCGCCGACGGTTGCCGCCGCGGCGGAGGCGCGGAAGCGCAGTCCCGTCGGGACGCCGAAGCAGGCGCTCGGGCCGCTGCTCCCGGTCAGGGTCGGGGTGCCGGCGAAGGAGGCGACCACGTCGCGGCTCGGGCCCGGCTGCAGCCGCAGCGAGAAGGCGCCCTTCGCGTCGGTCTCCAGGAAGGTCGTGCGGCGCTCGGGCGCGGCGCCGACGGCGAAGGTCTCGACGACGAGCACGCGCTGTCCTGCCACGCCGCCCCCGTCGAGCCGCCGCAGCCGCCCGCTGAGGCGACCCCGGGAGAGCTTTGACCGCAGCGAGACCGGGGTCTTCAGCGGGTTGACGAGGACCATCCGTCCACCTCGCTCGCGGTCGGTTCCGAGGGCGGCGTTGCCGGCGGCGTCGAAGCCGGTGGCGAGGAACTCGTACTTGCCGGGCGGGTAGGCGTCGGAGTCCCAGCGCGCGACCAGCCGGCCGGCCGCGACCCGGGTCGGCAGCGCCTCGAAGCGGGCCCGGGTCCCGGCGAGGCGGAGGGAGATCGAGCCGCTGGTCGGGCTCGGGCCGGAGAGGGAGTCGGCGACCCGCGCCTCGATCCGCTCCGGCTCGACCGGGTCCTGGCTGGCGGCGAACGCGACGTGCGGCGGGTCTTCGTCGATGCGCACGGTGGCGGCCGATCCCGAGCCCGCCAGCTCGCCACCGACGTTGCCGGCCGCGTCGCGGGCGAGGGCGTCGATCGCGTGGACGCCGCTGCCGCTGACCCAGGCGGCGGCCGCGTCGCCGGCGCTCGTCGTCGGGGCGCCGCCGTCGACCGAGAGCGCGGTGATCGGTCCGGTCGGGCCGGCGGCCGCCATTCCCGAGAGGAAGTCGGTGGCGTGGGCGCGGACGCTCACCGGACGGTCGCTCCATCCGGTTGGGATGCCGGTGACCGAGAGCCGGGGATCCGTCCCGTCGACCCGGAAGGTCGCGCTGCGCACGGGCGAGGAGACGCCGGCGCCGGAGACGGCGACGACGCGGGCGAAGTTGGTGCCCTCGGGGAGGGTCCCGAGGGTGACGGGCTCGTCGGCGAGCGCCGCGGCGACGTCGGTCTCCGCCGGGGTGCAGAGCGGCGGGCCGGCGCAGGGGTGCTCGCCGTCCTCGCGGTCGAGCGAGATCGCGTAGCCGCGGAGCCCCGAGAGGGGCAACGCTTCCGTCGGGGCGGCGAGGTCGAGCCGCGCCACCTCCTCGCCTCGCAGCCAGCGCGTCGGGGCGCCGGCGCCCGGGGCCGGGGGTGGGACGTCGTCGAAACGAAGGCTGGCGCTGGCCCGGGAGAGCTCGGCTCCGCTGTCGTCGACGGTCCAGGCTTCGAGCTTGTAGGCGCCCGGCGCCGACGGCACCTGGAAGCGGTCGAAGAGGTTGGCTATCGGCCTTTCGACCAGCGGCCCGGCGGGTTTCCCCAGCTGGTCGAGCAACCGGTACCTGGCCACCACGGCGCCCGCGGGGCGCCCCGGCATCTGAGCCGCGTCGATCTGGAATTCGCGCGAGGCTTGCCAGGTCTCGGCCGCCGACGCCTGCAGGGGCAGCAAGAGCAGGAGAGCGAGTGCGGCGGCGAAGGAGCGGACGGCGGTCATGGGCCGAACTCCCCGGCCGGGCTGCCCCCGCCGGAGCTGGCGACGGGGGCTGGTTCGGCCACGGGTTCGGGCGCCGGCGGGACGTATTCGGTCCCTTCGGGCGCGCTTTCCACCGGCGCCGGTTCGGCGACGACGGGTTCGCTTTCGGCCTCGGGCTCGGGTTCGGTCGTATGAGTTGGCTTGGGCGCCGATCGCGGCTCCTCCTCGGGCTCGGGCGCTCGTTCGGACCGCGGTTGCGGGGTCGTCGGACCGGCGACCTCCGAGAGTTGCCGCTCGACCCGGGGCTGGTCGGGCCGATTCCCGTCCTCGAGCGGGTTGGGAACGAACCCCCCGGCGACGCAGGCTGCCGCTCCACCCGCCGCCCCGGCGCAGACGATGGCGACCTTCGCGATGGCGACGAGGCCGCCGGCACCGCCTCCGGCGGCCGCTTGCGGGGCCGTCCCTCCGGCGCTGCCGCCAAACCGCCCGAGGAGATCGGCGAGGGCGTCCCGCGCCCGCTCCCAGAGCGAGCCGGGCAGGGGCAGGGCCGGCGCCAGCGCGGATGCCGCCGCGGGAGCCGCCCGGTAGGCCCGCAGCGTCGCCCGGCAGCGGGAGCAGGCGCGCAGGTGCTCGCGCAGCTCGGCGACCTCCTCGGGCTTCGCCTCGCCGTCGCAGAAGGCGGAGAGCAGCGGCTGCAGCTCGGTGCAGCGGTCGCCTTCCTCGCCGCGGACGACCAGGCGGCGGAAGCGCTCTCGTCCCTCGGCCAGGCAGCGGTTGACCTTGGTCTGGCTGAAGCCGGTGATCGTGCCGATCTCGGCGTAGGAGTAGCCCTCGGCCAGCAGCGTCAGCGCCCGCAGCTCCTGTGGCTTCAGGGCCTGCAGCGCCTCGCGGCTCCGCGCCACCGCCTCCCTCCGCTCGGCCCGCTCCGGCGGCCCGTCGGCGGGGGTGGGCAGGAGCGCCACCCAATCCTCGGCCTCGTGCTTGGAGGCTTCCGCGGCGGGACCGGCGAGCGTCCGCTCGCGCTCGCGCCGGATCGCCAGGGCCTCGTGCCGGACGACCGTCTGCGTCCACTTGATCAGCTCGCGCGGGTCGTGGGTCGGCGCTTTGCGGAGGAGGATCTCGAGCGCGCGCTGGAGGGCGTCTTCGGCGTCGTCCTCGCAGATGGAGAAGCGGCGCGCGACCCGCCTCAGGGCCGCCTCGTTGCGGTCGTAGAGCTCCGCCGCCACCCGCTTGCGCAGGGCGTCGTCGGCCGTTCCCGGGCTGGGGCTCGGCCCCTTCGCGTTGACAGTCTCCACCGCTCGATTTCCCTGCCGCTTCAGATCTCCGTGTCGGACACTGGCAACGTCAAGTACGAACGAGGCCGATCTCTCCCCCCACTTGGACGGATGCCCGAGTGCAAAGAGTCGGAAATTGCAGACCGATTGCGAGGAACGTCCAGCCCCCCTGTGGCTCGCTAGGATCGCTCGATGAGCACTTGCGTAGTCACCGGCGGCGCCGGCTTCCTCGGGTCCCACCTCTGCGAGCGGCTGCTCGGCGACGGCCACCGGGTGATCTGCATCGACAACCTCGAGACCGGATCGCTGGAGAACATCGAACACATCCGCGACGCTGCGTTCGAGTTCCGTCACGTCGACATCACCAACTACGTCGACATCTCCGAGGACGTCGACTTCGTCTACCACCTCGCCTCGCCGGCGAGCCCGATCGACTACCTGCGCCTGCCGCTGCACACGCTCAAAGTCGGCTCCCACGGCACCCACCACATGCTCGGCGTCGCCAAGTGGAAGCGGGCTCGCTTCCTGATCGCCTCGACCAGCGAGGTCTACGGCGACCCGGAGGTCCATCCCCAGAAGGAGGACTACTGGGGCCACGTCAACCCGATCGGCCCGCGCGGGGTCTACGACGAGGCGAAGCGCTACGCGGAGGCGCTGACGATGGCCTACCACCGCCAGCAGGGCGTCGACACCGCGATCGTCCGGATCTTCAACACCTACGGTCCGCGGATGCGCGCCCACGACGGCCGCGCGATCCCGACCTTCCTGCGCCAGGCGCTGCAGGACCGGCCGCTGACCGTCTTCGGCGACGGCAGCCAGACCCGCAGCTTCTGCTACGTCGATGACCTGATCGACGGCATCGTCCGCCTCGCCGAGTCCGACGTGCACACGCCGGTCAACATCGGCAACCCGAACGAGTTCACCCTGCTGGAGCTGGCGAAGGCCGTGATCGAGCAGACCGACTCCCGCTCGGAGATCGTCTACGAGGCGCTGCCCACCGACGACCCGAAGCAGCGCCGCCCCGACATCGGCCGCGCTCGCGACCTGCTCGGCTGGGAGCCGACCATCGAGCTGGCCGACGGCCTGCGCCGCACGATCGACCAGAGCGGCGTCGAGCGCCTCGTCGGCGCCGGCGACTAGCCAGCCCGCTCACGAAAAAGGGGCGGCCCGCAGGCCGCCCCCTCTCGCGATGCAGCGAGCTTTCGCTACTGGGTCTGGGCGGTGAAGGAGAAGGTCCCGAGGGCTTCGCCCGCCGAGATGTTGTTTTTCGCCACCTCTTCGCCGGCCGCTTTGGCCGCGGCTTTGCCGGCGGCATCGGCCTGTTCGTCGGTCGCGCCTTCTTCTTTGGCTTTTTTGAACACCGCCGCGTAGGTCCCGGCTTCGGCGTAGCCCTTGTAGACGCTGACGAAGCCCTGCAGGACTTCGGCCGAGATCGGCTGCAGGACCGCCGCCGAGTTGACGGTGACGGTGCGGGTCGCCGGGTCGGCGGCGACGCCGGTCACGGTCAGGTCGGCGATCGAGCTGCGCCCGAGGTTGCCGAGGTCGAGCGGTTTTTTGCCTTCGCTTTCGGCGTTCGATTTGGCGACCACTTCGACGGTCACCGTCCTTGCCGAGAGGTCCAGGTACATGGCGCCGAGGGTGATCGTCGTTTCGATCGACGGCGACGAGGGCACCGGCAGATTCTGGACCAGGTTCAGGCCGCCGCCGCTCATCACGGTGCCGGCCGTTCCCAGCGGCGAGACGCTGCCGCCCATGATCGGCGAGGTGAACGTGTTCCCGGTGCGGGTCGTCGGCGGGATCAGCTCCACCTCGGCTTTCACGTTCGACAGCTTCGTCAGCAGCTCGGCGCTGCCGTTGAAGATGAGGTTGCCGCCGGGGATGACCGCCACGGTGGCGGGCTGGCTTTCGGAGCTCGCCTTGCCGATGTTCTTGCCGCCCAGGAACGGCTTCGGCTTGCCCTTGGCGAAGCCGAGCTTCTTGTTCAGCTGCTTGGCGGCGGCGCCATTCAGCTTCATCGTCTTCAGCTTCACGTCGACCCCGAACCCGTTGCGGCTGTAGCTCAGGCCCTTGAGGTTGGCGAACTTGACCTTCTTGCCGGAGACCTTGGCGGTGAGGACGCTCTTGCCCGTATCGAGGACGAGTGCCTTGACGCTGGAGCTCTTCTTGCCGGCCTTGAACTTCAGGCCGCCGCCGAGGGTGAGGGTTCCGAGGCCGTTGGTCGGGTCCATCTTGCCGCCGGTGACCTTGAAGGTGGCCTTGACGCCCTTGACCTTTGCGTTGCCGACCTTCTGGATCTTGATCCCGAAGGTCTTCAGGTAGTTGGTCCAACCCTTGTTGAGGGTGACGGTGGTCTTGCCGCTCGCGACCGGATCGGCCGTGGCGGAGGCGAAGGGAGCGAACGCCAGCAGCGCGAACAGCGCAGCCGCGAGAGCTGCCAGCGGCAGCTTCGTCCCCCGAGCCATTCGTGGCTGGGTTGCTTCAGTCATTTTTCCTCCGTTGCTGCCGCCCCCTGCTGTCCCTGTAGGCGACTTACGGCGAGTTGACTCGTCTGAACAGGTTATTCCCGCATCGCTGTCGGTTACAACCCCGCGAAGGCGGCGATGTTCCGGTCGCGGCGCGGCTTCCCGCGTGACAAAGCGCCCCGAGCGCCCACCTCAATATCCTCCATCGCAATGGCGATCAGCGACGGATCCGGCGCCCAGGAGGCCCACCGCACGATCGCGCCCGTGGTCGGTCCCGACGACGAGCGCATCTTCACCGACTCGGGAATCGAGATCCAGCCCCTGTACGACGAGGGGGATGTCGGCCCCGGCCTCGAGGAGCGGCTCGGCGCGCCCGGGCAGCCGCCGTTCACCCGCGGCATCCACGAGGGGATGTACCGCGACCGGCTCTGGACGATGCGCCAGTACGCCGGCTTCGCCTCGCCCGAGGACACCAACGAGCGCTACCGCTACCTGATCGAGCACGGCTCGACCGGCCTCTCGATGGCCTTCGACCTGCCGACCCAGCTCGGCCGCGACTCCGACGACCCGCTCTGCCACGGCGAGGTCGGCCGCACCGGGGTACCGATCGACACGATCGAGGACATGCGGATCTGCTTCGACCAGATCCCGCTCGACGGCGTCTCCACCTCGATGACGATCAACGCTCCGGCGGCGATCCTGCTGCTGCTCTACGAGCTGGTCGGCGAGGAGCAGGGGGTCCCCTCCGAGAAGCTGCGCGGCACGGTCCAGAACGACGTGCTGAAGGAGTACATGGCCCGCGGCAACTACATCTACCCCGCGGAGCCGACGATGCGGCTGACCACCGACATCTTCGAGTACTGCAGCGAGAACGTGCCGAAATGGAACACGATCTCGATCTCCGGCTACCACATCCGCGAGAAGGGCTGCTCGGCCGTGCAGGAGGTCGCCTTCACGCTCTCCAACGCGATCGCCTACGTCGAAGCGGCGCTCGAGCGGGGGCTGAAGATCGACGAGTTCGCGCCGCGGCTGGCCTTCTTCTTCAACGGTCACAACAACGTCTTCCAGGAGATCGCCAAGTTCCGGGCGGTGCGGCGGATGTGGGCGAAGATCGTCGGCGAGCGCTTCGGGGCCGAGAACCCGAAATCGCAGCAGATCCGCTTCCACACCCAGACCGGCGGAGTCACGCTGCAGGCCCAGCAGCCCGAGGTCAACATCATCCGCGTCGCCCTGCAGGGCTTCGCCGCCGTCTGCGGCGGCACCCAGTCGCTGCACACCAACGGCTTCGACGAGGCGCTGGCGCTGCCGACCGAGCGCTCGGCCCGGATCGCGCTGCGGACCCAGCAGGTGATCGCCTACGAGTCGGGCGCAGCCGAGACCGTCGATCCCTTCGCCGGCTCCTACTTCGTCGAGTCGCTGACCGACGAGGTCGAAGCCCGCGCCTGGGAGCTGATGGACAAGGTCGAAGAGCTGGGCGGCTCGGTCGAGGCGCTGGAGTTCATGCAGCGCGAGATCGAGGAGTCGGCGCTCTCCTACCACGAGCGCTACAAGAGCGGCCAGGACGTGATCGTCGGCGTCAACAAGTTCGTCACCGACCAGGTCGACGACGTCGACATCCTCAAGGTCGACCCCGAGGCCGAGCAGCGCCAGCTGGCGCGCCTCAAGAACTTCAAGGAGAACCGCGACCAGGCCGAGGTGGAGGCCAAGCTCGAGTCCCTGCGCGACGTCGCCCGCGGCGACGGCAACCTCCTGCACCCGATCCGCGCCGCGCTCGCGGCCAACGCCTCGATCGGCGAGGTCTGCGGCGCGATGCGCGAGGTCTTCGGCGAATACAAGGGCGGCGCCTTCTTCTAGCCCACGACTGGCGAGTCAACCCGGCTGTGGCCAGGTCAACCGCCAATCGCCATCTGAACGGTCTCTCCCATTCCCCGCTTCGGGGAGGAACGACGCCTGGTCGGTGGAAGCGGGTGCCGATGATTGAGGTATCGAGGACGCTGATGAAGTCCGAGCCGGAGCTGACCGAGTTGATCCGGGAGGTCGACGGGGTCGAGGTGACGATGGCCGAGAAGGGCTTCGGCACCAGGGTCGCGATCCGTGCCTCCGAGGAGACCGGCTTGGCGGAGGCCGACCTCGAGGCAGTCCTCGATCGCCTGGCGGAGCCACAGCGGCGCCCGTTTGTCTGAGCCAACGGCCTTTTGAAACCCATCCCAACGAAGGTCGGCTGGGGCCGGCCCGGAAAGCGAGTCCACCAGTGACCAACCTGAAGCGGCACCTCACGGTTGCCAACGTCTTGTCTTGCATGGCCCTCTTCATCGCCCTCGGCGGCACCGCGTACGCAGCGGTGAAGCTGAAGCCGAACCAGGTCAAGGCGGTCAACATCGCCAAGCAGGCCGTGACCAACGCGAAACTCAAGAGCCAGGCGGTCACCTCCGGGAAAATCAAGAACGGCGGCGTCGTCAACGCCGACCTCGGGGCGGGTGCCGTGACCGGTTCGAAGATCGCCAAGGAAGCCGTCACCGGCGGCGCCCTGGCGAAGAAAGCCGTGACCGAAGCCAAGCTCGCCCCCGAATCGGTCGGCACCGGCAAGATCGACAACGAAGCGATCACCTCGGCGAAGATCTCGACCGCCACCTGGAAACAGCTGCTGAAGAACGTCACCTACGTGACGGTGACCAGCGGTCCTCAGGAAAACGCCGCCAAAACGATGGTCGCGCTCTGCCCCACCGGCAAGGAAGCGATCGGCGGCGGGTTCCGCGTCACCGGCGTCAACGAGGACGTCGTCTCCAACGAATCGGCGCCGGAATTCAACGCCGCCGGTGCGCGCATCGGCTGGAGCGCCTCGGCTCGCGACCTGGAAACCAAAGCCGGGAGCTGGACCCTGCTGGCCTACGCGGTCTGCGCCGAACTGTAATTCTCACACCGCATCGTGGAATCGAAGGGCCCGCTCCGGCGGGCCCTTCGTCTGCCTGGACCCGACAGGGCACCGAGAACCCGGCGTAAATAGACTTCCGCGCCCGATGCGCGAGAGGAACCCCGAAACCCACGACGAGAAGCTCGCCTACCTGCGCGAGCTGCGTGAGGCGGCGATCAACTCGGCCTCCGAGGCGGCTGTCGAGAAGCAGCACGCGAAGGGCAAGATGACCGCCCGCGAGCGGATCGAGAAGCTGCTCGACCCCGGTTCCTTCGAGGAGCTCGACACCTTCGTCCGCCACCGCACCTACGACTTCGAGATGCAGAAGAACCGGCCCTGGGGCGACGCCGTCGTCACCGGCCACGGGACGATCGACGGCCGCACCGTCTTCGTCTTCTCCCAGGACTTCACCGTCTTCGGCGGCAGCCTCGGCGAGGTGATGTCGGAGAAGATGTGCAAGGTCATGGACCTGGCCGCCCAGGTCGGGGCGCCGGTGATCGGCATCAACGACTCCGGCGGCGCCCGGATCCAGGAGGGGGTCGTCTCGCTCGGCGCCTACGGCGACGTCTTCGTCCGCAACGTCCAGTGCTCGGGCGTGATCCCGCAGATCAGCCTGATCATGGGCCCCTGCGCCGGCGGCGCCGTCTACTCGCCGGCGATGACCGACTTCATCTTCATGGTCAAGGAGACCTCGCACATGTTCATCACCGGCCCGGAAGTGATCAAGACGGTGACCGGCGAGGAAGTCGAGTTCGAGGAGCTCGGCGGCGCGATGAGCCACAACTCGAAGTCGGGGGTGGCCCACTTCGCCTCCGAGGACGAGGAGAGCTGCCTCGAGGACGTGCGCTACCTGATGAGCTTCCTGCCCTCGAACAACCTCGAGGCGCCGCCGCGGTTCGAGCCCTCGGACGACCCCGAGCGCGAAGACGTCGAGCTCGACACGCTGGTCCCGGACGACCCGCAGAAGCCCTACGACATGCGCGACGTGATCGCCCGCGTCGTCGACGACGAGGAGTTCTTCGAGGTCCACGAGCACTTCGCGAAGAACATCGTCTGCGGCTTCTCCCGCCTCGACGGCTTCCCGGTCGGGATCGTCGGCAACCAGCCCGCCTTCCTCGCCGGCGTGCTCGACATCGAGGCCTCCGAGAAGGCGGCCCGCTTCGTCCGCACCTGCGATTGCTACAACATCCCGATCCTCACCTTCACCGATGTCCCCGGCTTCCTTCCCGGCACCGACCAGGAGTGGAACGGGATCATCCGCCACGGCGCCAAGCTGCTCTACGCCTTCACCGAGGCGACGGTGCCGAAGCTCACCGTCGTCACCCGCAAGGCCTACGGCGGCGCCTACGACGTCATGAACTCCAAGCACATGCTGGCCGACTACAACGTCGCCTGGCCGACGGCGGAGGTCGCGGTGATGGGCCCCGAGGGCGCCGTCAACATCATCTACCGCAAGGACATCGCCAACTCGCCGACCCCCGACGAGCGTCGCCAGAAACTGATCGACGACTACAAAGCCCACTTCGCCAACCCCTACTCGGCGGCGGAGCGCGGCTACATCGACGACGTCATCGAGCCCCGCCAGACCCGCCCGAAGCTGATCCGGGCGCTGCGGATGCTGCAGACCAAGCGCGTCGACCAGCCGAAGCGCAAGCACGGCAACATCCCGCTGTAACGGCCAGTCGCAGGGCGAGCGCCAAGCATTCCCAAGACCTCCTTCCACTAAGAGGGGGGAGACTTTCGCTCCCCTGTTCCTTATCCATGTATCGCAACGAGAAGGAACAGACGAGGGGAGCTTTGGCTCGCGGTGGGTGAGATCGCAGCCCGGCAGCAGGGCGTGATCTCGCGGGAGCAGTTGAGGGCGGTCGGCCTCAGCGAGGAGGCGATAGCTCAGGCCACGGCCTCCGGGCGGCTCTACCCGTTGTTCCGGTCGACGTACTCGGTCGGGCGCCGGTCGGTGGAACTTCCCGCACGTCTGATGGCGGCGACGTTGGCCTGTGGCCATGGGACCGTCGTTTCCCATGGATCGGCGGCCTGGCTGCTCGGCCTATGGCAGGCGAGACCCGGAGAGGTGGAAGTCATCGCCCCAATCGAAGCGGGGCGCAAGATCCCGGGGATCCGTCGCCGCTTTCCTCCGGCGCCCCTGCCTGAGCACGCGAGCGAGCGGCATGGCATCCCGTGCACCACTCCGGCCCGCACGATCGTCGACCTGGCCGGAATCGTGGGGGTCAAGGCACTGGCCGGCGTAATCGAGGAAGCCGCGGTCCTCGGCGTGCTCGACGTCTCGGCGATCGACGCGATCCTCGACGAAAGCCGGCGGCGTGGGAGCCGCAGGCTGAGCCTGATGCTCGAGGAGTGGCGTCGCTACTCGCCGAGGATGCGACTTCGAAGCCGGATGGAGGCGAGGCTTCTGCCGCTTCTCACGCACCACTCCCTGCCGATCCCGGAGACCAACGAGAAGCTGCGGATTGCCGGGAGGACCTTCGAGGTCGACTTCCTCTGGCGGGAGCAGCGGGTGGTAGTGGAAACCGATGGCGGCAGGTTCCACGACAACCCGATGGCGCAGAAGCGCGACGCCGAACGTAATCGACTCTTGGCCCGCGCCGGCTACCGATTGCTCCGCATCGGCTGGGAGCAGCTCCGCGACGACCCCGATCGCACCGTCGCCGAGATCGCCCGCTTCCTCCGCCCCCCTGATTCGTCTGTTCCTTAGGCGTCCCTGGCAACGAAAAGGAACAGACGAAAGAAGGCGCTGCGGATCGTCAGGGCTCGTCTGTTCCTTCTCGGCAGATGGCAACAAAAAGGAACAGGCGATTGGCGCGCTAGGGGACGGCGGTGGCCTCGGTCTCTACGCCGCCGCCGGCTGCGCGGCCTCCGGTGGCGCCGCCCTCCTCGGCGCCGAGGCGGTGGGCGAGGTAGACGGGGATGATCGAGATCAGGATCACGATCACGGCGACGGCGTTGACGATCGGGAGTTCGTGGGGGCGGAAGAGGTTGGAGTAGATCCAGATCGGGAGGGTCTGTTCGCCGGCGCCGATGGTGAAGTTGGTGACGATGATCTCGTCGAAGGAGAGGGCGAAGGCGAGCAGGCCGCCGGCGATCAGGGCGCTTTTCATCCCCGGGAGGGTGACGTAGCGGAAGGTCTGCCAGGCGTGGGCGCCGAGGTCGGCCGAGGCCTCCTCGAAGGAGCCGGAGAGGCGGCGCAGGCGGGCGACGGCGTTGTTGTAGACGACGACGATGCAGAAGGTGGCATGGCCGACGATGACGGTGAAGAGGCTGAGCGGGACGTCGAGGACCTGGGTGAAGGTGTTCGAGATCGCGACGCCGGTGACGATTCCCGGTAGGGCGATCGGCAGGATCACCAGGAAGGAGATCGTCTCGCGGCCGAAGAAGCGGTGGCGGGCGACGGCGAGCGCGGCGAGCGTTCCCAGCACGAGGGCGATCGCCGCCGCGACCACGCCCGCTTTCAGCGAGGTGAAGAAGGCCTCGCGCGCCGCCTCGTCCTTGAAGGCCTGCGAGAACCAGTGGGTGGTGAACCCCGGCGGCGGCCACTCGAGGATCTTGCTCGAGTTGAAGGCGTAGATCCCGATCACGATCAGGGGGATGTAGATGAAGGCGAGGCCGACCGCGACTGCGAGCCGCAGCAGCCATTGGGATCTTCTGGAGAGCCTCATCGCGCCATCTCCTAGACGTGCTCGAAAGCACCCAGGCGCCGGGCGACCAGGAGGTAGGCGATCATCACCACGATCGGGATCAGGGCCAGGGCCGCGGCGAACGGTTGGTTGTTGGCGATGTTGTTGAAGATGACGTTGCCGATGAACTGGTCGTTGGAGACCAGGCGG
>DASTBO010000063.1:0-4392 GCA_035712025.1 Solirubrobacterales bacterium
CCCGAGGAGCTGAGCGCGGTCGATGGCTAAACGCGGCCGGATCCGTCTCTACTTCGAAGGCGAGGAGCGCGGCGTCGACGAGGCGGCCGGGAAATCCGTCCGGGCCATCAACCGCGTCGACGCCGCGACCGAGCGCTACAACAAGACCGCGGCCGCGCAGGCGACCGCGGTCGACCGCGTCAACGACCGCAACTTCAAACTCTCGAGCTCGACCCGCCGGGTTCGGGACGACAACGTCTCGCTGGCCAAGCAGCTGCAGGCGGTGAACGTCCGGTTCACCTCCATGCGGAACATCGTCAGCGTGATCAAGTGGCCGGCCCTGATCGCCGGCACCGGCTACGCCGCCCAAGGCCTCGGGCAAATGGGCGCCGCGGCGGTGGCCCTCACGGGCGCACTGGCGCCGCTGACGGGCGCCCTGGTTGCCTACCCGGCCCTGCTCGGCGCCTTCGCCCAGGCCCTCGGCGTCGGCCAGCTCGCCTTGATGGGCATCGGCGACGCGCTCGGCGAGATGAGCCAGCAGCAGGCCGCCGCCGGGGAAACCGCCAAGGAGTCCGCGAAAGCGCAGGAAGCCGCGGCCGAACAGGTCAGCCAGGCGGAGCGCCAGGTGCAGGACGCGCAGCGGAACTCCGAGCAGGCCCAGCGCGCGCTGACCGAAGCCCGCAAGGAGGCGCGGGAGGAGCTGGAGGACCTGAAGAACGCGGCGATCCAGGCAGCCTTCGGCGAGGAGCGGGCGGTGCTGAGCCTCCGCGAAGCCCGCCGCGAGCTGCAGGCGGCCCGCAAGGACCCCGGCTCGGTCAGCCCCGACGAAATGACCGGCCTCGAACTTCAGGTCGAAGAAGCCAAGCAGGCGCTGAAGGAAGCCCGCCAGGACCGGAAGGACACCGACCGCGAACGGTCGGCGAGCCAGCGCCGCGGCGTCGACAAGAGCCCTGCGGTCGTGCAGGCGCGCCAGCAGCGCGAAGAGGCACGGCGCCAGGTGGCCGACGCCCGCCGCGAACTGAAGAAGGCCCAGGAGGCGGAGGAGGAAGCGCTCGAAGGCCTCCGCGCCACCGCGAGCGCCGCCGCCACCGCGCTCGACAAACTGCCGCCCTCCGCCCAGCGCTTCGCCCACTTCCTCTTCGGGCTGAAGCCGAAGGTGGACGAGCTGCGCGAGACGGCCGCCGACGGGCTGCTGCCGGGCGTCGAACGCGGGATCAAATCCGCGCTTCCGCTCTTCCCGCGGTTGAGGGCGGCGATCGGGGGGACCACGGGCGTCCTCTCGAGGGCGAACGAGAAGGCCGGCGAGTTCATCGGCAGCAAGGGCTTCGGGCGCGACTTCTCGCGGATCACCGAGGGCAACGCGACCTTGATCGGCCGGATGGCGAGCTCGGGCATGAACCTCTTCAGCGCCCTGCGTCACATCATGGTCGCAGCGCAGCCGTTCCTCGGTTGGCTCGGCAAGAGCACGGTCCGGCTGACCGGCTGGGTGGAGGGGATCACCGAGGCGGGCCGCCGGTCGGGGCGGCTCGGGGACTTCTTCGACAAGACCCGCTCGACGATGGCGCGGGTGGCCTCGACCCTGCAGTCGGTCAGCGCCGGCTTCCTTCAGGTCGGCAAGGCGGCTGCGCCGCTCGGCCGGGACATCCTCGATTCCCTCGACGAATCGGCCCAGCGTTTCGAGGACTGGGCGGAGTCGCTCGAGGGGAGGAACTCGCTCAAGGCCTACTTCGCCGAAGCCCGCCCGGGCGTCTTCGAAATGGGGCGCCTGGTGCGCGACGTCGTCAAGTCGTTCGTCCGCCTCTCGGGCGGCGAGGGCTTCGTGACCCTGACCAGGGCCCTGCGCACCGATCTGCTGCCGGTCCTCGAGGAAGTCGTCGAGAAGACGACGCGATCTTTTGGCCCCCACCTGGTCGGCCTCCTGGTGCAGGTGGCGCGGCTGTTCGGCCACCTCGCGGGCAGCTCGGGCCCGCTGACGAAGTTCGTCGACGGCGTCAGCAAGGTCCTCGGCTTCATCAACCTCCTGATCGAGAAGGTGCCGGGCCTCGGCGGCGTGCTGGTGACGCTCTCGGGCTTCGTCGCCGTCAACAAGGCTCTGAAGTTCACCGCGGCGATCACGGGCGTTTCCAAGCTGGTCGACTGGTTCGGGAAGCTGCAGAAGGCCGCTACCGGCGCGGCGATCGCCGAGCAGGCGGCGGCCTCGGGCCCGGGCGGCGGCGGCTTCCTCGGCAAGCTGAGAGGCAAGGGCAGCGGCCTGCTCGGGAAGCTCGGCCTCGGACGGGCGGCGACTACGGTCGCGCCGGCCGGGATGCTCGGTGGGGCAGAGGTCGCCTCGGTCCTCGGCTCGGGCGGCGGCGGCCTCCTCGCCGCGGCGCCGGCGGCAGGGCCCTGGCTCGCCGCGGCCGCGGCGATCGCGGCCGCGGGCGCCGGCGTGTACCTCCTCTACAGGCACTCGGAGACCTTCCGCAAGCTGGTCGCCCCGCTGGGCGACGCGGCGAGCGATGCCTTCGGCGAAATCAAAACGCAGGTCTCGCTCCTGGGCGAGGCCTTCACCGGGCCCGACAGCCCGGTCGGCGCCGCCAAGAGCTTCTACAGCCAGTTCAAGGCGCCGATCGACGCGGTCGGCCGCGTGGTCAAGTCGGTCTTCCTCTTCCAGGTGAAGAACGCCTTCGGCACGATCGCCGAGACCATGCGCGGCCTCGGCCAGGTCTTCTCCGGCGAGATCCAGGTGATCCGCGGCGTCGTCGAAGTGATCAGCGGCATCCTGACCCTGAAGTTCGGGAAGGCCTGGGACGGGGTCCAAAACATCTTCGGCGGCGGCGTCAAGATGGTGATTGGCGTGATGCGTACGCTGGCGGCCCCGGTGACGACCGTGGTGAAGAACGTCGCCGGCGCCATCGGCGACCTCTTCGGCGGCGCCTGGGACCGGATCAAGGACGCCTTCCGCACCGGCCGCGACGCGGTGGTCGGCTTCGTCGAAGACATCGCCGACGTGATCAACCTGATCCCCGGGATCCCCGACATCGAGATCGGCGAGAAGTCCTTCGCCGAACGCGCCGGGAACATAAACAGCGTCCCCGGCGCGAGCTCGGGCGGCCTCGGCAAACCCAAAGCCCAGAACCGCTACACGGGCGGCCCAGTCACCCGGCCGATGGTGATCGTCGGCGAGGAGGCCCCGCAACACCCCGAGTGGGTGATCGCGACCAACCCGCAGTATCGCCAGAACAACATCGCCTACTGGATGCAGGCCGGCCGGGATCTCGGTGTTCCCGGCTTCCTCACCGGCGGCGACATCTGGGGCGCGGCCAAGAGCGTCGGCGGGGCGATCGGCGGGCTTGCAGGCAAGGGCGCGGGATTCTTCGTCGACAAGCTGCCGACGCCGCAGCTGCCCGCCTGGATGGGCGAGCTCGGCGGCTACGTGATCGACCACGTCTCCGACTGGATCAAGAGCGGCTTCAGCTCGGGGAAGATGGGGTCGAAGGGACCGGCAAATCTGCCGGTGGCCGCGAAGGCCTGGAACGGCAAAGTCCTGATGGGCCGCGTCTCCTACTTCAACGGGCCCGCGACGACCACCGCCAGCGGCGTCCCCGTGGCGCGGCCGGGGTTGGCGCTGAACCTGCACCCCGGCACCGACGCCGGCTGGGACAACGACACGACGCGGGCCTGGATGGCGGCGGCCGCGGGCGGCCACCCGGTCTACGGGCGCACGACGATCGCCGGGCACACGGCAAACCTGCCGATCATCGACCTCGGCCCCTCTGGCTTCACCGGCCGGGCGATCGACGTCACCGAAGGCGGCGTCAAGAAGCTCGGCCTGGATCCCGCGAGCTTCCCCACGGACAGCATCGGGAAGGTGAGGATCCTCGCCCGACGCCGCGGCGGCGCCATCAGCGGGCCCCTGCGCGACTGGTCGGGCACCTCCACGATCGGGGGCGGCCCAGGCCTCGCCATGCTGCGGGGATCCGCGAAGGGAACTGCCGGCCGTGCCGCCGACTGGGCCCGCAACAACCTCGGCGTCGGCGAGGGCTCGGCCAAGCACCGCAAGTGGGTCGGGGAAACCGAGGGCGTCTTCGACCCGTGGTGTGCGGAGTTCGTCGGCGCGATGCTCATCGCCCAGGGCGTGCCCCTCCCGGCCAACTCGGCCTACACCCCCGAATACGAACACGGCTGGTCGGGCGGCAAGAACATCGGCAGCTCGATCTCCCTCGCCCGCCCCGGGGACCTGCTCGGCTACAGCGGAGAACACATCGGCGTCTACGTCGGCGGCGGCAAGTTCATCTCGGGCAACTGGTCCAACGAAGTCGGCATCGCCGACTGGAACGCGCCGAGCTACCCGCTGACGGCCGTCATGCGCCCGGCCTACCCCGGCGGAGCCGGGACCAAAGGCGGCCGCGGGGGTAAGGGCGCCGGCGGCCG
>DASTBO010000064.1:0-33235 GCA_035712025.1 Solirubrobacterales bacterium
TACAACACCGCCGGCACGGTCACGGTCGGCCTGAGGGTCACCGACAACAGCGGCGGCACCGCGACGACCACGCGCTCGCTGACGGTCAACAACCGCCTGCCGACGGCGTCCTTCACCGTCAGTCCCAGCCCCGCCAACACCCGCCAGACCGTGACCTTCAACGGCTCCGGCTCCAGCGACCCCGACGGGACGATCGCCAAATACGAGTGGGACCTCGACGGCAACGGCAGCTACGAGACCAGCACCGGGACGACGGCCAGCACCAGCAAACCCTTCACCGCAACCGGGACGCTGACCATCGGCCTGCGGGTCACCGACAACAGCGGCGGCACCGCGACGACCACGCGCTCGCTGACGGTCAACAGCGCCTACCGGACGGCGGTCCTGGGGACCTCCGGGGTCAGCGACCTCTGGCGCCTCGACGAGACCTCGGGCACGACCGCGACCGACGCCAACGGCGCCAACAACAACGGCAGCTACGTCAGCAGCCCGCTCTCCGTCGCCCCCCTGATCGGCGGCGAGACCAACAGCTTCGCCCGCTCCTTCAACGGGACCAGCCAGTACGTCGACCTGTCGCCGACCCCGTTCGGCACCCCCTCTAGCTTCTCGGCCGAGGCCTGGGTCCGCACCAGCGCGGCCAAATCATCGGGTGGCTACCACTTCCTGGTCAGCGACTCCAGCGCCGACTTCGACAACGGCTTCTCGCTGGTGATCGACTCCAGCAACCGCCCGGTCTTCGCCGTCGCCCGCCAGAACATCATCGGCCAGGTCACCCGCGGCCAGGCGGTCAGCCCGACCACGGTCGCGCCCAACACGACGCACCACATCGTCGGCACCTACGACGGCAGCCGCGCCCGCGTCTTCGTCGACGGCGTCGAACGCGCCAACGTCAGCTTCACCTCAGACCCGACCTGGAACAGCAGCAGGGACCTGCGCATCGGCCGGCCGATCTCCTCGACCAGCCTCGCCCAGCGCTACCTGCAGGGCTCGGTCGACGAGGTCGCGCTGTACACCACGGCGATCTCCTCGTCGACGATCCTGGCGCACTACGAAGCCGGCAAACCCTAGGAATCGCGCAATATCTCGCTCGGAAGCGCGTCGCGGGCCGATCCGTTGATTCCCCGTGAGCGCAAACGACGCGATCGCTCCCGAACGCCTGCGCGGCGATAGCCGCAGCGCCCAGCCGTCCCGCCTGCTGGCGGCGGCGCGCTCCGCCGACGCCCTCGCCCTCGCCGGGCTCGGCCTCTTCATCGTCGTCCTGGCGGCGATCAGCTGGCGCAAGTGGGGGACGCCCGAGATCGACGCCGGCGCCGAGTTGACGACCGCCGCCCAGGCCGTGCACGGCCGTCTCCCCTACGACGAGACCCGCTACTTCTACGGCCCGCTCGGCGTCTACACGCTGACGGGGGCCTTCAAGCTGCTCGGCACCAGCCTCGCGACGGCCTACGCGCTCGGCCTCACGGTCACGGTGGCGATCGCCGGCTCCTTCTACGCCCTCGCCCGGCAGCTCCTGCGCCCCCTGGCGGCGGGCCTCTCGGCGGCGGTGCTGGTCGCGATCGGGTTCTCCGGCACCCAGTTCAACTTCGTCCTCCCCCACACCAACTCGGCGACCTTCGGTCTGCTGCTGCTGATCCTGGCGCTGCTCTCCCTGACCCGCGGCCACTTCCTGCTCGCCGGCACGGCGATCGGGTTGACGGCCCTGACCCGGGTCGAGTTCGCCGCCGCCGCCGCCGTCGCCGGTCTCGCCTGGGCGATCGGGATCTGGCGCGAAGAGGACCTCCGCGCCGCCCTGCGGGCCCTGGCCTGGATCGCGGGCCCGGCGCTGGCGATTCCCGTCGCGGTGCTCGGCGCGCTCGCCGCCGGCGTCGGCGCCGACCGCCTCTTCTGGCAGAACCTCTGGCCGATCGACTTCCTCCGTGCGGCCGGCTTCAACGCCTACCGCGAGTGGACTCCCTTCGACGCCGCCAGCGTCGCCTCCTCGCTCGCCCGGGGCGCGATCTACCTCGCCCTGCTCGCCGGCCTGACCGCAAGCGCGGTCAGGCTCCACGGCGCCCGCGGAGTCGGCCGCGCCAGGGCGCTCTGGCCGCTGGCCGCCGCCTGCCTCGGCTCGCTCGCCCTGCTCGGGGCCTGGAAGGCCAGCGGCGTCTTCCCCCAGGCCCAGGCCGCCGTCCAGGAAGAGGGCAAGCAGCTGCTGCTGGGGATGAGCTGTCTGCCGCTGCTCTCGCTGCTCGCCGCCGCCCTCGTCGCGCGAGCGCTGCTGCGCCGCGAAGGGGCGCCGCTGAGCGGGCGCTGGCCGCTCGACCTGGCGCTCGTCGCGGTCGCCGTCCTGCTCTGCTCGCGGGCCTACGACATGTTCACGATGACCTCCGCGGCGCCCTACTACGCGGCGCCGGCGGTGCTGCTGCTCGGCCTCCTCCACCAGCGGATCGGCGACCGCTGGCCCGGCGCCCGGCCCGCGGCGATGGGGATGCTGGCCGCGGTCGCCGCGGGCATCGCCCTCTACGCCGCGGCGGCCCTCTATCCCGACAAGGGCACCGTCGTCCACACCGCCGCCGGCGACTACGTCGCCGACAGCCGCAGCGCCGCCGCCCAGCAGCAGGCGATCGACTTCGTCCGCGCCCGCACCGCCCCCGGCGAGCCGATCCTCGCGCTGCCCGCCGACGCCGGCGTCTACTTCCTCGCCGACCGCCCCCAGGCGCTCTACGAGAACATGTTCCTGCCCGGCCTGCTCGACACCGAGGCCGACGAGCGCGCGGCGATCGCGCGCCTCGAGCGCGAGGGCGTCCGCTACGCGCTGGTCAGCAACCGCGACACCTCGGCCTTCGAGACCGGCCGCTTCGGCAGCGGCTACGACCGGCTGCTCGGCCGCTACCTGCGCTCGGGCCGCCTGGTCGCGACCTTCGGCGACCTCGCCGCCGCTCCGGGCGGCGGCAATCCCTCGCAGGGCTTCCGCGTCTACGCGCTACGGTGAGCCGCGTGCAGCTGGTGGGCGTCCATCCCGGCGCCGAGCTGAGGCGCAGGCCGAGGCTCTTCCGGGCCCTCTCCGAAGCCTTCCCCGAGGTCCGCTTCGAGGCCCGCGAGGCCGGCGAGACGGCGGGCCTCGACGCGCTGATCGAGCTCGGCGGCGAAACCGAGGCCCGCGCCGCCGCGGCCGGGGGCCTGCGCGCGCTCGCCGCGCTCGTCGGGGAGAGGGAGCGGGGCCCGGAGATCGACGTCGACTTCACCTCCTCGCCGGAGATCGACCAGCGCCTGCACCGGCAGGCGCTGCCGGATCGGCACCTGCGGGGGGTGCAGCCCCTGGCGGCGCTCGGCGGCACCGACCTTCTCGCCTCCTTCCCCGACGGGCCGGCCTGGACTCGCGAGGACCTGCTCGACATCGTCGCGGTCATCCCGGAGGAGCTGGCCGAGGACGAGCCCCTGCGCGCCCGGCTCGGCGGCGAGCGCTCGCTCGCCCTGCTGCCGCTGCTCGAGCTGCTGCGCGGGCTGACCGCCGAGACCGCCTGGCGGCCAGCGGCGCCGCGGGCCGCCTTCCTGCTCGACGACCCCAACCTGCGCTGGCCCTCGTACGGCTTCCTCTCCCTGCCTCAGCTCGATCGCCACGCCGCCGAGCACCGCTACCACCTCTCCCTGGCGATGGTTCCGCTCGACGCCCGCGTCGCCCACCCCGGCGCCGTCCGGCTCCTGCGCGAGAGCCCCCGGCTGTCGCTCTGCGTCCACGGCAACGACCACTTCGGCGCCGAGCTGGGCCGGGCCCGCGAGGAGGACGAAGCGCTGGCGCTGGCCGCCCAGTCGCTGCGCCGGATCGCCGCCTTCGAGCAGCGAGCCGGGCTGGAAGTCTCGCGGGTGATGGTGCCGCCCCACGAGGAGTGCTCGGAGGCGATGGCCGGCGCCCTCGCCCGGACCGGCTTCGCCGCGATCTCGATGACCCGGCCCTTCCCCTGGCTCTCGCCGCCGCCGCTGCACTGGTTGACCGCCGCCGGCGAGGGTGCCCTCGCCGGCTGGGACCCGGCCGACGTCACCGCGAGCGGCCTGCCGGTGCTGCTGCGCCACCCCCTCGCCGCCGACCACTTCTCCCTCGCCGAGCTCGCCCTTCGCGCCTACCTCGACCAGCCGCTGATCCTCTACGGGCACCACGACGACCTCGCCGAGGGGCTCGACGTCCTCGCCGAGCGCAGCGACTCGGTCAACCGCCTGGGCGCGGTCCGCTGGGGATCGCTGCAGGAGCTGGCCGCCGGAAACGCGAGCTGGCGGCTCGAGGGCGACCTGCTCCGACTCCGGCCCTACTCGCGCCGGATCGCTTTCGATGTCCCGCCCGAGGCGCGGCAGGCCGTGGTCGAGCCGCCCTGGGACGCGGACGGCGAGACGGTCGAGACCCCGACCGGCGCCATCCCCGCCGGGGAGCCGTTCGCGGTCGCCGGAGGCGCCGCCCTAGACCTGCGCCTGCGCCGCGCCGACGCCGTCTCCCCCGAGACCGTCGCCTCGCCCGCGCGCCGACCCTGGCCGCTGATGCGACGCCTCGCCGGCGAGACCCGCGACCGCCTCGCCCCCGCCCGTCGCCGCCTCCGGCCCCAGCGCCCCTGAGCCCCCACCTTTCGTCTGTTCCTTTTCGTTGCTGGGCGCCGATAAGGAACAGACGAATAGGGCGCTGGCGGTTGTAGATCCGCTCGCGGTCAGCCCTTCAGCGCCATCTGCACGATCGTCTCCTGGCGCTCGCGCCAGGAGTTCGCCCGCGCGAACGTCAGCCGCTCCTCCTCCGAGGCGCGGCCCAGCGCCAGCGCCGCGCCGATCGCCTCGGTCAGCTCGTCGCGGATCAACACCCGGGGCGAGACGTCGCGGATCGGCGCCAGGTCGAGCGCCGCCACCGGCGCCCCGCCGGCGAGGTACTCGTAGAGCTTCAGCGGGCTCATCGCCCGGGTCAGCGGGGTGTCGACGTGCGGGATCAGGCAGGCGTCGGCGGCGGCCACCAGGGCGACGACCTCGGCCCGCGACGCCGGCGGCAGGAAGCGCACGTTCGCCAACCCCCGGAGCGGCTCGAAGTGGGCCGCTTCGAGCAGCGGCCCGACCAGGGCAAAGGAGGCGTCCGGCATCGCCGCCGCGGCGGCGGCGATCGCGCCGACGTCGACCCGCGACTCGAGGCTGCCGACGTAGAGCAGCCGCGGGCCGGGGAGCTCGGCGAACCAGGTAGGCGGAGCGCCGGGCGCCTCCCACTCGACCGGGTCGACCCCGTTGGGCACGACCGCGCTCTGCCCGCTGGGCTGGATCGCCTCGAGGATCGCCGGCGAAACCGCGGCGACCGCCCGGCCGCTCGCGCGGATCCGCCGGTAGGCCTCGCGGTAGGCCGGCCAGAGGCGCCGCAGCGGCTGCGACTCGGCGAGGTCGTCGTAGGCGTAGAAGGTGACCGAGGAGGCCCACTCCGCCGGCGCGAAGCCGGCGATCAGGGGATGGGTCGTGATCAGCGCCGGCCGCTCCAGGCCGCGGCGCCCGGCGACCCGGCGCAGCTGGGCGTCCCAGCGGCGGAAGCTGCGCTCGATCGCCCCCACGCCGCGCGGGTCCTGGCGGCGCAGGCGAGTCGGGCCATAGAGCGAGGCGTCCTCGCCGGCCGGGAACCGGGGCGGCGGCCGCAGCCTGTCCCGCGCCAGCTTCAGCGGCAGGCTGCGGGGCGTCTCGGCGACCAGCAGGCGACGGACGGCGGGATGGGCGAGCAGGGTCTCGACCATCCGGTCTTCGGAGAAGCACATGCCGCGCGCGACCGCCGTCCCCCAGCTCGCGTAGGCGAAGGAGAAGACGACGTCGCGCTCTTCCGATCCGGGCATCTCACCGCTCAGCGCGTCGCCGCGGCCGGCCGTCCCGAGCCGAGCGGGGGTCGCCTGACCGGGTGGGCGGGACTGACCACCGTTTCGGCGCCCAGCTCACGCGAGAGGACGGCGGCGAAGCCGGCGAAGAAGCAGATCAGGTACGGCAGCTGCGGCAGCGCCAGGATGTCCAGCAGGCCGCTGCCGACGAGCATCGCCACGGTGGCGGCGGCGATCGCCAACGCCGGCCCTTCCCGGTCCGCCTTGCCGTTGCGGGCGACCCGGTGGGCGATCAGGAAGATCGCCAGGAAGATCGAGATGTAGGAGAGGATGCCGACCACGCCGGTGCCGATGATCGTGGTCAGGAACTGGTTGTCGAGGATCCGGTACTTCTTCTGGTCGTAGGTCTCGTAGCCGCGGCCGAGCAGCGGCCGGTTGATGACGTCGGGCTCGATCGCCGCGTAGTCGCTCTGGCGGTCGACGGTGCTGGCGACGCCGAACATGTTCTGCGGCAGCAGCTGGTTGCCCACGCCGCCGAGTGCGCCGGGCGTGAAGAGGTGGGCGATGAAGAAGACCCCGATCGCCCCCGGGATCAGCTGGCGCAGCAGCCGCGGCCGGTAAGCGACGAGGACTGCGGTCGCCGCGATCGGGGCGACGATGCTGGTTTTGCGCTGGGTCGCGAGCGCGGCGGCGAACATGATCCCGGCGGCCGCCGCCCAGAGGACCTTGCGGCGCAGGTCCTTGCTGTCGTACAGCGAGATCAGCGCGAAGGGCATCGTGCAGGCCATCATCATCGCCGGCGCCAGCGGGTGGATCGTCGGCCCGATGATCGAGCGGCGGCCGATCGAGTCGGAGTTGCCGAGCTCCCCCGGCGAGGAGATCGGGAGGACCTTTCCCAGGTAGGTGTAGAAGACGTTGATTTCCGAGCGGTACTCCCAGATCACCGCCAGGGCCATCACCACCGCCAGCCCGCACATGAAGGTCATGAAGGCGCGCACCTCTCCGGGCCGGACCCCGGAGGCGACGACGACGAAGAGCGTCAGGTAGGAGATCAACAGCGCCAGCTTGCGCACCCCGAGTTCCAGCTCCCCCAGCCGCACGGTCGTCTCGGCGTTGTAGACGAGGCTGAGGATCGCGATCAGGACGAAGCCGACGAAGGCGTAGTGGATCGGCGTGAAGCGGACCCGCTGGGCGCCGTCGAGGATCGTCAGCGAGAGCACCCAGAGGGCGACGATCAGGAGCAGGACGGGGCGGTCGAGCTTGGCTTCCAGCGGCAGCCCGACCGGGAGGTCGATGCTGTCGAACGGCACCAGGAAGAGCATCGCCATGAACCCGGCCAGGGCCCACGGCAGGGGCCGGGTGGTGCGCGGCCAGTCGCCGACCAGGCTCCTGAGGGTCCGTCGGTGGCGAGCGCTGAGGCTCCCGACCGCCGGCCCGGCCGCCTGGGCGTCGGCGGTCACGACCCCGTCTTGGCCGGCCCGCCCTCGCGCTTCCGCTTCCGCTCGCGCTCGGGAGGCGCCGGCGCGGGTGCGCCCTTGAGCCAGTCGTTTGCCTCGGCGCCGATCCGCTCCATCTCGCCCGCCAGCCGCCAGTGGCGCATGAACCCGGAGCCGGCGGCGACGACGATGCAGCCGATCCCGAAGACGGCGAGGAAGGCGAGAACCATCAGCACCATGTCGGCGCTGCCGCCGACCAGGCCCCCCTCCGGCGCCCCGAGCTCACGGACGACGATGTTTTCGACCAGCGGCACCGAGGAGGTGACCGGGTTCTTCGGCGGCGGCGCGATCGCTTCGGCCTTCCTCGCTTCCACCTTGAGTTCGCCGATGTAGCGCTCGAGCACGTTGAAGGAGGCCTTGGCCAGCCCCAGCGCCTGCTCGGTCGCCGGTCCGGTGGCGTAGACGGTGATGATCGGAACGTCTTCCTGGGCCTCGAAGACGAGCCGGTATTCCTTGCCCTCGGCGACCAGGTCGCGGGCGCGGGACTCCGCCCCCTGCTGGTCGTAGTCCTGGATCCCGGTGCCTTCGCTGAAGGGCCCGTGGGCGACGATCAAGCTCGGGGGAACGCCGATTTCCTTCGCGATCTGGTTGACCGCGTCACGGCTCGAGAGGTACTGGGCGTAGACCCGGGCGCGGGTGCCCAGGGCCGCGATCTGGTCGGTTCCCGCGCCCTCGACGAGCGTCGATTCCGCCGAGTCGACCAAGATCTGGCTGGTCGCGGCGCCGACCGCCACCGATCGCCTTTCGACCCCGCTGGGACCGATCCTGAAGGCGGTCATCAGAGCGGCGAGAGTCGCGAGCGCCAGGAGGATGCCGAGCACGAGCTTGCGCTGGAGCAGCGTCCTGACGAATCCGACTATCTCCATGCCAGCTCCATTTCATTTAGGTCCTTTTTCGTTCCTTCCACCACGGGATGAACGCCCCCACGGGCACAAAACTTGCTCGCGGACGGATTTCGTCGCACAAGCGGGCCCGGCCCCCGTTCGTTGGTCCTTCGGTGAGCAGCGATCAGGCGAACGAAGGGTCCGAGCTGGACAGCGACCAGCTCAAGCAGGCGGCCGTCTCCGGCGTGCGCTGGTTCGCGGCCGCCAAGGCGACCACCGAGATCCTCCAGCTGGCGGCGGCGATCGCCCTCGCCCGCCTGGTCAGCCCGGCCGACTTCGGCAACGCCGCGATCGCGCTGATCCTGCTGCCGCTCTCGGTGATCCTCACCTACGAGGGCTTCGGCAGCGCCCTGGTCCAGCGCAAGCTGGTCCACGACGGCCACTTCGAGGCCGCCACCCTGACCAGCCTGCTGGCGGGCCTGGTGCTCAGCCTCGCCACCTATCTGCTGGCGCCGCCGATCGCGGGGCCGATCTTCAGCCCCGAGATCGCCCACCTGATCCAGCTGGTCTCCCCCGTCTTCGTCCTCGCCGGCCTCGGCACCGTCTCCCGCGCCGTCCTCTCCCGCAAGCTCGACTTCCGGCTGATCAGCATGATCGAGGCCGGCTCCCTGGCCCTCGGCTCCTTCATCGCCGTCGGGCTCGCCGCCCTCGGCCTGGGAGCCGACGCGATCGTCCTCGGCGGCGTCGCCGCCTCCGGCCTCGCCTCGCTGGCCCTGCTCGCCGTCACCCCGCGGCGGCGACCGCGCTGGCGCGGTCGCGAGATGTCCGAGATCGCCCGCTTCGGCGGTCCCGCCTCGGCCGCCGGGGTCGTCTACGTGGCGATCAGCAACGTCGACTACGCGGTCCTCGCCGCCCGCCTCAACCCGGCCCAGGTCGGGATCTACTGGCGCGCCTTCCAGCTCGGGGTGATGTACCAGGACAAGCTGAGCGGGATCATGATGCGGCTCGCCTTCCCGATCTACTCGCGGACCAGCGACCTCGGCGAGATGAAGCGGCTGCACGAGCGGGCGACCCGGATCCACGGCGCGGTGGTCGCGCCGCTGCTGGCGATCCTGATCGTCACCGCCCCCGAGCTGGTCCCGCTCGTCTTCGGCGACCCCTGGCGGGCCGCGGTCGAGCCGGCCCAGATCCTCGCGGTGGCGGGCATGATCGCCGCGATCCTCACCGGCTACCCCCAGGTGATGCTGGCGGCGGGACGGCCGCGACCGCTGATGGTCTTCAACTGCTGCGTCCTCGTCGCCTACGCCGTCGCCGTCTACTTCACCGCGCCCGCGGGCCTGATCGCCGTCGCGATCGCCGTCGTCGCGATCCACGTCGCGATCCTCGCCGCCGTCTACCTGATCCTCTTCCGCAGCGTGCTCGGCATGCCGATCGGCAGGCTGGTCACCGATCTCGCCCCGGCCCTGGCCGGCAGCGCCCTGGTCCTCGCGGTCGGCTTCCCGCTCGCCGACCTGCTGCGGCAGGCCGACCTGGCGGCGCCGCTGATCGTGCTGGTCGCCGGGCTGGCCGGGATCGGCGCCCAGGCGCTGAGCCTGCGGGCCCTCTTCCCGCCCGTCTGGGCCGACGTCACCGGGCTGCTGCGGCGCCTGCTCCCCGACCGCCTGCCGCTGCCCGGCCGCGCGGCGATCTCCTCGGGCGCGAGTTGATGGGAAGTTCCGACCCCCCCGGAACGTTGGATAGAAGATGAGCGAGGACGCGAACAAGGGAGCGCGCGCCAAGGCCGGGGTGGTGATGGCCGCTGCGACCTTCTCGATGGCGGCCGCCTCGGGCGTGCAGGCGGCCCTCTACCTCCACTCCTTCGGGATCGACGGGCGCACCGACGGCTTCTTCGTCGCCTTCGCCCTCTACACGGTCTTCGGCGTCTTCAGCCAGAGCATCCGGGTCACCTCGGCCCCGCTCCTGGTCGACCGCGAGCGCTCGCTGCCGCTGCGCGAGTTCGCCGCCACGCTGGTCCTGATCGCGGTTCCGGTGGCGCTGCTGACGATCCCGCTGGCGGATCCCCTCTCGCTGCTTCTCGCGCCGGGCCTCAGCGAGGCCGACCGCGCCGTCACCCAGGAGGCGCTGCCGATCCTCGGCGGCGCGATGATCCTCCAGCTCTGGGCGGCCGGCGGCGCCACCGTGCTCGCGGTTCGCGACCGCTTCAACACGATCGCCGGCGCCTACATCGCCGGCGCCGGCGCCGGCCTGGTCGTCTATCTGGTCGTCTCCGGCGGCGCCGGCGAGCTCTCGCTCGGCTACTCGATGCTGGCGATGGCGGTGGTCACCTGCAGCCTGATGCTGGCCGGGCTGCGGAGCAGCGGCCGCGGGGCGACCGCGACCGCGCCCGCCCGCCCGCTTCGCCTGCGGCGCCTGGTGGCCGACGCCGGGCTGATCCTCGGACGGACCAGCATCTACCTGGCCTTCAACGCGCTCTACCTGATCACCCTCTCCCTCACCACCTCCTTCGCCCCCGGCGACGCCACCGTCCTCTCCTACGCCTACCTCTTCGCCAGCTACCTGGTCGCCGGCACCGCCTTCGCGCTGGGCATGTCGCGGATCGCCGACATGAGCCGCGAGGCGCGAAAGGACCCCCGCCGCGCCTTCGGCGACACCGTTCCCCAGGGCTTCCGCTACTCGATGCTGATCTGCGCTCCGGCGCTGGCCGGCTTCGTCGCCGCCGGCGCCCCGATCGTCGGCGTCGTCTTCTCCGCCAGCCTGCATCCGAACGACATCCACACCCTGCAGGAGTTCGGCGCTCTGCTCTCGATCTGGACCGTCGCCGCGCTGCTCGTCAACCTGATGCTGCCGGCGATGTTCGCCCTCGGCCGGGCCCGGCTGACCAACCTGCTCGCCCCCGCCCTGCTGGCGGTGCACATCGCCGTCTCCCTCGCCGGCGGCGCCCTCTTCGGCTCGCTCGGCGTGGTCGGCGCGGCGTTCGTGGCCCCGGCGCTGTTCGCCGCCGTGATGCTCGCCAGGGGCGCCCCGGAAATCGCCGGCCACCTCTCCCGGGAGATCACTCGCGACGCCCTGCGCTTCATGCTCTCCGCCGCCGCCTGCTACGGCCTCGGGGCGATCCTCGGCGCCGCGGTCGGCAGCACCCTCGCCGGCGCCTTGATCGCCGGCGCGGTGGGCACGATCCTCTACCTCGGGCTGCTGCCGTTCATCGCGCCGACCCAGGTCGACCTGCTCCGCAAGCTGCTGCGGCCGCTGCTCAGGGCCCGAAGGACCGGTCCGCAGGCCGCCACGTAACCCCGGCGCGCCCGGCGCTGAAGTTGCCGGCCGAGCCCGAGGTCAGCTGCCAGTCCTGGTTGGAGCTGTCGGCGAAGGTCGGCGGCGCCGAGGTGTCGTGGGCGCCGCGCTTGCCGATCGTCCCGCCGGTGACGACGTTGTAGTCCTGGGTCAGCTGGCTGAGGATGCAGGAGGTGCCGTCGGGGGCCGAGAAGCCGTCCATCACGTTGAATTCGACCAGGATCGCCTTGGTCTGGCATTCGCGCGCGTAGACGATGTTGGGATTCGACCAGATCGTGTTGTGGCGGATGACGATCCCGTAGCCGGTGTAGAAGGGATCCGAGGAGTCCGGCACGACGTCGAAGAACTGCAGCGGCGAGCCAGCGTAGGGCGCCTTGCTCGGCCGGCCGGCGACGAGGTTGTCCTCGAAGGTGACGTTGGTGACCTCGCCGTCCTTGATGAAGAAGCCCTGCGAGCCGGCGCCGCCTCGAATCCAGTTGCCGCGGAAGATCAACCCGCGCCCGCCCCAGACGGTCTGCAGGCCGTCGTTGTGGCCCCCGTCCTCGTCGGCGACCCAGATTTCGTTGCCTTCGATCCGCAGCGCTTCGAAGCGCTGGACCATGAAGGTGTCCTTCTCGCCGCTGCCGCTCTTCGGCCGGATCACGTTGTCGCTGAACTCGACGTTCTTCGCGTAGGAGCTGGTGTTGCCGATCACGTAGACGCCGCCGGAGATCGAGTTGTGGCGGAAGGCGACGCCGTCGGCGGAGGACGAGACGTTGGCCGAGCCGGTGACGAAGCCCTCGATCGCGACCCCGCCGCCGCTGACGCTGACGCCGCCGAGGGTGGCCCCACCCGGGTTCTTGGCCCGCAGCGTCACCCCGGGCGCCTGGCGCCTGAGCGAGAGGCTGAGGCTGCCGTAGCTGCCGTCGGCGAGGCAGACCACCGAGCCGACGGAGGCCGAACCGAGGGCGCTCTGCGCCGCCGAGACCGAGGAGACCGTCTGGTCGCAGGGCTCCGATTCGGTCGGCGGCGGCGGAGGAGGCGGCGGCGCGGTCACCTGCCAGCCCCGAGTGGCGGGCGTCGCGTCGGTGTTGCCGGCGGCGTCGGTGGCGCGGACCGAGAACTGGTGGGAGCCGACGCCGAGCGCGTCGTAGGAGGCGGGCGAGGCGCAGGCGGCCCAGGAGCCGCCGTCGAGCTTGCAGGCGAAGGTCGAGCCCGCCTCGCTCGAGCCGAAGGAGAAGCTGGCCGAGGTGGCGGTGCCGCTCGCCGCCGGCCCGCTGGAGATGGTCGTCTCGGGCGCGACCGTATCCGCGGGCGATTCGGGGGCCGGTTCCGGAGCAGGTTCCGGAGCCGGTTCCGGAGCCGGTTCAGGAGCCGGTTCGGGAGCTGGCGCCGGGGCCGGCTCCGGCGCGGTCACGGTCCAGGCGTACGTGGCGGGCGTCTGGTCGGTGTTGCCGTAGGCATCGGTAGCGCGGACTGCGAACTGGTGGGTTCCGAGCGGCAGCGAGGAGTAGGACTTCGGCGAAGCGCAGCGACCCCAGCGGCGATCGTCCAGCCTGCAGGCGAAGGTCGACTTGGACTCGCTGGAGGCGAAAGCGAACCCGCCGGTGGTCGCGGTCGTGCTCGACGCCGGTCCTTGGGTGATCGTCGTGTTCGGCGGCGTGATGTCGCGAGATTTGATCCGCAGAGCGCTGTGCGAGATCGCCTTGCGCTCGCGCAGCGCCGATTTCGCGACCGCCCAGGTGGTGCCCACGGCACCCAGGATCAGAATCGCCAGGACGCCGACCAGGATCGACCGCTTCATCCCAAACCGCCTTTCGGGAAATCCAGTTCGTTGCCGAATCACCCCCGTTAGGTCGGGTTGGCATTCCTTTCCAATAGCGCCCGAGCGAGGCTCAGACAGATGTACTAGAACGAAAGTGGACGGATCGTTCTAGGGGCCGTAGTGCTGCGCGGAGGGCACCCAGTCGACCCCGCGCCCGTTGGCGAGCCGGTAGTCGCCGGCACCGGGATCGAGGAAGGCGGGAGCGCAGTCCTGGCTGGAGCCAGGCGCCACGTCCCAGCCGCTGGAGTTGCAGTAGGTGTTGTCGGATCCAGTCAGCGAGGGCACGCTGCCGCCGCTGTCGGTGAGGCTGAGGCGGTTGAAGACGTTGTCGGAGAACTCGATGTTCGTGTAGGTGCCGGTGAGGACGGCGGTGCCGCCCCCGGACCCCCACCCCACCGTGTTGTGCTTCATCTCGCCGTTGGCGAGCGGCCCGAACACCTGCCAGGGCGAGAGCTGGTAGCCGCTGCACAGCGAGGCCGGTTCGCAGGGGAGGTCCTGGTCGACGACCAGGTTGTTGTTGGCGACGAAGCCGTCGATCGCCCGGCCCTGGTCCTTGACGAAGAATCCCTGGCCACCGAAGTCGTGCAGGTAGTTTTTGCGGAAGACCAGGTGGTCGCCGACCCAGACCGACTGGAAGACGTCGTTGTGGCCGCCGCGCTCGGTGTTGCCGCGGAACTCGTTTCCTTCGACCAGCAACCCGATGCCGTCGCCGTCGCCGTCGTGGAAGACGTTCGCCCTGATCTGGTCCTCGCTCATCTTACCGTCGAAGAGGTTGCCGGTGATCTCGGTGTCCTCGCACTGGTCCGGCGGTTCGGCCGTGCAGACGAAGACCCCGTAGTGCCCGCCGGAGAGGATGCGGTTGTGGTCGACCACGGTGCGGTCGACGTTGCGGGAGATGCTCACTCCCCCGTCGATCACGAAGCGCGAGATCGTGTAGCCCGAGCCGGAGACCGAGGCGCCGCCGATCGTCGCCCCGCCGGGGTTGGCGGCGGTCAAGGTGACCCCGGGGGCGGCCTTCGAGGCGCTGAGCGAAAGGCTTCCGTAGGTGCCGTCGGCGAGGCAGACGACCGTGCCCGGGGAGGCCGAGCCGAGCGCGCTCTGCGCCGCCGAGACCGAGCTGACCGTCTGGTCGCAGCCCTCGGGTTCGACCGGCGGGACCGGCGGTTCTTCGGGCTCCGGCGGTTCTTCGGGCTCAGGTTCTTCGGGCTCAGGTTCTTCCGGCGCGGGTTCTTCCGGCTCCGGCGGTTCTTCCGGCTCCGGCGGCGCGGCGACCTCCCAAGCCCGGGTGGCCGGGGTCGCGTCGGTGTTGCCGGCGGCATCGGTGGCGCGGACCGAGAACTGGTGCTCGCCGACCTCGAGGGAGCCGTAGGAGGCCGAGGAGGTGCAATCGGTCCACGCTTCGCCGTCGAGCTGGCAGTCGAATTCCGCCCCGGCCTCGCTGGCGGTGAAGGCGAAGCTGGCGGTGGTGGCGGTGGTCGTCGGCGTCGGGCCCTTGACGATCGTCGTGTTGGGAGGCACCGTGTCGAGGGGGGCTTCCGGCTCGGTCGGTCCTCCGGGTTCGGGCTCGGTCGGCTCCCCCGGCTCGGTCGGCCCGCCAGGCGGCGGCACGTTCGGCCGGGCGGGAACGGTCGGCAGGAAGGGCGAGAGCGCCGATCCCGGTGCCCCCGAAGGCGCGGTCGGTGCCGGGACCTCGACGCGGTGACGCCGGCGGCCGTGCGGAGCGACCGACAGCCGGTTGAGGACCCCCGGTTGCATCCACACGGCCTTCCGACATCTGGCGGCGGTCAGAAACCCCGCCTCACCGCGCTCGCAGAGGGAGATCGCAGCGGACAACCCGTGTCCGGACCGGGCAAAGGAGAAGCCGCCGCCGGCGAGCATGGCGGTGAGCAGTACGACGAGCCCGATCGCGCCTGGGGACATACCGCGCACCGTTGCCGATCGCATGTTGTCTCCTTCCCGCTCCTCGGATCGCCGACTGGTTCGCGTCCATTGCTTGAAAATCCGAGACACAAGCTATGGACGCATGTTCGATACCCCCGGTGCAGCAGCCCGAAACATGGCATCTATCGAGGACCGAACCGCCTGAGAACCCGCAAATTGCGCCTGAAGGCTGGCCGAAAATCGGCCTGGCGCGGCCGCTCAGGGACCGAAGTGACGTTCTCCGGGCGCCCAGGTGACCCCGCGGCCGCCCCCGACCCGGTAGTCGTCGAGGCGCGGTGCCCGGAACCGGGGCGAGCAGGAGACGACCTCCCCGACGACGCGCGCCGGCCAGGACCCCCCGCCGGAGGACTGCCGCTGGCAGCGGGTGTTGTCCCGGAACCGCGCGGCGGAGAGGTCGGCCGAGGTCCAGAACTTGTAGACGACGTTCCTCTCGATCCTCGCCCGCGTCCCGTCCGATTCCTGGAAGGCGGCGATCGCCCCGTTGCCCCAGATCGTGTTGCGGCGCATGGTCAGCCCCGAGTGGGGACCGAAGATCTGCAGATCGCTCGGCGCCCCGCACCCCTCGGCGCCGGCGGCGCAGGGCGCTTCGTTGCGGACGATCAGGTTGTCCTCGACGAGGATCCGCTTCACCGGTCGCCGCTGGTCCTTGACGAAGAAGCCCTGGCAGCGGTTGTCGTGCAGGTAGTTGCCGCGGAAGACGAGGTGGTCCCCCACCCAGACCGTCTGCAGGCAGTCGCTGTGGTTGCCGTTCTCCCGGACGTTGGTGAACTCGTTGCTCGCGACCAGGGCGCCGACCCCGTCTCCGTTGGCGTCGTGATAGCGGTTGAGCCTGATCGCGTCCTCGCCGAACGGCCCGACGAACTTGTTGCCGACGATCGCGACGTCGTTGACGGTGGTCGTGGTGGTCGGCCCGGCGTCGACGCCGAGGTAGCCGCCGGAGACGCGGTTGTGGGCGACCGTGACGCCGGCGGTGCCGGGCTCGACGGTGACGCCGTCGGCGATCGCGAAACGGGCCAGGGTCAGCTTCGAGCGGCCGAGGTCGGCGGCGGCGAGGATCGCCCTGCCGGGGTGCTCGGCGCGGACGGTGAGCGGCGCCGGGGCCGAGCCGCCCCCGTCGAGAACGAGGTCGCCGTAGGTGCCGTCGGCGAGGCAGACCACGTCGCCCGCCCCAGCCGCAGCCGCCGCGGTCCGCAGCGCCGCGAGCGAGTGGCGCACGGTCGTGCACTCGGGGTCGCCGCCCGTCGCCGCCGCGGCGCCGTTGGCGCCGCCGCCGGGCCCTGTCGATCCCCACCAGGCCCCGATCGCGATCAGCGCCGCAACCGCGACGACGACCATCGTCAGACCGCGTTTGGTCGATCCCATCCTCAGCCCCTCAGCGCCACCGGCGAGGTGGCGTCGCGGACCAGCAGCCCCGGCTGGCCGCTGCCGTCGGCCGGCACGACGTAGACGTCGACCCCGTTCGAGTAGACCAGGGTGTCGGCGTCGAGCCACTCGGCCTGGTCGTCGATCGAGCGTTCCTCCGCCACCGGATGGTCCTCGAGCGTCGCCAGGTCGAGCACGTGCAGCCGCCAGCGGCTGCTGCCCTCGATCCTGCTCTTGAAGGCGATCCGCTTCCCGTCCGGCGAGAGCGAGGGGCACTCGACCCCGTCGCGCAGCACCCGCATCTCGCGGCCGCTGACGCTGCCCTCGACCAGGTAGTGGTGGTCGCCGGTGCCGAGGGTCGCGTAGAAGCGGTCGGAGTCGGCCGGGTCGAAGGTGATCCCCCAGAAGTTGAAGTCGACGGCGTCGAACGGGGCGCCGTCCTTGCTGACCTCGAACTGCTCCAGCTGCCCGATCGTCCCGCCGCTCTTCATGTCCAGCACGTAGGTGCGGGTCGAGAAGGCGGTCGGCGAGGAGAGGTAGGCGTCGCCGCTGACGAACACGGTCATCGCCCCGTAGCGCCCGTCGCCGGAGACGCGGGCGCGGGAGGGCAGCCCGGTGAGCCGGATCGAGTGCCGACGCTCGAGCTTGGCGTCGAAGACGCTGGCGGTGTAGTCGACCCCCGAGGAGGCGACCCCCATGCAGATCCCGCGGCCGGCGGCGTAGTAGACCCGCTCGCAGGTCAGGTCCTCCGAGCGCCGCCGCACCTTGCCGTCGACGACGACGAAGACGCCGCCGTTGAGGGCCGGGTTGGCGGGATCGACCGCGCGAACCATCACCGCCGTGTCCGCCGGCGCGGCGCGCCCCGCGCTGGGGCTCGCGTCGGTGCTGGTCTGCCCCGGCCCGAGGGCGGCGTAGACCACGTAGCCGCCGCCGAGGAGGACGCAGGCGACGACCAGGGCGATCGTGATCTTGCCGCCGCGGCTATCCATCCAGCGCCGCGCTCTGGGCCCGGAGGAGCAGCGGAGCCGCGACGGCGATCGCCAGCGCCAGCGCCGCGGCGAAGATCAGGACCGCGGTGTGGAGGCCGATCGCGAACCAGAGCGCGCCGAAGGCGACGGACGAGACCAGGCGACCGAGGCTGACCACGGTGATCAGTATCCCGATCCCGCTGGCCTGCAGCCGCTCCGGCAGCACCCCACCCGCCAGGGCGGTGAGGACGCCTTCGGTGGCGGCGAAGTAGCCGCCGAGGGCGACCAGGCAGACGATCAGCAGGGGAATCCCGACCGAGGTCGTCAGCAGCACCGCGTAGACGACGAAGAGCAGGGCCTGCCCGGCGAGCAGCACCGGAACCTTGCCGACCCGGTCGGCGAGCTGGCCGACCGGGATCGCCAGGCCCATGAAGGAGATCGCCGTCATCACGTAGAGCAGCGGGAACACCGCCGGCTCGAAGTCGATCGTCCGCTGCAGGCCGACGTAGATCATCGCGTCGGAGACGCTGGCGACCGAGAGCCCGGCGGCGGCGATCAGCAGCGGCGCGAAGCTGCGGTCCTTGAGCAGCGAGAGGGCGGCCCCCAAGCGCGGCGGCGTGCCCTCGCGCGGCGCCCGGCGCGGCTTGCCTTCGACGTTGAGCAGGAGGACCGCGAGCCCGAGGACGGCGAACAGAGTGCTGACGACGAAGACGGCGTCGAAGCGGGCCGGCGCCAGGAAGAGGATGCCGAAGGCGATCAGCGGGCCCAGCATCGCCCCGACGCTGTCCATCGCCCGGTGGACGCCGAACGAGGTCGCGAGCTTGTCCTTGCCGCTGGAGAGCGAGATCAGCGCGTCGCGCGGAGCGGTGCGGATCCCCTTGCCGACCCGGTCGACGGCGACGATCGCGCCGATTCCGCCGACCGTGTTGCCGGCCGCGACCAGCGCGACCTTGCCGAGGGCCGAGAGGCCATAGCCGATCCCGGCGACCTCCTTGTGGCGACGCCAGCGGTCCGAGGTGAAGCCGCTGACCACCTGGACCAGCGCCGCGGCCCCGCGGTAGGTGCCGTCGATCGCGCCGAAGACGAGCGGGCTGGCCCCGAGCGAGAAGACCAGGTACATCGGCAGCACGGTCGCGACCATCTCCGCCGAGACGTCGGTCAGCAGGCTGACCATGCCGAGCATGACCACGTTGCGGGGGACCCGCAGGCGGGCCGAGCGCCGCGCCCAAAGGCGCGGCTTCAAGAGTGCTTTGGAGGCTTCTACCTGGTACATGGCTGCGGGGAGAGCCAGGACCGGGGGCGGCGGCGACTCTCTAGGAGTTCAACGCGCCGACTAGTCCTTTTCTCGCACTCCCCTCGAGCGGCTGGCCGGGTAGGCCGAGGCGCTCGGCGACTTCCGCCGCCACCCCTTCGGCAAAGCCCATCACCGAGTCGCCGTTCAGCAGGTAGGGGTAGATCTGGGCGTTGGAGGCGAGGGCGAGGCCCGGGACGCCGGGCCAGACCGGTGCCACCCGCGGCTCGGAGCCGCTGCGGACCTGGTGCACCGGCTCGACCAGCTTCGCCCGCTGGACCGTCCAATCGACGACGTCGTCGCGGCTGAAGCCGGGCGAGAGGCGGGCGAGGTAGTCGGTGAAGCGCCGGTAGACGGACTCGTCGTCCTCGCTCTGCTCCGGCGCCTCGGGATCGCAGTACTTCGGCAGGTAGACCAGCTGCAGACCGTCGGTGTGGTCGGTGCCGAGCACCTGGGTCGTTTCCACGGCGCTGGTCAGCGGCGTCGGCTCGACGATGTTGATCGCGTAGTAGGGCAGCAGCCGGCGCCGCACCTTGACGATCGGGCAGACGACGCCGAGCCAGCGCTGCGGGTAGGGCGCCAGCAGCTGCTGGTGGCGCTCGGGCAGCAGGAAGCGCAGCGCCGGCGGCTGCAGGGTCGGGATCGTCAGGTCGAACCCGAGCGTCTCGTCCTCCAGCTCGACCCCGGTGACCGAGCCGTCCTCGCCCAGGGCCAGGCCGGTGACCGGGGCTCCGGTCCGGGCCTCGACGCCTAGCTCCCGCGCCCGCGCCACCATCGCGTCGATCAGCCGCTGGTGGCCGCCGACGATGTGGCCCATTTCCTCGCCGCCCTTGCCGCCGCCGCTGCGGGCGCCCGACATCCGCCGGGTCCGCGCCCAGAGGTAGGTGGCGGGCAGGCCCGAGGGGTCGCCGTCGAAGCGGGTGTCGAGCAGCGGCTTCCAGATCCGCTCCCAGACCTGGTTGCCGCAGATCCGCCGCAGCCAGGTCTCGAGCGGGATCGTCTCGAGCTTGTCGTATGAGCTGCGCAGCTGGCACTGGGCGACGAAGAGGCCAAGGCGCAGCCGCGCGGGCGGACTGAGGGGCGCGAAGCGCAGCAGGTCGCCGACGCCGTTGAAGTCGTGCATCTCGCCGTTGGCGAAGAAGCCGGCGCCGACCGGCGTGAAGCGCAGCTGGTCGCCGAGCCCGACCTCCTCGGCCATCGCGATCATCCGCTGGTCGGCGGGGGTGATCACGTGGTAGAAGCGGTCGACCTCGTGGCCGCCGAAGTCGAAGGTGCCGGCGAGGCCGCCGAGATTCGGGCCGCGCTCGACGACCGTCACCCGGGCGCCCTGCTGAGCCAGGCGCAGAGCCAGCGAGACGCCGAGGACGCCGCCGCCGACGACGCCGACGCGCGGCGAGGTGCCCTCCATCAGCCCTGGGCCACCGGAGCCGGCCCGCTTGCCGGGACCGTCTCGGTCGCCGTCGCGGCGGCCGGCTCGGGCAGCCCCTTCGGCGCAGTCGCCTCGGCCAGCGGCGAGACCGGCGGCGGCTGGATGCGACCGACCAGGTGCGCGGCCATCACCCGCAGGTAGGCGACCACCGTCGGCTTCAGCTGCATCTTCGACTCGCCTTTGCGGGTCGTCCAGTCGTTGGTCGTGGGCACCTCGGCCACGGTGGCGCCGGCGTTGTAGAGCTTCAGCAGCAGCTCGACGTTGGCGGCGAAGCCGGGCTCGCGGACGAGCAGGTAGCCGTAGGTGTCGGCCGCCTTGCGCAGGGTCCCCGCCCGGTAGACGCGGTAAAGCGAGGAGAGGGTGTGCATCTCGCGCAGGCCGCCGAGGTAGCGGAAGGTGTTGGAGACCGATTTGCTCGCCGCCAGCCGCCAGCCGGCGACGCCGACGATCTTGCCGCCCGGCGCGTAGACCGAGGCGAGGACGACGTCGTTCCCCGCCTCGAAGAGCTCCAGCATCCGCGGCAGGTCGGAGAGGTCGGAGGTGGTGTCGGCCTCGAGGGTGACGATCGCGTCCTCGTCGGAGGACTCCTTCAGGGCCGAGCGGATGCCGGTGTTGATCGCGGTCCCGAGGCCGCGGTTGACGGTGTGGGTGACCACCGCCAGGTGCATGTCCTGGGCGTGTTCGCGGATCACCTCGCCGGTCCCGTCGGTCGAGCCGTCGTCGACGATGATCACCCGAGCCCCGAGCTCGCGGGCCACCGGCGCCAGGTCTGCGAGCAGGCGGGGGATGTTCTCGGCCTCGTTGTAGGCCGGGATGACGAAGCGGATCATGCGAGGACCTCCAGAGGGCGGGGAGCGGGGATGTCGAGCAGCTCGACCGGGCGGCGCACGGCGGCGGACTCGCGCACGGCAAGCGCGGCGGCGAGGGCTTTGACCCCGTCGTGCGCGCCGACCGGCTCGGGCGTGTCGTCGAGGACGCAGCGGCAGAAGGCTTCGAGCTCGGCCCGCAGCGGCTCCGCCTTGGCGAGCGAGAAGCGCACCGCCGCGCCCTCGCCGTCGCCGCGCAGGACCGAGAGCCCGTCCCACTGCAGCGGCGCGGTGGTCGACTCGACGAACCAGACGTCCTGGGTGATGTAGCTGGCCCGCAGCAGCCCGTTCTCGCCGATCAGGGCGATCTCGCGCTTCTTCTCCGGGGTCAGCCAGTTGACGTCGAGCAGGCCGAGCGTCTCGCCCCCCTCGCCGCCGAAGCGGGCCAGGCAGGTCAGCAGGTCCTCCTGCGAGCTGTGCTGGAAGCGGCCGCCGTCGGCGTAGATCTCGTGGATCGTGCTGTCGAGGACGTACTGCATGACGTCGAGGTCGTGGGTGGCGAGGTCGATCGCCACGCCGGTGTCCTGGATCCGCGTCGGCAGCGGCCCGACCCGGGTCGTGTGGGCCCGGTAGACCCGGCCGAGGCGGCCGTCGGCGACCAGCTCGCGCAGCTTCTCGACCGCGGGGTTGAAGCGCTCGACGTGCCCGACCATCAGCTTGCGGTCGGCTTCGATCGCGGCGCCCCGCATCCGCAGCGCGTCGGGGAGCGTCGTCGCGATCGGCTTCTCGACCAGGACGTGGAGGCCGGCGGCGAGCGCCTCGATGGCGACGTCCGCGTGGTGCTCGGAGGGGCAGGCGATCGAGACCGCCTCGAGCTCGTCGGATTCGAGCATCTCGCGCCAGTCCGAGAACTCCTCGGCCCCGGCCCCGGCCAGCGCCCGGCTCCGCGCCTCGGCGGAGGGGTCGGCGACCGCGACCAGGTCCGCGCACTCGATCTGCGCGTAGTTGCGGACGTGGAAGCCGCCCATCCGGCCGCAGCCGACGACCCCGACTCGCAGTTGCTCAGACAAGGGAGCCCTCCATGGTTCGCTCGAGATGGGAGACGGTGAGGCCGGCGATCCGCTCGGCCGCGTGCCCGTCGCCAAAGATCGGCGGCCGCGAGCTGGGCCGCGGCTTCGCGAGGGCGTCGCGGAACTTCCCGGCGTCGACGCCGACCAGCGTGTTCCAGCCGGTCGAGACCGTCTCGATCCACTCGGTCTCCTCGCGCATCGTGATGCACGGCACCCCCCAGACATAGGCCTCGCGCTGGACCCCGCCGGAGTCGGTCGCGATCGCCAGGGCGTCGCGCTCCAGGGTCAGCATCTCGGTGTAGGTCACCGGGTCTCGCAACTCGACGTTGGCGGGAACCTCGAGGTTCCAGGTCGCGAGGCTCTTCCGCGTCCGCGGATGCAGCGGGAAGATCACCCGGCATTCCGCGGACCCGAGGCACTCGAGCACCGCCGCCAGCCGCGCGGCCGAGTCGGTGTTGTAGTTGCGGTGGGCGGTGGCGAGGACGTAGTCGCCCTGCTCGCGCCGCTCGGGCAGGCGCGAGCGGGTCGCCATCAGGACGTCGGCGAGGACGTCGCCGGTGACGTGGACCACGCCCTTCACCCCCTCTTCGACGAGGACGTCGCGGGCGTGCTCGCAGGGAGCGAAAAGCAGGTCGGAGAGTTCGTCGGTCTCGATCCGGTTGGCCTCCTCGGGCATGTCGCTGCGGTAGCTCCGCAGCCCCGCCTCGACGTGGATCAGCGGCACGCCGGCCGCGACCGCCGCCCGAGCTCCGGCGATCGTCGCGTGGGTGTCGCCGCGGACCAGGACCGCGTCCGGCTCGCGACTCGCGATCACGCGGCCGATCCGCTCCTCCGCCACGGTCACCGCCGCGGTGGGCGGCAGCGAGCCGACCCCGAGGTTGAACTCGGGCAGGGGAAGGTGGAGGTCGGCGATCTGCAGGTCGGACATCCCCGGGTCGTAGTGCTGGCCGGTGTGGACCAGCACCTCCTCGACGCAGCTCGAGTAGGCGAGCGAGAGCGGCGCCGCCTGCACTATCTCGGGGCGGGATCCGATTACGGAGACGATCCGGGCTGGCATGGGGAAACAACGCACGAGGCGGTCGAGTCTTTTCGCGTTCTTCGAAGAAACTTGTCCGCAAGTGTTCCCGTCCCGGGCTCGTTGTCTCCAGTGAATGGAGGCACACGGACTCACCCGCAGCGAATCGACCGACGGGATCCCCAGTCAGGGGAGGACCGCCGCCACGGTGCGGCGCTTCTTCGACATCCTCGTCGGCGCGATCCTGATCGTCCTGCTCAGTCCGGTCCTGATCGGCGTCGCCCTCGCGATCAAGCTCGACAGCCGCGGGCCCGCCCTCTTCCGCCAGCGGCGGGTCGGCCTCGAGGAACGCGAGTTCACCCTCTTCAAGTTCCGCAGCATGCGCGTCGACGCCGACCCCCGCGGCCACCGCGAATACGTCACCGCCCTGATCAAGGGCGAGGACGAGGCGCCCGACGGCGGCCGCGAGAACCTCTACAAGCTTGCCGTCGACGACCGGATCACCCCGGTGGGGCGCTGGATCAGGCGCTGGAGCCTGGACGAGCTTCCCCAGCTCTTGAACGTCGTCCGCGGCGAGATGTCCCTGGTCGGCCCGCGCCCCGCGATCCCCTACGAGGTCCGCGAGTACCCGAGCTGGTACCGGGCGCGGTTCGCCGTCAAGCCAGGGCTGACCGGCTACTGGCAGGTCAGCGGTCGCAGCGAACGCACCTACGAGGAAATGGTCCGGCTCGACATCGAGTACGCGGAGCGCCGGTCCATCGGCCTCGATCTATCGATCCTTCTAAAGACCCCCTGGGTCGTCCTCAGTCGAAAGGGAGCAGCGTGAATCCAGCAGGAGCCATCGGGACCCTCGTCGTCGGCTACGGCTACTGGGGCCCGAACATCGTCCGCAACGTCGTCGAGAGTCCGGAGTTCCGCCTGATGGGGCTCTGCGAGCTGGACGAGGGCCGCGCCGAAGACTTCCGCCGTCGCCATCCGGGAATCTGGATCGAGCCCGATCTCGACGCCGCGCTCGCCGACCCCCGGATCGAGGCGGTGGCGATCGCCACCCCGCCCCACACCCACTACAGCCTCGTCCGCCGCGCGCTGGAGGCGGGCAAGCACGTGCTGGTCGAGAAGCCCCTGGCGCGGACCGCCGGGGAGGCCGCCGCGCTGACCGTGCTGGCCGAGGAGCTCGGCCAGGTGATGATGCCGGGGCACACCTTCGTCTACAGCCCCTCGGTCAACGCCGTCCGCGACCTGATCCAGACCGACGAGCTGGGCGAGATCTACTTCATCACCTCCTCGCGCATGAACCTCGGCCTCTATCAGCGCGACGGCGTCGTCCTCGACCTCGCCCCGCACGACCTCTCGATCCTGCTCCACTGGCTGGATCGGCCCCTGCTCGAGGTCTCGGCGACCGGTCGCAGCGTCTTCCAGGAGGGCATCCACGAGACCGCCTTCCTCACCCTCCGCTTCGAAGGCGGCACCCAGGCCAACGTCCAGCTCTCCTGGCTGGCGCCGCGCAAGATGCGCCAGATGGTCGTCGTCGGCAGCCAGCGGATGGTCCAGTACGAGGACACCGCGGCCGACGACTCGGTCCGGATCTACGACCGCGGCCTCGACTTCGACGAGCCGCCGGCGAACTTCGGCGAGTACCGCCTCACCTATCGCACCGGCGACATGGTCGCGCCGCGGGTACCGGCCTCCGAGCCGCTGGCCCAGGAGCTGAGGGACTTCGCCGCGGCGATCCGCGAGGGCTCGACCCCCGTCTCCAACGCCCGCCTCGGACTGGAGATCGTCCTCGCCCTCGAGGCGCTGGAGGAGTCGCTGCAGAATCGCGGCCGGCCGGTCGCGGTGCGCTCGGTCGAAGAGGCGCTGGAAGCCGCCCGGGGGGCCGAGCTTCCGGCTCAGGCCCGCGGCCAGGACTGACGCACCGGAGACCTCAGGGGGTCCGTCGGGGCACGATCCCGAGGAAGTCGAGCTCGGCGAGGTAGACGAGCACCGCGTGGGTCGCCAGCTTCGTAGTGGTGATCCGCAGGCGGAGCGCCTCCTGGGCCAGCAGGGCCTCGGTGTCCCGGTCGAGGGTGAGGTCGAACTTCGCCTCCACCTCGGAGGTCGGCCTGAGAAATCGCGGCGCTGCGATCGGCCTGCGGCCCACTTTCAGCTTGTACGCGTAATGCAGCAGTGCCTTGCGCGCACCCACCGTCAGGTCTGTCCCGAAGTGACCTTCGAGACCGTTACACGCCAGTTTTCCAAGTTCGATGCTCACCATTCCCACCCAATGAACTCACCCCGCACAGTCAACTTTTGGCGAACCGCGGTATTTCCTCCTATCTTCAGCCTCTCGTACATATGGCTACTACCCCGAAAATTTGTGCTGGTTCTGAGCAAAAGTGAGTTGAACCCTCCACCTAGTGCAAGTTTGCGATTGACAATCTTCCAAATGGGTGATCAGCTTCCTACGAAATTCACCCGCTAAGCGGAGTAGCGGCTCCGGCCGAACTCCTAAATAGGGAATTCTTTTGCCAAGTGAAAAACCGGTAGCAGTGCATGCGGTGAGCATGAGGGAGAACAGCAATGAGCAGCGCGTCCGTCGGTCCGTCTCCGGACCCAGGACCCACCGACCTGACCCGCGAAGCGATCTCTCGCGCGAAGGAGGGAGACCCCGAGGGCCTGCATTACCTCTACGTCCGCTATGCGGATGACGTCCTCCGGTACATAACCGGACTGGTACGCGATCACCACGAGGCCGAAGACATCACCCAGAACGTCTTCGCCAAGCTGATGACGGCGATCAACAAGTACGAGGAGCGAGCGGTGCCGTTCGACGCCTGGATCCTGCGGGTGGCGCGGAACGCGGCACTCGACCACCTGCGGGCGAAGCGCGCGATCCCCAGCGAGGAAGTGCGTCTGGCGGACACCGGCCAGGCCCAGACCGCGGTCGATCGGGGGCGAGCGCTGAGGCAGGCGCTGGAAGACCTGCCCGAGGACCAGCGCGAGGTGCTCGTCCTGCGGCACATCGTCGGCCTCTCGCCGATCGAGATCGCCGACACGCTCGACAAGAGCGAGAGCTCGGTGCACGGCCTCCACCACCGCGGGCGCCGGACCCTGCGCGTCAACCTCACCGAGCTCGGAGCCGCGCCGGTCGTCGGCGCCCCGCCGCGGAGCTGATCCTCGGCGGCCTCCGCCGCCGGGGAGCTAATCGCCGCCGGTTTCGGCCTCTGCCGCCTGCAGGTCCTCGAGGATCCGCTCGGTAACGCGGCCCGTGTCCATCTCGGCCGCGAAGTAGAACGCGGCGTGTTCGGCGAGCTGCGCCGGACTGACGCCTTGGGCCGCGGCCTCGGCTGCGAACGAGCGCCAGAGGTCCGGCTCCACCTCGACCTCGACCTGGATCTCGCCCCTGGTCTCGCTGCCGCGCAGGAAGCCGGGATAGGGCCAGGCGGGGCGGTCCGAATCGCTGTCCTCGACGTACCAGCGCAAGGCCCCCCGCAACCGAGCCGGCGGCATCGCCACCGCGTCGCCCCCCGTCAATGCCTCGACGGCCAAGCGGCTCAAGAGCAGGGTGACCTGCCTCATGCCGGTGTCCTCCTCGCGCGCCACCCGCGGCCCTCCGATCTTCATGCTCACCTACAGCGCCTACCCTCTCGACGGCTTTGGCTAACTGGCCGGTTTATATATCTACCCGAATCTCGTACCCCGGCGCAAGCGGGTGACAAAATCCGCTCGTCAGGCGAGCAGGCCTTTCTCCCGAGCCGCGGCGACGGTTTCCCGCAGAGTCTCGACGGCGCCGTGGGCGGGCGCCCAGCCAAGCTCGCGCCGCGCCTTCGCCGTGTCCATCGGCACCGGCGTGTCGGCGGCGATCGCCCACTCCAGCTTTGGCGAGGCGAAGCTGAGCCGGCGGGCCAGGGCGGTCCCGACGCCGACCGCGGCGCGCGGGATCGGCAGCGAACGCCAGCCGAGCTCACAAGCGATGTCGCGGACCCGGATCTCGCCGGGACCGGCGAGGTTGTAGACGCCCGGCGGACCGTCGCCGCATATCGCCGCCGCCATCGCCCGGGCGACGTCGTCATGGTGGACGAGCTGGATCGGGACCCCCGGATCTGGCAGGACCGGGCTCAGCAGCGGCAGCTTCTCGATCCCCCTGCGGATCGCGGGCAGCGGATCGCCGGCGCGGACCGCGTCGACCGTCTGCTCGATCAGCATCGTCGCCCGCGGCCCGGCGACGATGCAGGGCCGGAAGACGTAGGCCTCCACCCCGCTCCCGGGCAGCAGCTCGTCGAGCAGATCCTCAAGCTCGGCCTTCTGCGCGGAGTAGTAGAAGCTGTCCGAGCCCCTGGCCGGAACCGCCTCCGTGAGCGGCTGCGGATTCTCCGGGTGGAACCCGTAGGCGGCGACCGAAGACGCGTAGACGAGCCGCTTCACCCCCGCTTTGATTGCCGTCTCGAAGGCGTTTCGGGTCCCCTCGAGATTGATCTTCCGGGCCTCCTCCCGGTCGCCGAAGATCGCAAACGCGAGATGCACCGCGACGTCCGCCCCGTCGAACAGCGCCGCCAAAGCCCCCCGATCGAGGATGTCCCCGCGCCGATAAGAGACCTTCTCCCACCCCTCCGCGGCGGGATCGAATGCCCGACGCGCCATCCCCACAACGCCCCCGACCTCGCTCCTCCTCTCCAACTCGGCCATCAGGGGCTTCCCAATCTCCCCGGTGGGGCCAGTCACGGCAACGTCGAGCAACATCCCCCTCCCTACCTCAGCCCCCAGGCGTAACGCGATACGCGTCGAACACGCTGTCGACGTTGCGAAGTCGCGAGATGCAGTGCTTCAGCTGCTCCGTATCGCCGACCTCGACCACGAACTTGTTCTTCACCATCGGATGGTTGGTCATGCAGGAGGCGCCGATGATGTTGATCCCGGCCTCCGAGAAGGTTCGCGAGAGGTCCTCGAGCAGGCGGGTGCGGTCGTAGGCGTCGATCTGCAGCTCGACCCGGTAGGAGGCCTCGTTTTCGCCCTGCCACCGCACCTCGACGAAGCGCTCCGGCGCCCGTTTCAGCGCTTTCACGTTCTTGCAGTCGGTGCGGTGGATCGTGATCCCGCGGCCGAGCGAGACGTAGCCGGCGATCTCGTCGCCGGGAACCGGGCGGCAGCACTTCGCCAGCCGCACGGCCACGTTCTCGACGCCCTTGACGATGATCCCGTAGTTGGAGGCGTCCTTGGTGCGGCGGGCGCGGTCCTCGCGACCGAGCGGGGCCCCTGCGGCCTCCTCCTCGACGCCCTCGCCGGCCTTGAGGCGCTGCATCAGTTTGTTGGCGGCGGTCTTGGCGGTCACCTTGCCCTGGCCGAGCGCGATGTAGAAGTCGGTTCCCTTGCGGAAGCCCATCTCGCGGATCACGTCGGCGAGCAGCGCCGAGCCGGAGACCTTCTGCATCGGGATCCCGCGCGTCCGCAGCGCCTCCTCGAGCTTCTCGCGGCCGTCGCGCTCGGCGTCGTCGCGGCGCTCCTCTTTGAACCAGGCGCGGATCTTGTTGCGGGCGCGGCTGGTCCGCACCAGTTTCAGCCAGTCGAGCGAGGGCCCGCGCTTCTGCTTCGCGGTCAGGACCTCGACGATGTCTCCCGAGCGCAGTTGGTAGTGCAGCGGCACGATGTTGCCGTTGACCTTGGCGCCGACGCAGCTGTGGCCGACGTCGGTGTGGACCGCGTAGGCGAAGTCGAGCGGCGTCGAGCCGGCGGAGAGGTTCTTGACTTCGCCCTTCGGGGTGAAGACGAAGACCTCGTCCTCGAAGAGGTCGACCTTGAGCGATTCGAGGAACTCGGCCGGGTCCTGTTCGCCCTCGGCCTCGACCAGCTGCCGCAGCCAGGTCATCTTCTCCCGTTGCGGGTCGCCGTCGGTGCCCTCTTTGTAGGCGACGTGGGCGGCGATCCCGTACTCGGCGAGTTTGTGCATCTCCTCGGTTCTGATCTGGATCTCCAGGGGCTTGCCCTCCGGCCCGATCACGGTCGTGTGCAGCGCCTGGTACATGTTGGCCTTCGGCATCGCTACGAAGTCCTTGAAGCGGCCGGGCAGCGGCTTCCAGAGCGAGTGGATGACGCCGATCGCGCCGTAGCAGTCTTTGACCGAGTGGACGATCACCCGCATCGCCGTCAGGTCGAAGATCTCGTTGAACTCACGGCCCTTCTTCGCCATCTTCGTGTAGATCGAGTAGAAGTGCTTGGCCCGGCCCGAGATCTCCGCCTCGATCCCGACCTCCTCCAGCTCTGAGGCGAGGAACTCGCCCGCTTCGGAGACGTACTTCTCGCGCTCGTCGCGCTGCTGGGCGACCAGCTGCTTGATTTCGGCGTACTTGCGCGGGTGCAGGGTGGCGAAGGCGAGATCCTCGAGCTCCCATTTGATCGCGTGGATCCCCAGCCGGTGGGCGAGCGGGGCGTAGATCTCGAGCGTCTCGTGCGACTTGCGCGTCTGTTTCTGCTTCGGCAGGGCGCCGAGCGTGCGCATGTTGTGGAGCCGGTCGGCCAGCTTGATCAGGATCACCCTGACGTCGGTGGCCATCGCCACCATCATCTTCCGGTAGTTCTCCGCCTGCCGCTCGTCGCGGCTCTCGAAGGTGATCCCGGTCAGCTTGGTGACGCCGTCGACGAGCAGGGCGATCTCGCCGCCGAACTCGGCCCGGATCTCCTCCAGGCTGGCGGTGGTGTCCTCGACCGTGTCGTGGAGCAGCGCCGCGCAGAGGGTCTCGGTGTCGAGCCGCATCCCGGCGCAGACCTGGGCGACGCCGACCGGGTGGGTGATGAACTCGTCGCCGGAGTAGCGGAGCTGGTCGGCGTGCCGCTCGAGGGCGAAGTCGAAGGCCCGCTCGACCTTGGCCCGGTCGATCGTCGCGACCGCGACCGCGGTGCCGCCGTTGCCGTTGCCCGGTGCCGTGGCAGCCGCGTCGAACTCCTCGATCACGGCGAAGAGATCGGCGAGGAGCTCTTTGTGCTCTACCGCGGTTTGGGTCTTGCGAGCGATCGCTGTGCCTCCGAAAGTCTGTCGCTGTAGGCGCGGAACGCAGCCGAGCGCTGCAAATCCGTCCTCACGGAGGATACGACCCGTACGATCCCGCCGCCGCCGTCCGGCGATCCCTGCAGGAGCCCGAGCTCCCGCAGGACGCGGAAGCGGCGGGCGCTCGCCTCCGGACATAGGGGGTGACCGCCGGCTCCCGACAACGCCGCGCGCAGGCGTCCGCCCTTCGCGTCGCCCGTCTGCCGCAACGCCCGGTAGGTCGCCGCGACCCCCTCCCGCGTCGCCCACTGCTCGGCCAGGGCCTGGCCGGCGAACTCGAGCTCGGCCTCGGTCCAGGAGACGTGCAGAAAGCCGCCGGGCCCGCAGGGCAGAGCGGCCCGCATCTCGTCGGCCTCGCCGCGGGGCGGATCGACCAGGACGACGTGCTCGAAGCTCGCCGCCAGCTCCGGCTGCCGCTCCAGCGCCGCGTAATCGGTGAGCGCGAGCCCCGAGTCCGCCCGAGCCGCCAGGCGAGCGATCTCCTCGTCCCCGCAGCGATGGCAGGCGATCAAAGCCGCACCGCCGTTGAAGCGGGCAAGCCCGGTGGCCCCGTTCGCCAGCGCCCCCCGCCGCGAAGCGTCGGCGCAAACCGCCAGCACCCCCGCCCCACTCGAAACCAGCTCCGCAAGCACCACCGTCACCGGAGCGTCCCCGGCAACCCGCCGCCGCCCGACATCCACCCCACTTTCGCGAGACCGCAAAAAAGCACCCTCAGGGGGCCTTTTTGCGGTCTCGGCATCGAGGTCCGTCCCGAGCTCGGCTTCGAAACGGGACCACCATTCGGGTTCGTCGCTCGAGCAGGCGTGAGGAAGAAGCGGGGCCGCTGCGTCGGGACCGTCCGACTCGGGCTCCTCGAGCGGGTGGAGCTCGCGGAGGACTACGCGGGGCTCGACCGAGCCGTTCCAGTGGTTGACCTCGAGCCGCACGCTGGCGTCGAGCAGGTCCTCGTCCTCGACCCCGAGGCTGGCGCGGCCGAAGGCGACGCCGAGCGCCCGGTGGGCGCCGCTGTGGAGGCTGAAGCGGGCGTGCTTGCCCTCGCCCATCGTGCGCACGTCGCTGACCCGCGCCGAGGGCACCAGCAGGCGGACGCCGGGGTTGCCCATCCCGAAGGGAGCCAGCTGCCGCAACTCTTCGGCCAGGTCCAGCCCGAGACCGACGCCGCCGACGATCGCGTCGACCTTTTCGGTTCGCCGCAGGTCGTCCTCGCTCAGCACCTCGTCGGCGTGGGCGGCGAAGGCCCGCTGGAACGCCTCCACGTTCTCGGCCTTGATCTGCAGCCCGGCTGCCGCCCTGTGCCCGCCGAAGCCCTCCAAGTGCTCCGCGCAGGCCTGCAGCGCGGCCAGCAGGTCGAAGCCCGGGATGCTGCGCCCCGAGCCGCGCCCGTTCCCTGACTCGTCCAGGGAGATGACCACCGCCGGACGAAGATGCCGCTCGACCAAGCGCGAAGCGACGATCCCGACGACGCCCGGATGCCAGCCCTGGCCGGCGACGGCGAAGCCGCGCGCTTCCCGCAGACCCTCCGGCAGCTCCCGCCTGGCCGCCTCGGCGGCCGCGTCGACCTCGCGCTCGGTCGCCCGCCGCTCGGAATTGGCGCGGCTCAACTCGTCGGCGATCGCCGCGGCGCGCTCCGAGTCCTCGGTCAGGAACAGCTCCACCCCCGCGTCGGCGCGATACAGCCGCCCGGCGGCGTTGATCCGCGGCGCCAGGCGAAAGGACAGATCCCCCTCGTCGAGCCGCTCCGGGTCGCATTTCGAAGCCTCGAGCAGAGCCCTGATCCCCGGCCGCTGGGCCCGCCTGATCTCCGCCAGCCCCTGCTTCACCAGCGCACGGTTCTCCCCCACCAAGGGCACGACATCGGCCACCGTCGCCAGCGCGACCAGGTCGAGATCGTCGGCTGCAAGGGGGGGCGGGGAGTCCTCCTCCGGGCACTCAACATCGAGCCCTAGCGAGATGTTCCCGGAGGGGGACTCCCCGCCCTCCCTCAACGCGCAGCACAGCTTCCAGGCCACCGCCGTCCCGCACAGCGCCTCGAACGGGTAGCCGCTCACCCGGGGATGCAGGATCGGGCAGTCCGGCAGCTCCTCGGCCGGCTGGTGGTGATCGGTGACGACGACCTCCATCCCCAGCTCCCGCGCCAGCGCCACCTCCCCCACCGAAGCGATCCCGCAGTCCACCGTGATCAGCAGGCCGGTGCCGCGCTCCGCCAGCCGGCGCACGTTCTCCGCGGAGAGCCCGTAGCCATCCTCGATCCGGCTGGGGATGAACCAGTCGCACTCCGCCCCCAGCTCGCGCAGGGTCGAGACCGTCAGCGCCGTCGCGCAGACCCCGTCGACGTCGAAGTCGCCGTGGACGGTGATCCGCCGGCCGCCCTCGATCGCCGCCCGCACCGTCTCCACCACCCCGCGCATCGGCTCGAAGTCCCACGGCGAGTGCGTCTCGTCGGCGGCCAGGAACGCCCGCGCCTGCTCCGCCGTCCGGTAGCCCCGGCGAACCAGGGTGACCGCCACCGGCTCGCTGAGGCCGAGCTCGCTGGCGAGGGCGTGCGCCTCCGCGTAGGAATACGGCTCCGCGGCAAATGGACTGGCACTGGCGATTCCCGGCACGCTTCCAGGCTAGGAAGCGTCGCGGCGGAACCACGGCCCCGGAGAGCCCGAAGGTGCGGGAAAGACCGCTGCTCTGCTCAGCCGGCGCGCTCTTCGGAGCGCATGCCGATGAGGTAGACGATCCCGAGGCCGATCGCCGTCCCGGGGATCGCGATCAGCGCCGTCGAGAGGTCGGTGTCGCCGAGGTCTTTGCCGCTCGCCTCCTGGACGATCAAGCCGAAGACGATCGAGCCGAGCACGGCGCCGATGAAGGCCCCGACGATCCCCTGCCAGAACCGGTCGGGCAGGAAGACCGTGAAGTGCCAGAGGGCGATTCCCATCATGAAGAAGACGACCAGGGCCACCTCTACCTCCTCCCGTGCTTCCGTCGTGCCTGGCGGCGGGCGCGCCGCTCGGCATTGCGCTCGCGCCGCTCGGCCGAGGCCGCGGCCGCCGCGTCGGTGTCGCCGTTCTCACGCGAGCCGGTACCGTTGCCGCCCTCCGCGGGCCGCTCGGCGGTGGCCACCGCCCCCGGAGCCGCCTCGGTCT
>DASTBO010000065.1:0-6104 GCA_035712025.1 Solirubrobacterales bacterium
AAAGGACGAACGCCGGGCGTGGGTGGGGTAGAAAGTGCGGATGCGGACGGCGATCGTCTCCGACCTGCACCTCGGCGTCGCCTCGGACGAGGACGTGCTGCGGGACCCGGCGGTGCGGCGGCTGCTGCTCGAGGAGATCGCCGGCGCCGACCGCGTCGTCCTGCTCGGCGACGTGGTCGAGCTGCGCAGCCTCCCGGTCGGGCCCTCGCTTGCCCGCAGCCGCCCGTTCTTCGAGGAACTGGGCGAGGCGATCGGCGATGCCGAGGCGATCCTCGTCCCCGGCAACCACGACCACCGCCTCGCCGAGCCGCTGCTCGACGGGCTCTCGATCGCCGACGAGCCACTCGGGCTGGAGCATCGCGGCCCCGCCTCCCCCGGCCCCGCCGCCCTGCTCGACGAGTGGCTCGGCCCGGCGCGGCTGCAGATCGCCTACCCCGGGGTGTGGCTGCGGGACGACGTCTACGCGACCCACGGCCATTACATGGACGTCCACCTCTCGCTGCCCCGGGCGGAGTGCCTGGCGGCGGCGCTGATGGCCCGCCTCTCGCAGCCCTTCCCCGCGCGCGCGACGCCGGCCGACTACGAACGGATCCTTCGCCCGCTGTACGGGTTCGCCTTCGGCCTCGCCCAGGTGATGACGATGAAGAAGCGCCGCAACGGGCCCTTCGAGCGGGCCTGGGAGGTGCTGGCCGACGAAGAGCGGCGGCTGACGCTCGGCACCCGCGCCGCGCGGGCTGGATTTCCGCTCGCGATCCGCGGCCTGAACGCGCTGCTGCGGTCAGACTTCGGCCCGGTGGTGACGCCGCAGGAGATCTTCCGCAGCGGGGTCGACGCCGGGGTCGAGATGGCGGCGCGCCTCGGGGTCGACGACGTCGACGTGATCACCGGCCACACCCACCGCAGCGGACCGCTGCCCGACGAACCCGGGTGGCCCCTCGCCGGCGGCGGCCGCCTCCACAACACCGGCAGCTGGGTCTTCGCCTCGGCCTTCCACAGCCCGGGCCGCCCGCCCAACTCCTACTGGCCCGGAACCGTGACCTGGCTCGATGACGATGGGCCGCCGCGGCGGGTGCAGCTGCTGCTCGGGCGCTCCTACGAGGAGATGATGGACCTGATCAACCGGCCCGCAGCCACTCCGCGATAGTCGCGCCGATCTCCGGACCGGCGTCCTCCTGGAGGAAGTGGCCGGCGTTCTCGACCGGACGCGGCGGCGGGAAGTTGAGCTGGCTGGAGACCCGCTCGCCGACGGAGAACGGCAGCACCGGGTCGGAGTCCGCCCAGAGGACCAGCGTCGGCCGGTCGTCCTCGCGCAGCGCGTCGGCGACCCTTTTGCCCTCGGCGGCGCCGGGGGCGTCGGGCTCGGTCGGCAGGATCAGCGGGAAGGCGCGGGTGCCGGCCTTCGAGGCGCCGTCTATATAAGGGGCCTCGTAGGCGGCGATCACCTCGTCGCCCGGGTCGTTCTTGCAGCCGCCGCGAACCAGCATCCCGACCGGCACCTCGTCGCTTTCGCGGACGAACTCGCGGAAGGCGAGCCAGGTCTCGCTCATCTTCTGGTGGCCGGTGAAGGGCCCGGTCTCCATGATCACCAGCCGGGAGATCCGGTCCGGGTGCTCGACCGCGAGCCGCAGCCCGATCGGCCCGCCCCAGTCGTGGACGACGGCGGTCGCGTCGCGCAGGTCGAGTTCCTCCAGCAGCGCCGCCATCAGCTCGACGTGGCGGTCGTAGGTGTACCAGCCGACGTCGGTGGGCTTGTCGGAGCGGCCGAAGCCGGCGTAGTCCGGGGCGATGCAGCGGTAGCCGGCGTCCCGCACCGGGGGAATCACCTTGCGCCAGAGGAAAGACCAGGTCGGCTCGCCGTGGAAGAAGACGACCGGCTTCCCCTCCCCCTCGTCGAGGTGCGCCAGCCGCAGCCCGTCGAGCTCGCGATAGCGGGACTCGAACGGGTAGTCCGGCAACCCCTCCAGGCGCTCCTCCGGCGTGCGAACGGCCTCGACGCTCATCGGCGCATCCTATGCCGAAAAAGGATTGTTGACTCAAATCCCGGGAATCCAGATCAGGATTCTGGACTTTCTCGGTCGACTTTGTGCTACTGTGCCCGCCTCATTGAGCAGTAAGTTGCTCAAGAAAGTAAGTCAGTCGACATAGGAAGGAACTGTTAGATGCGGAACGCTCGCACTACCCGGCGGCGCAGCGTGAAGGTCGGCCTCCCCGCCGCTCTTCTCGTACTGCTCCTCGCTGTCTTCGCCGCTGGATGTGGCGGTGGTGACGACACCACCGGTTCGGACTCCGGCTCCTCGGGAGGCGGCAAGCTCGACGTGGTCGGTTACTCGACCCCCGAAGCCGTCTACACCGAAGCCCTCGAGCCCGCTTTCGAGGAAAGCTCGAAAGGCGCGGACGTCAGCTTCAGCAACTCCTTCGGCGCCTCCGGCGACCAGAGCCGCGCGGTGGCCGCCGGTCAGCCGGCCTCGGTCGTCCACTTCGCCCAGGGCGGCGACATGGAACGGCTGGTCGAAGAAGGCGAAATCGTCGCCAAGGACTGGAACAAGCAGCCCTACGACGGCATCGCCCAGAACTCGGTCGTCGTGATCACCGTCCGCGAGGGCAACCCGGAGGGGATCGAGTCCTTCGACGACGTCCTCACCAAGGACGTCGACGTGGTCACCCCGAACCCGTTCAGCTCCGGCGCCGCGCGCTGGAACATCATGGCCGTCTACGGCTCGCAGATCAACGCCGGCAAGTCCGAGGACGAGGCGCTGGCGGCGGTCAAGACCCTGCTCGAAAAGGCAGTCGCGCAGCCGGGCAGCGCCCGCGACGCGCTTTCCGCCTTCACCCAGGGCCAGGGCGACGTCCTCCTCGGCTACGAGAACGAGGCGATCAAGGCGCAGGACGAGGGCGAAGCAGTCGAGTACGTGATCCCGCCCTCGACGATTCAGATCGAAACCCCGATCGCGGTCACCAAAGACGCGCCGGAGCCCGCCGCGCAGGACTTCCTCGACTTCATCTGGTCGGATGAGGGTCAGGAACTATGGGCCGAGAACGGGTACCGCCCCGTCAACCCCGCGCTGGTCGACGAGAAGCAGTTCCCCACCCCGGACGATCTCTTCAAGATCGCCCAGTTCGGTGGCTGGGGCAAAGTCAACGATGAGTTCTTCGACGACGAAACGGGCTCGGTCGCCGAGATCGAGAAGGAACTCGGAGTCTCGACCAGCGGCTGATGGAGGCGCACCCGGCAAACCTCCCCACTCCCGCCACGTCCCGGGCAGGCCTTCGCCTGCCCGGGGTCGGCACCGGCATCGGCGGCGGCATGGTGATGCTCTACCTGAGCATCATCGTGCTGCTGCCGCTCGCCGCGGTCGCCAGCGAAGCCTTCTCCCTCGGCCTCGGCCACTTCTGGGAGCAGGTCACCTCGCCGCTGGCGAAGAAGTCGCTCCAGCTGACCGTGGTCTGCTCGCTGATCGTCGTCGTCGTCAACGGATTCTTCGGCACGATCCTCGCCTGGCTCCTGGTCCGTGACGACTTCCCCGGCAAGAGCCTGATCAACGCGGTGATCGACCTGCCCTTCGCGCTGCCGACGATCGTCGCCAGCCTCACCCTGCTCTCGCTCTACGGCGCCGACAGCCCGCTCGGGATCGACCTGGCGTTCACCCGCACCGCCATCGTCGTCGCCCTCTGCTTCGTCACCCTGCCCTTCGTCGTCCGCGCCGTGCAGCCGCTGCTGCTGGAGATGGACCGCGAGATGGAGGCCGCGGCGGCCTCGCTGGGGGCGGGCAACTTCACGATCTTCCGCCGCATCATCTTCCCCAACCTCCTCCCCGGCCTCGGCGCCGGGATCGCCCTGGCCTTCGCCCGCGCCCTGGGCGAGTTCGGCTCCGTGCTGCTCTTCGCCGGCGGCAACCCGGACACGACCGTCTCCTCGGTCTTCATCCGCAACCAGGTCGAGTCCGGCAACGAGATCGGGGCCGCCGCCGTCTCGGTGGTGCTGCTCGTAGCCTCGCTGCTGCTGCTCGCCTGCGTCTCGCTGATCCAGCGCTGGGCGGTGCGACACGACCGGGGGGATGCCGACTACTTCGGAATCGCCGCCAAAGACGCCTCGGGAGGCGGAGTCTGATGAGCGCCAATCTCCCCAGCCGCTGGGGCCTGCGGGTCCTCGGCCTCGGCTACCTGACGCTCCTGCTGCTGATCCCGTTGGTGATGATCTTCTACAAGACCTTCGAAGACGGGATCGGGCCGCCGCTCGACGCGGTCACCTCGCCCGACGGCCTGCACGCTTTGAAACTGAGCCTGCTGATGGTCGTGATCGCGGTGCCCCTGAACACGATCTTCGGGGTCGGCTGCGCGCTGCTGCTGGTCCGCCACAAGTCGAAGCTGAACCCGCTGATCGACGCCATCATCAACCTCCCGTTCGCGGTCTCGCCGGTCGTGATCGGCCTCTCGCTCTACCTCCTCTACGGGACCGACGGCTGGTTCGCCTTCCTCGGCGAAGAAGGGATCAAGATCCTCTTCTCGGTCCCGGGCATGGTGCTCGCCAGCATCTTCGTCTCGTTGCCCTTCGTGGTCCGGGAGACGGTGCCGGTGCTGCAGGAGATCGGCACCGACCAGGAGCAGGCCGCCTCGACGCTCGGTGCCAGGGGATGGCAGACCTTCAGGAAGATCACCCTGCCCTCGATTCGCTGGGGCGTCGCCTACGGAGTGGTCCTGACCACCGCCCGCGTGCTCGGCGAGTTCGGTGCGGTGACGATCGTCTCCGGCTCGATCAACGGCGAGACCCAGACCCTGCCGCTGTTCGTCGAGAAGCAGTACGCCAACTTCAACTCAACCGGCGCCTACGGCGCCTCCCTGGTGCTGGCACTGCTGGCGCTGTTCACCCTGTTCGCAATGAACCTGCTGAAACGAAAGGAGGACGCCTGATGGGTATCTCAGTCGAGGGAGCCAACAAGAGCTTCGGGGACTTTCAGGCCCTCAACGACGTGTCGATCGAGGTCCCTGACGGGTCCCTTACCGCTCTGCTCGGGCCCAGCGGCTCTGGCAAGTCGACCCTGCTGAGGGCGATCGCCGGGCTCGAGGAGCTCGATGCCGGCCTGGTGACGATCAACGGCGACGACGCCACCCGCAAACCGCCCCAGCAGCGCGGGGTCGGGTTCGTCTTCCAGCACTACGCCGCCTTCAAGCACATGACCGTGTACGACAACGTCGCCTTCGGGCTGAAGATCCGCAAGTGGAAGAAGCCGGAGACCTCGAAGCGGGTCCACGAGCTGCTTCAGCTCGTGCAGCTCGACGGCCTCGCCGGCCGCTTCCCCTCCCAGCTCTCGGGCGGGCAGCGGCAGCGGATGGCGCTGGCGCGGGCGCTGGCGGTGCAGCCGAAGGTCCTGCTCCTCGACGAGCCGTTCGGGGCGCTCGACGCCAAGGTCCGCAAAGACCTGCGGACCTGGCTTCGCCACCTCCACGACGAGATGCACGTGACCACGATCTTCGTCACCCACGACCAGGAAGAGGCGATGGACGTCGCCGACCAGCTGGTGGTGATGAACAACGGCCAGGTCGAGCAGACCGGCAGCGCCGACGAGCTCTACGAGCACCCGGCGAACGAGTTCGTGATGAGCTTCGTCGGCGAGGTCAACCGCCTCGGCGACGACTTCGTGCGGCCGCACGACATGGAGATCGTCCTCGACGCCGACGACCGCACCCAGGAGGGCCTGGTGCAGCGGATCGTCACCCTCGGCTTCGAGGTCCGGGTCGAGCTGGTGCTCTCCGACGGGACCGAGGTGTGGGCGCAGCTGACCCGCAGCGAGCTGCAGCGGCTCGAGCTGCGGGAGGGGCAGATCGCCTATCTGCGCCCGGTCCAGGCCAAGAGCTTCAACGGTTCGTCGCCGTCCAACCCCCAGGGGGCCTCGACTCCCCCTGGGTCCCAGGACGGCGGCGAGGCAGAGAGATCTGCAGCCGTCTGAAGGGGCGACGGGGTGGGGCGTCTTCTTGCCGGGTGACGCCCCACCCCACCTCGCCACTGCATCTTACGTTTGGGGCTGAAGGCGTCGTTAGGGGGTCCCTGGGAGCACCTCCACCGGGTGGATCGGAGCTTGCTGGCGCCTCGGGGGTGGTTGGCCCGG
>DASTBO010000066.1:0-18217 GCA_035712025.1 Solirubrobacterales bacterium
GACGGCGGCCGCCTTGCGGCGGGCGTTCTCGACCACCAGCTCCTCCGGAACCCCCGCCGTCAGCTCCTCGACGCCGGGGACGACGACCTCGAACTCGATGCCCAGCTTCTGCAGGATCTCCCGCCGCTGCGGCGAGCCCGATGCGAGGACCGGCTTCAGGGACAGCCCGTCAGGAGAGCTCGGGGAACCAGATCCCGATCTCACGCTCCGCCGACTCGTCGGAGTCGGAGCCGTGGACCATGTTGAAGGTGACCTCAAGGGCGAAGTCGCCGCGAATCGAGCCGGGAGCGGCCTCGACCGGGTTGGTCGCGCCGATCAGCTGGCGGGCGGCCTTGACCGCTTCCGAGCCCTCGAGGACCATCGCCACCAGGGTGCCGCCGGTGATGAAGGAGACGAGCTCGCCGAAGAAGGGCTTGTCGGTGTGCTCGGCGTAGTGCTGGTTGGCGATCGACTCGTCGGCGCGGATCGTCTTCAGGGCGGCGATCCGCAGCCCCTTGCGCTCGAAGCGGGCGATCACCTCGCCGGTGAGGGCGCGTTCGAAGGCGTCAGGCTTGACGAGGATCAGGGTCCGGCTCACGGCGGGGGCTCCTTTGCTCTTGGGTCGGTTGTGCCCCTTCGTCAGCCTCCGGCGGCGCTTTGCGCCGACGCGGCGGTGCCTGGCGCTGCTGTTGCTGCTGCGGCGCCTGGCGCTCATCGGGGTCCCTACGTTTGCGGCGCGGACGCTCGCCGCCGCCGCCAAGGTTGGTCTCGCAGTACGGGCAGAGGCCCCAGCGCGGGTCGACCGGCTTGTTGCAGGTCGGGCAGGGGTCCTTCAGCCGGCGCTGGCAGTTCGGGCAGCGCAGGTAGTTCCTCTCCACCGGGTACTCGCAGTTCGGGCAGCTCTGCTCGCGCAGCTGCCGCACCCGCAGCTCGGCCGCTTCGGTCTCGAGCTCACGCTCGTGGGCGTCCTCGAGGTACTCCGGCGGCCGCACGATGGCGTAGACGGCGGTGCCGATGAAGGGGAAGAACGAGGCGACGGTGGCGCAGGCGACCAGGAAGGGGTCGGAGATGCGGCGGCGGGCGTCGAGATAGGTGTAGACGATCAGCGCCAGCCAGAGGACGACCAGCATCAGCAGGAAGAGGGTCGCGACCAGGTTGAGGCCGTCGTTGGTGATGCCGAAGATCGCTAGGGGCATAAGGAGATTGGGTAACCGGGACGCCGAAGGGGCGGCAGTCTACTTCGCCGTGGCCGACGCCAACCCTGTTTCTAGAGGAAGAGCCTTCCGAACAGGTAGCCGACGCCGAAGAAGACGAGGATCACGATCGCGACGACGGCGGCCACCAGCCCCATCATCGAGAGCAGTTCGGAGCCGGCGCTGCGGGGACGATCCATGCGCGAATCCTCGCACAACGCCTACCGACGGGACGAAAACCGACTACATAGAGCGGTTTTCGTCCCGTCGGCGGTGAGCACGGGCGGGAGCGATGGCGTAGTGGGAGCCGGCGACGAGGAGGAGGCCCTCGGGCGGCTCGGCGGCGAGCGTCCGGCCGCGCTCCATCGCCGCGGCGAAATCGGGCTCGGCCGCCGCCGGCAGGCCGGCGGCCTCGCAGAGCGCGGCCAGCTCGGCGGCGGGGTGGGAGCGCGCACCGGGCCTGCCATGGCCCTCCAGCGCGGCCCTCGGCAGCTCCGTGCAGACGGCCCGGTCGAGGGCCGGGGCGAGCGCCTCGATCATCGCCGCCGCGTCCTTGTCGGCCAGGATCGCCAGGCAGGCGACGACGCGCCGGCCGGCGGCAACCTCCGGCAGCGAGCGCGCCAGGGCCCCGGCGCCCGCCGGGTTGTGGGCGGCGTCGAGGTAGGTCGGCGGTTGCTCGGCGATCCGCTCGAGCCGTCCCGGGACCACGAGCTCCGCCGCAACCTCGCCCACCCGCCCGGGGTCGAGCGGGCGGTCGAGGAAGGCTTCGGCGGCGGCGCAGGCGATCGCCAGGTTCCGGCGCTGGAACCGGCCCGCGGCCCGCAGGCGCACCTCCGGCCCCGGGTCGGCGGCGGCCCGGACGAGGCGGGCGCCGCGCCGGCAGGCCGTCTCCTCCGCGAGGCCCGTCACCTCGTCGGAGGTCTCGCCGAGGACCAGCGTCGTCTGGTCGCGCAGCACGGCCAGCTTCTCGGCCGCGATCTCCAGCTCGGTCTCCCCCAGCCACTCGGTGTGGTCGAGGCCGATGGAGGTGAGGACGGTGACCCTGGACGGGATCGTGTTGGTCGCGTCCAGCCGCCCGCCCAGGCCGGCCTCGACCGCCGCCACCTCGACCCGCGCGTTGGCCAGCGCCACGAAGCTCGCCGCGGTCGCGGCCTCGAACTGCGTCACCGCCTCTCCCTCGGCGAGGCTGCGGTCGACCCCCTCGGCGGCGCGGGCGACCTGCTCGACCGCACTGGCCCAGGCCGCGGCGTCGATCTCGGCGCCGCCGACCAGCGTCCGCTGCGACCAGCGCTCGCTGTGGGGCGAGACGCAGGCGCCGGAGCGCAGCCCGTGAGCCTCCAGCAGCGCGGCGGTCATCCGCGTCACCGAGGACTTGCCGTTGGTGCCGACGACGTGGACCGAGGCGAAGCGGTGCTGCGGCAGGCCCAGCGCCGTGGTCAGCTTGCGCATCCGCTCGAGGCCGAGCCGCCAGCCGACCGGCTCCAGCGAATCCAGATATGCGTCCGGGTCCAAGATCAGTCGCCGGTGCTCCGCTTCGCGTCCGCGCCGTCTATCCCGCTACTCGAGCTCGGCCAGTTCCGTGCGGTAGCGCTCCAGCTTTCCCCGCTCCTCCTCGACCACCTCGGCCGGCGCCTTGGCGACGAAGCCCTCGTTGCCGAGCTTGCGCTCGCCGCGCTCGACCTCGGCCCGCAGCTCCTCGCGCCGCTTCTCCAGGCGCTCGGCGACGGCGGCGGCGTCGAGCTGGTCTGATTCGAGGACCCGCACCGGGCCCACCGAGGCGACGGGTTCGGAGCCGACGCCGTCGAACTCGAAGCGCGAGAGGCGGGATACGAACGACGGCGGCGCGATCCCGTCGATCGCCGCCGGCAGGATCGCGGCGGCGGGCACGCCCGCGAGGTCGCGCCAAGCGCGCAGGCGCTGGGTCAGGCGGATCCCGGACTCGACGTCCTCCTCGGCGGCCGGATCGACCAGGGACTCGTCGGCGACCGGGAAGGAGTGGACCGCGAGGTGGCCGCGGCACGCCGGGTGGAAGCTCCAGATCTCCTCGCTGACGAACGGCATCGTCGGATGCAGCAGCGCCAGCACCCGTTCGAGCGCGTAGAGCAGCGTCGCCGAGACCTCCTCCTCGCCGTCGTAGAGCCGCGGCTTGACGATCTCCAGGTACCAGTCGCAGAGGTCGCGCCAGAAGAACGAGTAGGCCTCCTGGACGGCGTGGGCGAAATCGTAGGTCTCGAGCTTCTCGGTCACCGAGGCGATCGTCCGCTCCAGCTTCGAGAGGATCCAGCGGTCCTCGGGGCCGGTCGGCCGCGGCGCCGGAGAGACGTCGGCGGCGTTGAGCAGGATCAGACGGCTGGCGTTCCAGAGCTTGTTGGCGAGGTCGCGCCCCTGCTGCACCTTGGCGTCGGAGAAGCGCACGTCCTGGGTCGAGGACATCGCCAGCAGGCCGAAGCGCAGGGCGTCGGCGCCGTGGATGTCGATCTCCTCCAGCGGGTCGATCCCCGTCCCCAGGCTCTTCGACATCCGCCGCCCGTCGCGGGCCTGGATCACCGAGTGGACGTAGACGTCGCGGAAGGGGACCCGGCCGGGGAACTCGAGCCCGGTCATGATCATCCGCGCCACCCAGAGGAAGAGGATCTCGCGCGCCGTGGTCAGGAAGCTGGTCGGGTAGAAGGCGCGCAACTCCGGGGTGTCGTCAGGCCAGCCGAGGGTCGCGAAGGGCCAGATCGCCGAGCTGAACCAGGTGTCGAGCACGTCCTCCTCCTGGCGCAGCTCGCCGCCGCAGGCGCCGCAGCGCTCGGGCTCGGCCTCGGCGACGATCGTCTCCCGACAGGCGTCGCAGTACCAGACCGGAATCCGATGTCCCCACCAGAGCTGGCGGGAGATGCACCAGGGGCGGATCTCCTCCATCCAGTCGAGGTAGACGCGCTTCCACTGCGACGGCGAGATCCGCACCTCGTCGCGCTCGACGACTTCGATCGCCGGCCGGGCCAGCTCGTCCATGCGGCAGAACCACTGCAGCGAGATCAGCGGCTCGATCCGCTCGCCGGAGCGGTGCGAGAAGGGGACCGAGTGGGCGTAGGGCTCCTCGGCGCGGAGGCGCCCCTCGGCGCGCAGCGCCTCGACGACCGCCTTCTGGGCCTCGGCCGCGGTCAGCCCGGCGAACTCGCCGGCCTCGGCGGTCATCCGCCCGTCGGGTCCGATCACCCCGATCTCCTCGAGGCCGTGCTTGCGCCCGATCTCGAAGTCGTTCGGGTCGTGGCCGGGGGTGATCTTCAGGGCCCCGGTGCCGAACTCGACGTCGACGTGCTCGTCGGCGATCACCGGGATGCGGCGGCCGACCAGCGGCAGCACGCAGTGCTTGCCGACGAGATCGGCATAGCGCTCGTCGCCGGGGTTGACGGCGACCGCGGTGTCGGCCAGCATCGTCTCCGGGCGCACCGTGGCGACGGTCAGGACCCGGTCGGAGTCCTCCACCGGGTAGTCGATCGAGTAAAGGACGTCCTCGACCTCGCGGTTCTCGACCTCGAGGTCGGAGATCGCCGAGTGCGAGCCCGGGTCCCAGTTGACCATGTAGTTGTCGCGGTATATGTAGCCCTTGTCGAAGAGCTGCTTGAAGACGCGGTAGACGGCCTTCACGTAGCCCTCGTCGAGGGTGAAGCGCTCGCGCTCGTAGTCGCAGGAGGCGCCGAGCCGCTTGTACTGCTCGACGATCCGCGAGCCGTACTCCGCTTTCCACTCCCAGACCCGCTCGACGAACGCCGAACGCCCCAGGTCATGGCGGCTTTTCCCTTCTTTTCGCAGCTCTTTCTCGACCACCGCCTGGGTCGCGATTCCGGCGTGGTCGGTGCCGAGGATCCAGAGCGCGTTCTTTCCCCGCATCCGGTTCATCCGCACCAGCGCGTCCTGCATCGACCCGTTCAGCGCATGCCCCATGTGCAGCGCCCCGGTCACGTTCGGCGGCGGGATCGCCACCGAAAAATTCTCCTCAGGCGTTCCCTCCGCCTCAGGATGGAAGTAACCCCCCTCAATCCACTCGGCAAAGACCCGCCCCTCTACCTCCGAAGGGTCGTAGCGAGTCGTCTCCTCGAGCTTCTTCCGCCTGGCCGCGTCCAAGGCGGCGAGTCTAGATAGACGCCTCCGACTTTGTCCCCACTGGGGTTGGGAAAACCTCGGAGGTCTAAGCGGATTCCTCGTTCAGGCCCGGGTCCGCAGGCCCGATGTCCTGCTGGACCGCCTCGGTGACGAGCGTCGGCCGCCGCCCCTCGGTGATCGTCTCCCGGGTGACGACGCACTTGGTGACGTCCCGGCGCGAGGGCAACTCGAACTGGACGTCGAGCAGGGTCTCCTCGAGGATCGAGCGCAGGCCGCGGGCGCCGGTCTCGCGCTCCAGGGCTTTGTCGGCGATCGCCTCGAGGCTGTCGTCGGCGAAGACCAGCTCGATGTCGTCGAACTCGAAGAAGCGCTGGAACTGGCGGGTGAGCGCGTGGCGCGGCTCGGTCAGGATCGTGCAGAGGTCGTCGCGGCTGAGCTGGTGGATGGCGGTGATCACCGGCAGGCGGCCGATGAACTCGGGGATCAACCCGTATTCGATCAGGTCCTCGGGCAGCACCTGCTCGAACCACTCGCCGGCGTCCTTCTTCTCGCGCGAGGAGATTTCGGCGCCGAAGCCGATCCCGCGGTCGCCGACCCGCCGCTCGATCACCTTGTCGAGCTCGGCGAAGGAGCCGCCGCAGACGAAGAGGATGTTGGTCGTGTCGATCGTCAGGAACTCCTGGTGGGGGTGCTTGCGCCCGCCCTGCGGCGGCACCGAAGCCGTGGTCCCCTCGAGGATCTTCAGGAGCGCCTGCTGGACGCCTTCGCCGGAGACGTCGCGGGTGATCGACGGGTTGTCTGCTTTGCGCGCGATCTTGTCGATCTCGTCGATGTAGATGATCCCCGTTTCGGCCTTCTTGACGTCGAAGTCGGCGGCCTGGATCAGCTTCAGGAGAATGTTCTCGACGTCCTCGCCGACGTAGCCGGCCTCGGTCAGCGCCGTCGCGTCGGCAATCGCGAAGGGGACGTTGAGGATCCGGGCCAGGGTCTGCGCCAGCAGCGTCTTGCCGCAGCCGGTCGGGCCCAGCATCATGATGTTCGACTTCTGCAGCTCGACCTCGGTCTCGTCGGACTGGGCGATCTGCACCCGCTTGTAGTGGTTGTAGACGGCGACCGAGAGGGAGCGCTTGGCGGCGTCCTGGCCGACCACGTACTCCTGCAGGACGTCGAAGATCTCCTGCGGTTTCGGCAGGTTCTCCAGCTCGAAGACGGGCGGCGCGGTCAGCTCCTCGTCGATGATCTCGTTGCAGAGGTCGATGCACTCGTCGCAGATGTAGACGCCGGGACCGGCGATCAGCTTTTTCACCTGCCGCTGCGACTTGCCGCAGAAGCTGCAGAGGAGCTGCTCGTTCGAATCTGAAGGACGTGCCAGCGGAATCCCCTCCTAAACGGGACGAATCTCTTGCCTCCGGCGGCGCCCCAAAGCTTAGACAGGGACCTGCACCGGTTCGTGAGGGTCGTTTACGGCATCGGCGGGGCGGTCCCTTCACATGAGCGCAGCCTTGCGTGGCGCTACCGTGATCGGGTGCCCGCTGAGGTCGAGATCGCGCCGCTCGCCGTCGGCGAGTTCGAGGAGCTGCTGCCGCTGATCGCGGCCTACCAGCGCTTCTACGAGGTGACTGACGTGGACGACGAACGCAATCGCGCCTTCTTCCGCCGCTTCGTCGCACCCAGCGAGGACGGCCTCCTGCTCGGCGCCCGCAGCGACGGCCGGCTGGTCGGCTACGCCTGCCTCTACTGGCACTTCAGCTCCCTGGAGGCCTGCGAGAGCGTGCTGATGAACGACCTCTACGTCGACGAGTCGGTCCGCGGCCACGGCGTCGGCCGCGCCCTGATCGAGGCCAGCGCCGACGTCGCCCGCGACCGCGGCGTCCCTTTCGTCGAGTGGTCCACCGCCCCGGACAACGAGACCGCCCAGCACCTCTACGACTCGACCGGTGCCGAGCGCACGGAGTGGTTCAGCTACGAACTGCGGGTCTGAGCCCCGCCCTCAGGCCGAGCGCAGGTCCGGCGGCGGCGGAGGCAGCCTGTCCATCACCCTGAACAGGGCCTCGAGCAAGGCCCGCCGCTCGTCCCGCGCATCGTCGAACTCGGCGATCACCCTGTCGGTCTGGCGGGCGTATTCCTGCACCATCTTTTCCTGGCGTTCGCCCGATCGACGCAGCGCTACCCGTTCCTCCTGCCAGCGGGCATCTGCATCAGCCCATTGCTGCTCCAGCCTGGCGGTGAGCGCCTCCTGCTTCGCGATCGCCTCTTCCTGCTTCGCGACCGCCTCTTCCTGCTTGAGCCTGGCCACCTCCAAGCCGAGCCTCAACACCTGGATGTCCGCACGGGCCGCTTCGGCACGCGCTACCGATTCCTCGACCGAGGCCGCCGCGCGTTCCGTGCGGACGGTGCATTCGGCGACTACCGCAGACAGTTCCTTCTGGGTCACGAGCAGAATTCTGCCAGGGGTGACCGCACGCATCGCGCGCAGAACGGAGAAAATCTGCAACCCGTTAGCGTCGTCTCCGTGAATTTCTCCCTCGACCCCGTCGAGCGGGACGATCTCCGCGTACAGGCCCTCTACGCCGACTTCGTCCGCGAGGCAGACGGGCCGCTGGTCTACGACCGCGAAGAGGCCGGGATCGACCTCGACGAGGAGATCGCCAAGGGACCGCCGACCGACCTCGTCCCACCCAACGGCGTCCTTCTCCTGGCCGTCGCCGAGGGCGCGCCGGCCGGGCTCGGCGGCGTTCGCCACCTCGACAGCGACGTCGCCGAGGTGAAGAGCATGTACGTCGCCCCCGCCTACCGCGGCACCGGCCTCGGCCGCCGCATCCTCGCCCGGCTCGACGAAATCGCCGCGGAGCACGGCTGCAGCGCCGTCCGCCTCGACACCTCCGACTACCTCACCCCCGCGGTCGGTCTCTACCGCTCGGCCGGCTACCGCGAGGTCCCCGCCTACAACGAGAACCCGAAAGCCGACCTCTGGTTCGAACGAAAACTGGACCTGAGCGCTTGATCGCTGCTCGAGCGGGTCAGCTCCAGCGATCCCAGCGTCGCAGCGAGGGCTCCGGGTCGACCGGGACATCGCGCAGATGGATCTCGAAGTGGAGGTGGCAGCCGGTGCCGGCGGCGTTGCCCGTTTCGCCGACCAGCCCGACCGGCTCGCCCTCCCACAGTCGCTGCCCCCGCCCCACCGCCGCCGGCCGCGCCAGGTGCGCGTAGAAGTAGCTGCGCCGCTCGCCCTCGCCGTGGATCAGCAGGTAGTTGCCGTAGAGGACCGGGTCGAAGCCGCGCCGCAGCACCCGGCCGTTGCGTACCGCGACCAGCGGCGCTCCGCAGGCGGCGGTAACGTCGAAGCCTTCGTGGATGCGGCCGCCGTTGCGCGGCGCGTGGAACTCGCCGATCGGACCGCGCACGCCGTGCCCACCTAAGACCGGGAAGACGTGCCCGTAATAAGGGAGGCCGCCGTCGGGTGGGGCGATTCGAGCCGCGGCCGGAGCGACGCACAGCGCCAGCGAGGCCAGGGCCAGGGCGGCGGCGCGCCTCAGTGGTGCTCGATCACGCGGTCGACGATGTTGTACTCCTTCGCCTCCTCCGCGCTCATGAAGTAATCGCGTTCGGTGTCTTTGGTGACCTTCTCGAACGACTGGCCGGTGTGCTGGGCGATGATCTCGTCGAGGCGGCGGCGGACTTCGATGATCTCTTTGGCGTGGATCTCGATGTCGGTGGCCTGGCCCTGGAAGCCGGCCGAGACCTGGTGGATCAGGATCTTCGAGTTCGGCAGCGCCATCCGCTTGCCGGCGGCGCCGCCGCTCAGCAGCAGGGCGCCCATGCTCATCGCGACGCCGACGCAGATCGTCTGCACGTCGGGCTTGATGAACTGCATCGTGTCGTAGATCGCCAGGCCGGCGTAGACGGAACCGCCGGGCGAGTTGACGTAGAGGCTGACGTCCTTGTCGGGGTCCTCGGACTCCAGGTGCAGCAGCTGGGCGACGATCAGGTTGGCGATGTCGTCGGTGACCGGCGTGCCGAGGAAGATGATCCGCTCGCCCAGCAGGCGCGAGTAGATGTCGAACGCCCGCTCCCCGCGGGACGTCTGCTCGACCACCATCGGAATCAGAGGGCTCATCGGCTCAGCACTCTATTCACTCGCCGCCCGGAGTCCAGAGCTCGCCGGATTTGGGTTTCCCCTCGTCCGGCGCCAGGAGCTTCTCCCGCGCCTCGGCCTTCTCCTGGCGCGCGTCGGCCTCCTCCTTCGGGATCGGCCTGGCCGAGTCGGCGACCAGCTCGATCGCCTTCCGCGCCCGCAGGTCTTCGCGGATCATCGCGTCGCGGCCGCTCTGCCGCAGCCGCTCCAGCAGCTTCTCGGGCGTGGTCCGCTCGTGTTGGGCGCTGTGCTCGAGGGCCTCGAGCATCTCCTCCTCTGAGACCTCGATCCCCTCCGCCTCGGCGATCGCGGTGACGACGGCCTCGCGGCGCAGCTCCTTCTCCGCGTCGGGCTTCGTCTCCTCGATCAGCTCGTCCCGCGTTTTGCCCTGCATCTGCAGGAACTGGTTGGGGTCCATGCCGCGGCCGGCGAGCTGCCGTTCCATCCGCTCCCAGCGTTCGCTCGCCCGCGCGGTCGCCAGCTCGGCGGGAACCTCGACGGTCGCCTCGGCCGCCGCGGCGTCGATCGCCGCCACCCGGAAGTCCTCCTCGGCCCGGCTGCCCAGCGCGGCGCCGACTTTCTCGCGGATGTCGTCGCGCAGCTCCGCCAGCGTGTCGAACTCGGAGGCGTCGGCGGCGAAGTCGTCGTTCAGCTCGGCCAGGACCTTCTCCCGCACCTCCTTGACCTTGACTTTGAAGACCGCCTCTTGGCCCGCCAGGTGCTCGGCCTGGTAATCCGCGGGGAAGGTGACGTTGACCTCGCGCTCCTCCCCGGCCGCGGCGCCGACGAGCTGCTCCTCGAAGCCCTCGATCAGTTGCCCGGAGCCCAGGGCCAGCAGGTAGTCCTCGGCGGTTCCGCCCTGGAAGGCCGAGCCGTCGACGAAGCCCTCGAAGTCGATCAGCAGCGAGTCGCCCTCGGCGGCCACGCGCTCGACCGGCTCCAGGCGCGCGAGCCCCTCGCGGATCCGCTCGACCTCGGTGTCGACGACGTCGTCGGGAACCTCCTGCTCCTCCTTGCCGACCTCGAGGCCCTTGTACTCGCCGAGCTTGGCTTCCGGTCGCACCCCGACCTCGAACTTGAACTCGAGCGGCCCGCCCTCGTCGTTCGGGGTCGAGACCATCTCGATGTTGGGATCGCCGATCGGGCTGACGCCGGCGTCGAACAGCGCCAGTTCGTACCACTCGGGGAGCGCGTCGCGGATCGCCTCCTGCAGCACCGGGCCGAAGCCGAGCCGCTGGATCACCAGCGACGGCGGCGCCTTGCCGGCGCGGAAGCCCGGCATCCGCATCTCCTTCGCCATCGCGCGGGCGGCGCGGGAAGTCGCTTTCTCGACGTCGGCGGCGGGGACCTCGACCGCGACCTCGACACGTGAGTTGGGGAGCTCCTTGAGGGTGGTCTGCATGGACGAGTGACCCTAGCGACGTTGCGAGAGCATCGTCCGCAGCGCGACGGCGAAGTCGATCGCGAACGACAGGCCCCGGCCGACCGGGCCCGTGACCAGCCAGGCGCGGGTTCGCTCTCCGGCCTCACTCATTCGCGTATTCCAGCAAGGAAGAGTCGACAAGCCACTCGACCGGGGCGCGGTCGTCGGTGTAGACCTCGCCGCCGGGCAGCCGCGGCTCCAGCCTCCGGGCGGCCTCCCGAGCCTGCGGGCGCAGCGCCGCCGGCAGCGACCCGAGGTTCGCCCGCAGCCGCTCCGCCGAGAAGGCGCCCTCGCCGGCCACCAGCAGCGTGTTGGTGTCCTCGATCGGGTACCGCAGCACCCGCGGGAAGGCGGCCGCCATCGTCCGCCCCAAGACCCGCTCCAGCTCCCGCGCCCCCTCCGGGTGGCCGACGTTGACGATCGCCAGGCCGCCGGGCGCGAGCCGCTCGCGAGTCAGCTCGAAGAACTCACGCGTCGCCAGATAGAAGGGGATGTAGGGCTGGCGGTAGGCATCGACCATGATCGCGTCGTAGCCGCCCTGCGAGCGCTCCAACCAGGGTCGGGCATCCTCGGCGAAGGTCCGCATCCGCGAGTTGCGCAGGTCGAGGTAGCGCCGCCCGAGCTCGGTCAGCTCGGCGTCGATCTCGACCGCGTCCACAGCGGTGCGGGGGAAGAAGTGGCCGAAAGAGCGGGCCACCGTGCCGCCGGCGTTGCCGAGGATCGCGACCCGCCGCGGCGGCCGCTCGCCCGCGGCCGCCGGCAGCACCAGGTGCCCGTCCCAGTAGTCGCCGGTCAGGTAGGAGCCGGGGCGGTAGAGCGAGTGCACCGCCTGGCCCTCGTTCAGCTCCAGCACCCGGGTGCCGTCGTCGCGTTCGATCACCCGCGCGTACTGGTGCGTCGTCTCCGCCTCGTAGAGGACGCGGCCGTCGGCGTCGGCCTTGATCGTCCCCGCCGGCACCGCCAGGACCGCCAGCAGGCAGGCGGGGACGACCGCGGCCCGCGCGCCCACCCCGGCCATCGCCACCAGCGCCAGGGCGAGGGCGAAGACGAGGAAGGTCCGCTGCGTCCCCAGCAGCGGGATCAGGACCAGGGCAGAGAGCATCGTCCCGGCCAGCGAGCCGGCGGTGGAGATCGCGTAGAGGCGGCCGACGACCTCGCCCGAGGCGCTGACCTCCCCCACCGCCAGCCGCACCGCCCAGGGCGCCGCCGCGCCGAGCAGCGTCACCGGCACCGCGACCAGGACCAGCACCCCGAACAGCGAGCCGGCGAAGCCGCCGACCGAGACCGTGTCGAAGGCGTCGACCGAGAAGCCGAGGAAGGGGCGGGCGGCGAACGGGACCGCGGCGATCAGGACCGAGGCGGCCAGAACCACCAGGCAGAGGTCGCGCAGGTGCGGGTGGCGGTCGGCGTAGCGGCCGCCGAACCAGTAGCCCGCCGAGAGAGCGACGAGGACGACCCCGATCGTGTTCGCCCAAACCACCGTCGAGGCGCCGAAGTAAGGGGCCAGCAGCCGCGCGGCGGCGATCTCGACCCCGAGGCTGGAGGCGCCGACGACGAAGACCAGCGGTCCCAGCAGGCTGCGCTCAGCGCGGACGATCGCCCTCGTCCCCCCCGCCTGCCGCGGTCAGCTGCCGCTCGAGGCGCTCCGCCTGCCCAGCCGCGACCGCCCGCTGGGCCCGCGCCTCGTCCAGCTCGACCCCGCGCTCGAGGGCGAGGTCGAGCAGGCGCTGCTTCTCGATCCCTTCGCGCGAGACTTCGAAGAAGACCCAGGCCAGCAACCCGAGCCCGAGGAAGGTCCCCTCGACCATCATCACCACCCCGGCGGTGCTCTGATCGGCCAGCGGGCCGATGTTCCAGTAGGCCTCGCCGGCCGCGTACTTCGGGTAGAGCACCGAGCCCGACCACATCAGCACGTTGCCGAGGATCGCCCCGGCGAAGCGGACCGCGATCACGTAGGCGACCTTCCAGGCGGCGTTGAACCAGGACGGCTTCGGCAGCGGGCCGAAGATCGGCATCCACATCAGGCAGCCGAAGAAGATGAAGCTGGCGTGCTCGAGCAGGTGGACCGCCGCCCCGCCGTAGGCCGCGTCGTAGAGCGCCGGGATGTGCCAGAAATAGAAGTTGAGCGCCCAGAGCGGGAAGGCGACGAGCGGGTGGGCGAGGATCCGCAGCCTGTCGAAGACCGGGATCGCGAGGATCGGCTGCAGCAGCGGCCCGGTCAGGCCGAGGACCAGCAGCAGGGTCGCGACGTCGCCGAGCATCAGGTGCTCGACCATGTGGGCGACGACCAACTCCTCGGCGATGTGGGCGACCGGCGAGACCAGGGCGACGGCGATCGTCAGCAGCCCGGCGGCGAAGCAGAGCTGGCGCCAGAGCGGGACCGGCCGCCCCCGCCTGGCAAGCGTCATCGAGCGCTTGGCGTAGAGGACCGCGGCGACCAGGAGCGGCAACACCTCCAGCGGCGCGAAGACGGCCTCGACGTGGGCCAGCGGGAAGTTCATCGAATTCAGCGTAGCCCGCTGGTAGCTTGGCTCGCCCGTGAGCTCCCAGAACCATCGCTTTCCCCCGATCGGGAGCTACGGCTTCATCTCCGACTGCCACACCTCGGCCCTCGTCTCCTTCGGCGGCAGCGTCGAGTGGCTCTGCTTTCCGCGCTTCGACTCCCCCAGCGCCTTCGCCGCCGTCCTCGACCGCGGCGCCGGCCACATGCTGTTGCGGCCGAAGGGGGTGGTCGTCCCGATCAGCCGCCGCTACCAGCCCGGGACGCTGGTGATCGAGACCACCTGGGTGACCGACACCGGCTGGGTGGTGGTCAAAGACGCGCTGACGATCGCCGAGTGGGCGCCCTCCGGCAAGGGCGACGGCCGCAAGGGCCGACCCCAGACCGCGCACGAAAACGACTGCTCGCTGCTGCGGACGATGACCTGCATCGACGGCGAGGTCGAGATGGAGATGGAGTGCGTGCCGCGCTTCGGCTATGGCGTCGAAGCGGCGGGATGGAGCGGCGGCGAGCTGGGCGAGGCGCGGGCGATCGGCGCCGACGGCACCGAGCTGCTGCTGACCAGCGACATGCACCTCGAGCTCGACGAGGGCGCCGCCCGCGGCGCCGTCACCCTGCGCGAAGACCAGACCGCGTTCTGCGCCCTGACCTGGAGCGACGGCGACCTCGGCGGCCCGCGCAGCGCCCCCGAGGCGCTGGAGCGGATCGACTCGACCGAAGAGTTCTGGCGCGAGTGGCTGCGGGCCGGCGACTTCCCCGACCATCCCTGGCGGATCCACCTGCAGCGCTCGGCTCTCGTCCTCAAGGGCCTCACCTACACGCCGACCGGGGCGATCGTCGCCGCCCCCACCACCTCGCTGCCGGAGACGCCGGGGGGCGAACGCAACTGGGACTACCGCTTCAGCTGGATCCGCGACTCGACCTTCAGCCTCTGGGCCCTGCACACGCTCGGCTTCGACGACGAGGCGCGCGACTTCATGCGCTTCATCGTCGCGGTCTGCAGCGACCACCCGGACCTGCAGATCATGTACGGGATCGGCCACGAGCGGGACCTGACCGAGCGGACGCTCGACCACCTCGAAGGCTACGGCGGGGCGCAGCCGGTGCGGATCGGCAACGGCGCCTACGACCAGCGCCAGAACGACGTCTGGGGCTCGCTGCTCGACTCCGTCTACATCCACGAAAAGTCGCTCCGCGGCCGCGGCACGCAGGCCACCCGCGAGCTGATCCGCTACCAGGTCGAAGCCGCGATCGAGGCCTGGCCCAACCCCGATCAGGGGATCTGGGAGTCGCGGGGGGAGCCGCAGCACTACGTCTCCTCGAAGCTGATGATGTGGGTCGCGGTCGATCGCGGCGCCCGCCTCGCCCGGATCGGCGGCTTCGAGCAGCTGGCGGAGGAGTGGGAGGCCAAGGCGGAGGAGTTCCAGGCCGAGATCCTCGAGCGCGGCGTCCGCGACGGGGTCTTCCGCCAGCATTACGACACCGACGCGCTCGACGCCTCCCTGCTGCTGATCCCTCTGTTCCGCTTTCTTCCCCCCGGCGACCCGCGGGTGCGCGCCACGGTCAACGCGATCGCCGACGACCTGACCGAGCACGGCCTCGTCTGCCGCTACAAGGTCGACGAGACCGACGACGGCCTGAAGGGCAAGGAGGGCACCTTCCTGATCTGCTCCTTCTGGCTGGTCTCGGCGCTTTCGGAGATCGGCGAGCGGCGCCGCGCCCGCGACCTCTGCGAACGCCTGCTGGAGGCCGCCGGCTGGCTCGACCTCTTCGCCGAGGAGCTGGACGCGGAATCGGGCCAGCATCTCGGCAACTACCCCCAGGCCTTCACCCACCTGGCGCTGATCAACGCCGTCTCGCACGTGATCGCCGACGAGCGGCGGGAGGACGGCGGCGTCACCGCCGTCTTCACCGAGATGGGCGGCGTCCGCGAGGACGGCTAAGTTTCCACCGAACATCTGTTCGTAGACAAAAGATCTACAGACATAAGATTTCGATTTGCCTATCGTGCCGCTCACGGGGGACCGCAGGCACTCGGACAGGGGAAAGGCAAGGGAGCGCATGACTGCGATGAACGAGACGATCGAGAAGCGGACGAACAGGGACGAAGACGAAGCCGTCGAGTCGGCGGTGTTGAGCCAGCTGCTGGATCTGCACCCGGCTCAACTGACGCTCGAGGAGCTGCGGCGGGAGATGGGCGAAGACGGGGACTTCGCCGCGCGCGACGCGCTCCAGCGGGCAGTGCGCGATCTTGCCGCCGTCGGTCTCGTCCACCGGGGCGCGGAGTTCGTGACGCCGACGCGCGCTGCGCTGCGCTTCAGCGATCTGATGGACCGGTGACCAGCCAGCTGAACCCGACCCGCAACCGCGCTCGCAGCTCGTCCGCCGCCGCGGCGGTATCGCCCTCGCCCTCGCCGGCGGCGCCGACCAGGATCACCTCGGAGGCGGGGAAGCTTCCCAGCTGGTCTTCGACCGCCTGGACCAGATCCTCGTCCCCGAGCCTGGCCTCGGCCTCGACTCCGGCCGCCGCCAGGGCCGCGACGCTGATGACCGAGCGCCGCTGCGCGTCGCGGCGGGCGCCCTCGACGTCGGAGGCCCAGCGATCGAGGAACCCGATCCGCACCGGCGAGAGCAGCATCACCTCAGTCAAGTCCCCCTTCTTCACCGCCTCCGCCACCCGCTCGACCGCCTCGGGGTCTTCGAGCGGGGCGGCGAGGACGATCAGGATCCGGCGCCCCGGCTCCCGCTCGCGGGGCCCGATCGCCCCTCGTGGACGCTGGCGGACCGCGACAACGACGATCGCGGCGGCGGCCAGGGCGCCCATGGCGAGGCCGACGCCAGGGCCGCCCAGGTAGAAGGCGAAGACGATCGGGACGGCGATCGCCGCGACCACGAGTGGCAGCTTCCACGGAGTCACCCGCAGAGCCTCTCAGGCGCGTGAATCGCCGTCCCGAGGAATACGACTAGTTCCCCTTGCTGATCCCGGCAGTCGGCACGACGCGGTTCTCCATCTCGACCTTCACGACACCACCTCCCCTCTCCCCTCGATTCCCCGGATCCGCCCTAGGCGGTGATCACTCGAAAGTGACTGATCAATTATTACTTTAAATGTTTCCAGCAATCAAGGTGGGGGCAGTAAAACTCGTCAATAATCGGAAAACGCGGGACTGTTGTGAAAATCCTGATTGACAAGGTGTAAAGTCTTGGTATCGGCCATATCCCCTGGAAACGAACCGAGAAAAGGCCATGCCGAAGACCAAGAACAAGAAAGAGGGCGTCGAACAAGTAGTCGCGAAAGCCTTCGCGCACCCGCTCCGGGTGCAAATCCTGATCATTCTGAATGAAAAGGTCGCGAGCCCAAACATGCTCGCACAGCAGCTCGACCAGAGCCTCAACCTGGTCGCCTACCACGTCCGCGTACTGGAGAAATACGACTGCATCGAGCTCGTTGACACCAAGCAGCGACGCGGCGCCACCGAGCACTTCTACCGCGCCACCCGCCGCCAGTTCCTCACCGACAGCGAATGGGCGCGCCTGCCGAAGAGCCTCCGTCCCGGGCTGTCCGGAGCGATGCTGAAGTCGGCTTTCGACGACGTTGAGGAGGCACTCGACAAGAGCACCTTCGACGAGCTCGAGGACCGGCACCTGAGCCGAACCCCGATGGTCGTCGACCAGAAGGGCTGGGAAGACGCCGCCGACCTCCTGGCCGGCACGCTCGACCGTCTGATCGAGATCCAGACCGAAGCCGCCACCCGGCTCGGCGAAAGTGGTGAGGAGGGGATGCACTCCAAGGCCCTGATCCTCCACTTCAAGTCGCCGACCCCGGATGCCGAGGCCGAGTCGACCGCATCTTGATCGCCCCGCCACCGGGCCCGGTGTCGCTCGCCGATCGAGCCGCACCACCAGTCGGGCCCGGCCTCGCCTCTCGCTATGGTTGACCAGACGGCGACGTTGCCGTCGCGCTGCACAGCTTCGGACTGACGCTCTCAGGGCAGCGACGTTGGACAAGTATCGTCGCTAACAACTCCATGCTGTGAACAGCGAAGAGACCCGGAAAAGCTCCGAACAGCAGACCCCGGGCCCCGGTGAGGGCCTGGCCAGCGAGCGGGCGCTTTGGGCCCGGTTCGTCAAGGATCGCGATCCCGCGATCCGCGAGGAGCTGGTCCGACGGTACCTGCCCTTCGCGAAGAACCTGGCGCTCCGCTATCGCGGCGCCAGCGAGTCCTTCGACGACCTGCTGCAGGTGGCGAGCCTCGGCCTGGTCAACGCGATCGACCGCTTCGACCCCGATCGCGGCGCCCCCTTCACCGCCTTCGCCTCGCCGACGATCCTCGGCGAGCTGAAGCGCCACTTCCGCGACCGGGTCTGGACGGTGCGGGTGCCCCGCGGCCTGCACGACCGCATGGCCGAAGTCGAGAAGGCGATCTCCGAGCTGACGGTGCAACTGCAGCGCTCGCCTTCGGTCGGCGAGATCGCCGAACGGCTCGACGTCGACCCGACCGACGTGCTCGAGGTGCTCGAGGCGAACCACAACCGCCGTCCGCTCTCGCTCGACCGGCCGGTCGGCGGCGAAGACTCCGAAGAATCGCCGGCCTCGGAGTGGGTCGGCGACGAGGACGCCGGCTACGAGCTGATCGAGGACAAGCTGGCCCTCGAGGGTGCCCTCCCCCACCTCGACGAGCGCGAGCGGCTGGTCCTGCAGCTGCGCTTCGTCGAGGACCTGACCCAGTCCCAGATCGCCGAGCGGATCGGCCACTCGCAGATGCACGTCTCCCGCATCCTGCGCCGGACGCTGGAGCGGATCAGGGCCGAGGTCGCCGAGCAGAGCGCCGCTTCCACGACCGAGGCCGAGTAAGGGCTACGTCTTTGTGCAGGGAGGGGGCGGGGTGCCCCTT
>DASTBO010000067.1:0-35305 GCA_035712025.1 Solirubrobacterales bacterium
GGTGGAGCTTCAAGAGGACGAGGGATGCAGAGGCAGCCACGGGACGCTCAGCGGCGCGGTGTGTTTGGCATGCCTGCGAACAAGTGCAGCGGAGTATAGACGCAGAGCGGAGCACCACGGTCAGCGGGACTCAACCGGCCCGCTCGGCGCGGTGGACGAGGTCGGCAAAGTCCTCCAGCTTCATCGTCCCCAGCTCTCCCTCGGCATGGGAGCGCACCGCGACTTCGCCGCTCTCTTCCTCGCGGTCGCCGACGACCAGCATGTAGGGATTGCGAGCGAGTTCAGCGTCGCGCACCTTCTTGCCGATCGACTCCGAGCGGCGGTCGACCTCGACCCTGACGCCCAGCTCGCGCACTTCCGCCCCGACCCGGCCGCCGAACTCGACATGGCGGTCGGAGATCGGCAGCACTGTCGCCTGCACGGGCGCCAGCCAGACCGGGAAGCGGCCCGCGTAGTGCTCGATCAGGATGCCGGCAAAGCGCTCCATCGAGCCCAGCAGGGCGCGGTGGATCATCACCGGCCGCTGCGGGTCGTCGTTCTGGTCGGTGTAGGTGAGGTCGAAGCGCTCCGGCATGAAGAAGTCGACCTGACAGGTGCCGCACTGCCAGGAGCGGCCGAGGGCGTCGGTGATGTGGAAGTCGATCTTGGGGCCGTAGAAGGCGCCGTCGCCGGGGTTGAGCGTGTACTCGCGGCCCTGGCTCTCGAGCGCCTCGGCCAGCGCCGCCTCGGCCTTCTCCCACTGCTCCTCGCTTCCCATCGACTTCTCCGGCCGGGTCGAGAGCTCGACGTGGACGTCCTCGAAGCCGAAGCGGCCGTAGAGCTCGTCGATCGCCTCGCAGATCGAGGCGACCTCGTCGCCGATCTGCTCCTCGGTGCAGTAGACGTGGGCGTCGTCCTGGGTGAAGGCGCGGACCCGGAGCAGGCCGTGGAGGACGCCCTCGCGCTCGTTGCGGGAGACCCGGCCGAACTCGGCCAGCCGCAGCGGCAGCTCGCGGTAGGAGTGGCGGTCGGCGGAGTAGACGAGGCAGGCGCCGGGGCAGTTCATCGGCCGCAGCGCGTAGCGGCGGTCGTCGTCCTCCATGAAGTACATGTCGTCCTTGTAGTTGTCCCAGTGCCCGGAGCGGTGCCAGAGGGACTCGTCCATCACCTGCGGCGTGGCGATCTCCTGGTAGCCGCGCTTGCGCAGCTGGTCGCGAACCTCTGTCTCGATCGTCCGCAGCAGGGTCGTCCCGTTCGGCAGCCAGAACGGCATCCCCGGCGCCTCCTTGCGCAGCATGAAGAGGCCGAGCTGGGGGCCGAGGCGGCGGTGGTCGCGCTCCTTGGCCTGCTCGATCCGCTCGAGGTGCTCCTCCAGGTCCTTCTTCGAGAAGAAGGCGGTGCCGTAGATCCGGGTCAGGCTCTCGCGCTGCTCGTCGCCGCGCCAGTAGGCGCCGGCGACGGAGCTGAGCTTGATCGCCTTGATGCGACCGGTCGAGGGTCCGTGCGGGCCGCGGCAGAGGTCCTCGAAGGGGCCGTTGCGGTAGAGCGAAACGGTCTCGACGCCCTGGTCGCGGACGAGGTCCTCGATCAGCTCCACCTTGAAGCCCTGGCCCTGTCCGCGGAACAGCTCGACCGCCTCGGCGGCGGGGACGTCGCGGCGCGAGAACTCCTCGTCGGCGCCGATGTGGTCGAGCATCGCCTGCTCGATCTTCGGCAGGTCCTCCTCGGTGATCTTGGTCCCGGCCGGGAACTCGAAGTCGTAGTAGAAGCCGGACTCGATCGGCGGCCCGATCGTCACCTTGGTGCCGGGATAGAGGTCCATCACCGCCTCCGCCATCACGTGCGCGGCGTCGTGGCGGATCAGCTCCAGCGCCTCGGGGTCGCGATCGGTGAGGATCGCCACCTCGCCGCCTCCCGCGGGCAGCGGCGCGGACAGATCGCGCAGCTCGCCGTCGACCTTGATCGCCAGCGCCGCCTTGGCCAGCCCTGGCCCGATCGCGGCCGCGGCGTCGGCGCCCGACGCCCCCGCCGGCAGCTCCAGCGGCTTGCCGTCGGGCAGGGTGAAGGTGGTCTTCTCGGTCGCGGCCTCCATGCGGCGCAATGGTACGGGGAACCCGCACCGGTGGAAGCACGGCCACCGGTGGACGCGTGGCCACCGGTGAAGCGAATCAGCGCGCGGGGCCCTGCCGCGCCTGGCGTTCGGCCACCAACGGGCACGGGCTCTTGCCGGGCAGCGGGTCGCTCACTTTCCTCAGGGTCCAGTCGCCTTCGTCCCAGATCGCGAAGCGCACTCCCGGGGGCATCTTCGAGTCCTCGGTCGACTTGATGCAGACCCGTCCGCCCCGCAGTTCCCAGGCGAGGAACGGTTCGCCGTGTTCCTCCTCGAGCAGCTGCGGCGAGGCGAAGACGACGGTCGGCCCTTCGCCGACGAGACGGCGGTAATCGCTCAGCTTCGAGGAGTAGGAGGTCGGCCCGACGGGCGCGTTGGCGAGCGCGAGGAGCGAGCAGACCCCCGCGGCGGCCACGAACCCGGCCACCACCACACGGCGCAGCAATTCGCCTGTTCCTTTTTGTTGCTTCAGGCCCACAAGGAACAGGCGAGTGGACAGCAACGGGATGAGGATCGCGAGGGCGACGAGTGGCGATGCGATCTCGATCGCCTTGGCGGCCGTGTAGGGCGTGCCGGCGATGCGGGCGGCGGCATAGGCGAGGGCCGAGGCGCCGAGACCGGCGAGGATCGCGGTCTCGCGGCGGCGCCAGAGCTGGACGACGCCGTAGGCGAGCAGGGCAGAGCCGAAGCCGATGCCGAGGTAGTAGCCGGGGGCCGGCACGGCGCCGTCTCCAGGGGCGAGGCGGAAGTCGCCCGAGGGCCAGATGCCGAGCGCCTCGAAGGGGGAGATCTGGCCGAAGAGGTTGCCGAGGCCGGGGCCGTTGGGGTCGAAGGTCTCGAAGCTGTGGAAGTCCAGCATGCGGCCCAGCTCGGGGAGGGTCAGTACGGCGAAAACAACGAATGCGAGACCAAGTGCTCGAAATGGCGCGGGACCGAGCGCTCGGGCCGCGGGTCCTGTCTCCGATCGGGGGCTCCCCCTGCCGGGGGAGTCCTCCCGATCGTCGCCACCCGCGGCAAGGAACGCATCACCCAGGAACCAGAGGACGAACGCCGGGACCAGCCAGATCAGGCTCGGGAAGCTGTAGGTGTAGATGGAGCCGGCGGCGATCAGGGCTGCGGGGACGTAGCGGAGGGGCAGCTCGGGCCAGGTTCGATCTGCCTCGCGCAGGGCGAGGACGAAGGCGAGGAGATAGAGGGCCTGCATCGTCTCCTTGAAGGCGCCCTGGGCCAGATAGGAGGCGGTCAGGTAGGCGAGGCCGACGAGGAGGGCGCCGGCGGTGCGCGGGACCGTCGGCAGATCGCGAAAGGCAGCTAGGGCCGTGAGCGAGGCGAGGATCGCGACGGCGACGGTGAGGCCGCCGAAGCCCTGGACGAGGCCGATGCCAAGGCCCTTGCTCAGGGCGACGACGATCGCGTGCGGGCCGAGGGGGTAGCCCTGGTTCAGCAGTTGCGAGGCGTTCCCTTCGGCGAGCCGGTCGGCGGCCAGCAGGTGCTGGGACATGTCGGGGTTGAAGCTGGTGCCGAGGATCCCGAAGTGACCTTCGACGGCAAACGGAAGCGAGGCCGCGAGGAGCGCCCCGACCGCAACAGGCCAGCCGCAGCGCAGCGCCTCTCCCCCGCCCTCGACCCGCCCTCGCAGGTAGACAACCGAGGCGGCCGTCAGCACCGCGACGACCAGCGCCGAAACGACTCCGTCGCCGGGCATCCGAACCGTCCCCCAGCAGATCGCGCACAGCAGCGCCAGCCCCACCGCCGGCGAGAGCCAGGACCACCGCCGCGCCCCGCACAGCCGCACCGCCGCCTGCCCGATCGCCAGCGACGAGAAGCAGATCGCCGCCACCGCTGCATAGGTCCCGATCACGAGACCCGCGAGCCTAGACTGCGGGGGTGGCCTCCGTACCTCCCGCTCGCCACCTGCTGCGGGCCAAGGACCTCGCCGACGCGCACTACGCCGAGCCGCTCGAGGTCGACGACCTCGCCCGTGCCGCCGGGCTCTCCAAGGCCCACTTCAGCCGCGAGTTCCGGCGCACCTTCGGGGAGTCGCCGTACGTCTACCTCATGACCAGACGCCTGGAGCGGGCGGCGGCGCTGCTGCGCAACACCGACCACTCGGTGGCCGAGATCTGCCTCGAGGTCGGGCTCCAGGGCGTGGGCTCCTTCACCACCAGCTTCAAGCGCATGTTCGGGATCACCCCGACGGCGTACCGGGCCGCGGCGCCGCCCGCCTCCGCCCACGCCGTCGTGCCGGCTTGCGTCGTCCGGGTCTACGGCCGCCCGAAACACCGCACGATTCGAGAAGACAGCGCCCCAGCCCGGACCTAGCATCGCCCCGAGTCAATTCCGAGATCAGGAGGAACGATGAAGATCGCAAACGCACAGCTGTGGGTCCACGACCAGGACGAGGCCCTCGCCTTCTACACCGAGAAGCTGGGGATGGAGGTCCGCTCCGACGTCACCCTGGCGGAGATGGGCGACTTCCGCTGGCTGACCGTCAGCCCCGCCGGCCAGGAGGACGTGGCGATCGTCCTGATGGCGATCCCCGGCCCGCCGATGATGGACGAGGACACGACCCAACAGGTCGAGACCCTGATGGCCAAGGGCTTCGCCGGCACCGTCTTCCTCACCACCGACGACTGCCGCTCCGACTACGAGCAGCTCAAGGACCGCGGGGTCGAGTTCACCGAAACCCCCGAAGAGCGCCCCTACGGCATCGACTGCGGCTTCCGCGACCCCTCCGGCAACAGCATCCGCCTCACCGAGGTGAAGCTGCCGGCCGGCGTCTGACCGTGCGGCCGTGAGGTCCCGGTCGCGCCCGGGACCTCACGGGTCGTCAAGAGGAGCAGGGTCCTAAACGGGGATCGGCTTACCGCTGCACTGGACGTTCTGCGATACGCGTGGCTTCTCGCTGCATCGCCGCTCGCGCCCGATCGAAGGAGAGAATCCGCTCGCGGCGGCAGTGGGAGCGGAGCCTGGCCGAGGCATCGTCACCCTCCCCTCGCACCGTCACCCGGAGCTCGCACTCCGTTTCGAGGTCGGGGCTGCTGCCGTCGGCGTGGAATTCGCAGACGATTCGGTACTTGGAGCGGCGGCTGCACCCGCTGAAGGCGAGACCGCTCACCTGCGGATGACGGCTGTCAAAGCTGCGAGCCTTGGCCCAGGCCGCTCCCCTGGCTACAGCCTTGCTCAACGCGGGCGGCTCTGGCGGCGGGGCGGGCTCGGTTGGTCCGCCACCACCACCTCCACCACCACCTGAAGGCAAGTCCTCGCAGGCAACCCCGTCGTCGTCGCCGTCGAGCCCGTAGGGATCGCCCGGCAGCAGGTATTCCTGCGCTTCCTCCTGGGTCGCGAAATCGGCGCAGTCATAGTCGACGGCCAGGGCAGACCCAACCGGCACGAGAAGGAAGGCCGCGCCGGCGAGAGCCAGCAGCGAGAGCTGGACGAAGAAACCCCTGATTCCGCGACCCTAATCGAGTAAAAGAACCCTGCTGTAGGACCGATCGAACGGCGAGCCAGTCCGGGTGGCCTACGGGACCATGGGCGTTACTGGGCTCGAACCAGTGACCTCCAGCTTGTCGAGCTGGCGCTCTCCCAACTGAGCTAAACGCCCGGGAGCGCGGAATCTAGCAATGGGCAGGAGAAAGGCGGCGGGCGGCTAAAGGTTCCGCTGCAGGTGTCGATCCAATTGGTGCAACTTTCCTATGCCACCGGTGTTTCTTGGGCACACCTTCAAACGCTTGAGGACCGACGAGCCAGCGACTTACACTCTCTGGTGGCACGTCCTTCGGAGACAAAGGGCCCCGCAACGGGGCCCTTTTCCGTTCTCCGGCCGGCGGCTCAGACGTGGTCGTTGGGCAGGTGCCAGCGGCGGGGTGCGATCAGCCGATCGGCCTCCTCCGGCCCCCAGGAGCCCGGCTCGTACGGGATGGCAGCGGGGGGGTTCTCGAGCACCGGCTCGGAGATCTCCCAGAGGCGCTCGATCGCCTCGGAGCTGGTGAACAGGGTGCGGTCGCCGAGCATCACGTCGTGGATCAGGCGCTCGTAGGGGTCGAGCGCCTCGTCTGACCCGCCGAAGGTGTCGGCGTAGCTGAAGCGCATGTGGGCCTCGCCGAGCTGGATCCGCGGTCCCGGCACCTTGGCGAGGAACGAGGCGGAGATGCTGCCGGGGTCGCCGAGCTCGAAGGTGAGGTGGTCGTGGCCGAAGGACTCGGCGATCTGGTCGCAGTCGAGCGGGAACATCCGCCGCGGGGGCCGCTTGAAGGCGATCGTCAGCAGGTGGCGGCTCTCGGCCAGCTGCTTGCCGGAGCGGAGGTAGAACGGCACCCCCTCCCAGCGCCAGTTGTCGACGAGGGCCCTGACGGCGACGAAGGTCTCGGTGTCGGAGTCGGCGGCGACACCGTCCTCGTCGCGGTAGCCGCGGTACTGGCCGCGGACGACGTCCTCGGGGCGCAGCGGCGGCATCGCTTCGAAGACCTTCTCGCGCTCGATCCCCAGCGGTTTCGGCTCCAGCGAGACCGGCGGCTCCATCGCGACGAAGCCGAGGACCTGGAAGAGGTGGGTGACGATCATGTCGCGGAAGGCGCCCGTCTCCTCGTAGAAAGAGCCGCGCATCTCGATCGAGAGCGTCTCGGGGATGTCGATCTGGACGTGGTCGATGTGGTTGCGGTTCCAGACCGGCTCGAACATGCCGTTGGCGAAGCGCAGCGCCAGCAGGTTCTGGACGGCCTCCCGCCCCAGGTAGTGGTCGATGCGGAAGATGCAGTGCTCGGCGAAGACCTCGTGCAGCTGACCGTTGAGCCGGCGGGCCGAGTCGAGGTCGGTCCCGAACGGCTTCTCGGTGATCACCCTGGCACCGGTGCCGAGGCCGAGCTCGCCCAGCCCCGCGACCGTTCCCGCCGCCGCCCGCGGGGGCAGCGAGAGATAGAAGAGGACGCCCGCCCCCTCCCCGAGCTCCCCGCGCGCCCGGTCGATCTCCGCGCCGAGCTCGTCGAAGCCCTCGCCTACTCCGGCGAACCGCAGCGACTCGCTGAACCGCTCCCAGGCCTCAGGGTCCTCGGGCTTGCGGTCGGAGCCGAAGATCGAGTCGCGGGCGAGATCGCGGAACTCCTCGTCGCCGAGGCCCTTGCGGGCGGCGCCGACGATCCGGAACCGCTCCGGCATCAGCCCCACCTGCGCGAGGTGGAACATGCCGGGCAGCAGCTTTCGCTTCGCGAGGTCTCCCGTCGCCCCGAAGAGGACGATCACCTGGTCGCCCGGGACCTCCCCACTCGCCTGCGCTTTGCTCATCACCTGCACCCTATGCTGACGATCGATGGGCACGGGCAGGACGAAGAGCGGGGTCGCCTACGACTCGGTTGCGCTGGACAGCGTCGACCGTCGCTTCTGGCGCGATATCTGGGAATCGGTCCCGGACGAGGTCTGCGCCGAGCGCGGTGTCGCCGTGCGCCAGTTCGGCCCGATCCAGGTGACGGCGGTCGAGGCGCTGGGGCAGGTCGGGATGCTGAACCTGGTCCTCGGCGCGGCCGAGGCCACGGACCGATCGGACCTCGAGGCGGCGATCGCATGGGCCGAGGAGCGATCGACCCCCTACGTCTCGGTCACCCCCGGCCTGCCGGGCAGCGCTGCGGCGGAGGAGTGGCTGCGGGGGCAGGGGTTCGAGCCGACCTACGCCTGGATGAAGTTCGTCCGCGACCCGCACCCGCCGCGCTTCCCGGCTCCCGACGGGGTCGAGGTCGTCGAGGTGACGGCGCCGGACCAGGAGCCGTTCGGGACGATCGCCGCGCTCGGCTTCGGCATGCCGGCCTGGGGCTCGGAGCTGTTCGCCCACCTGCCGGGGCGCGATGGCTGGCGCTGCTACGTCGCCCGCGTCGACGGCGAGGCGCAGGGCTGCGGGGCGATGGTGATCCAGGACGGCGTCGCCGAGCTCGGGATCGGCGCCACGCTGGAGGGCGCACGCGGCCGGGGCTGCCAGACGGCCCTCCTGCGCCGCCGCATCCTCGACGCCGCCGAGGCCGGCTGCCACACGTTGCTGGTCGAGACCGGCGAGCGGGTGCCGGACCGCCCCTCGACGAGCTACCGGAACATCCTCAAGGCCGGCTTCGAGGAGGCCTACCTGCGGCCGAATTGGCAGCGCCGCCGTTAGGCCGGGCTTTGGAGCGACTGTCACCCGGGGGCTGAACTCGGCCCCGCGGGCACCCGTATCTCGGCCCAACTGACCCCCGAGGAAAGGCAGGACGATGATCAGACGACGAGCAGCCCTATTCGCGACCGTCGCGCTGGCCGGGTCGCTGGCCGTCGGCCTCGTCGCCGCACCGGCGCAGGCGGCGCTGCGGCACGTCGACGGCACCGTGGTCTCGAAGAACGCCGAGACCCGCAGCTTCCGGATCTCCACCCAGAGCGGCAACACGATCCGCATCAAGGTCAACGGCACGACCGAGTTCGAGCGCATCGCCGGCTTCGGCGCCCTCCGCAAGGGGATGCAGATAGAGGTCGATGCCCGGACCAGCTCGAACGGCCTCGTCGCCATCCAGGTCGAGCCGCAGGGCGGCAACGGGGGCGGCGGTGGCGACGACGACTCCGGCGGCGACGACCATGGCAGCGGCGGTGGCGGGGCCGACGACGGCCCCAATCACACCTAGCGGCGCGGCAGCACCAGCTCGGGCAGCTGCTCGAGGCTCTCGATCAGCGTCCCTCCGGCGATCCGGGGGGACGCTGCCCGGCCGCCGAAAAGCAGCTCCGCCGCCGGATCAGCCTCGCGCACCGTGGCGACGACCTCCTCGAGCTTGGGCGCCAGCGTCGGCAACGTCGCCGCCAGGACGACGAGGTTGGGCTCCGTCACGGCAATCGCCTGCAGCAGCGCGTTCGTGGGCACGTCCGCCCCCAGGTAGACCGTCTCGAACCCGTTGTCTTCGAGGATGTCGGCGGCCATGCGCAGTCCCAGCGCGTGCCGCTCGCCTTCGACCGCGGCCAGCAGCGCCTGTGAGCGTGCAGAAGCACCGGGCTCCTGACTCTCCTCGACACCCGGCGTCGGCCGCAGCGCCGCCAGCACCCGGTTGGTCAGCTCGGTCGCCCGGTGCTCGTCGGCCACGGTGAGCGCGCCCCGCTCCCACAGCACGCCGATCTCGTGCATCGCCGGCGCAACAACCCGCTGGTAGAGATCGGGAATTCCCATCCCCTCCCGCAGCGCCCGGGTGGCAACCCGATAGGCGCCCGGTCCGTCTCCCGCCCGCAGCGCTTCGAGATAAAGACGCGAAAGTTTGCCTCTGGTACCTCTCATTTCCCAAAGGCTATGGCGAGACGCAATCAAGCTCAACGACGCACGAGTGACGCAACCTGCGCACCCTCCCTCCCAGATCGAGAAGTTTGACCTACCCCGCCCCTGGGGATGAACGGGCGGAGCATCTGTTCCCTACAGAAGGAGCGCCAATGAGCATCGTCACGATCCTGATCATCATCATCCTCGTCCTGCTGGCGATCTACCTGTTTCGGCGCGTCTTCTGATCCGCGGGCCCGGTCTGAGGGGTGCCGAAGCCAGCGCAGGACGATGCAAGGGCAGAATCAGGTAAGGCGATGGGGGGGTCGCCGGGCAACCTGCTCGGGTCGTTCAACCACCTCAGCTGCTCGCCCTAGCAAGCCAAACTCCGCTTGCTAGGGCGAACAGGTGCCCACCGGAAATCGAACCGGTGGTAAAACGGCTTCGCAGGCCGGTACATGTGGCGAATATCCGCTTTCTAGAGCGGTTTCGTCCGGACGTTGGCCAGCAAATGGGCCAGTTTTGCCGCTCACTTGGCCGCAGCTTTCGTCTCACGCGGAACGCGCGGCTGTCGTCCCTCCTGGCTTGACCTAAGGCGACGTGTTCGGTCTGCTAGCGATCACTCGTCGGTGAGAGCAGTCGTGCGCTGCGTCAGCCACATGACGATCTCATTTGGGGCAGCCTCACCGGCGGCAATTCTCTCCACCATCGGCACATCGGTATTTGGGTCTGCCTCGCGGATCGACAGGACATTTGCCGCAAGGAAGCGCTCAACGGCGAGAAAGGCGCAACGCTTGTTTCCGTCGGGGAGCGGGTGATTTCGCGGTGCTCGACCAGGACGGCGGCCTTCTCGATCAGGGTCGGATAGGCATCTGGGTTGCCGAAGCCAGCGCGGGGCGACGCCAGGGCGGAATCGGCTAAGGCAATGCGGGGCAGTCGAGTGATCTGCTCAGGCGTCGTTCCGAGCACCTCAGCTGCAATGCGGCAGTAATCGCCGAACTTGACGTAGAAGACTTCGGCCACTTTTCGAGTGGCGGCTACTGCGCCAGACGGCGCAGCGTCTCCTCATGCTTCTTCATCGCCGCGCGCAGATCGCGACGCTGCTCCTCTGGCGTGCCAGGCAGCCCAGATTTCATGTCGGGCTTCTCGCTGGTCTTTTTCGAAACGGCGGGAGCGTGCGGTTTCATCGCCGACACATAGTCGCAGCCGGGTTCTACGGCACCCGAGAATCTCGGCAGTCTGAAAAGTCGCGGGCCAGCCATGGGCCAGTTTTACATCCAGATAATCGGCAACGGCCGGGATTCAACCGGACAGGGAAGCGGCCTGAAAAGGCCGCGCAAAATCGCCCTAGCAAGCCAAATCTTGCTTGCAAGAGCCAGAGGCGCCTACCAGAATCGAACTGGTGTAAACGGCTTTGCAGGCCGCTGCGTAGCCACTCCGCCAAGGCGCCGGGACAGCCGCTGAAGGGTAGCGGCGGCGGGTTCGTCGTGGGGGCTGGATAGGTTCGGCGGCGATCCGAGCCAGTCACGAGTCAGGAGGGCGGGGTGTCCGTTTACAACGAGGCGCAGTTGAGTTCGTTCGTCGATCAGGTCTTCGCGCGACTGCGGAAGATCGAGGAGCAGGTGGCGGTGCTGTCGGAGAAGGCCGGCGTTCCTTATGAGGCGCCGAGCAAGTCGGTGCCCGCCGAGGTGGCGCGGCTGGTCGAGGAAGGCGACCGCCTTGGCGCGCTTCGCAAGTACCGGGAGCTGAGCGGCTGCGGCGCCGAGGAGGCCAAGGAGGTCGTCGCCGGCATCTGAGCCGGCGGCTACTGCTCGTACTCCTCGACGGTGCCGCCGTCGCGGATGCTGGCGTCGTCGGGATCGTCGCCGGCCTCGCGGAGCGAGCGGCGCTGACGGAGGTAGTCCCAGGCCTTGTCGAGCTGGACTTTCAGCTCATCGAGGCGGGCGTGCTCGTCGTCGTCCAGGCCCTCGCCCTCGTGGCGGTGGAGAAGCTCCTCCTCTTCCTTGACCAGCTTGTCGATGCGGTTGAGAACCTGCTGATCGTCCATGCCGGCAGTTCTACCCCGCCGGGGAGGATTCGACAACATCGAAGCCGATCCCGGCGCTCTGCAGGCGTTCGAGCAGGGCATCGCCCATCGCCGCGGCGGTGGTCAGCTGGCCGGAGCGCTCCGGCAGCTGGTCGAAGGCGAGGCAGAGGCCCGACTCGGCGAGCATCTTCGAGGTCTCGCTGTAGCCGGGGTCGCCGCCCTTCACCTCGGTGACGACGCGCTTGGCCCCGCCCTCGCCGACGAAGACGACCTTGAACCAGCTCTGCGCGCGTTTTGCCTCGCTCGGGCCCTCGCCCGGCGATTTCATCTTCAGCAGCAGCTTGCGGGTCGGCGGCAGCTGCGCCAGCGCGAAACCCGTGCCGACCCCGGCGCCGAGCGCGCCGACGGTGGCGAGATGCTTGGCGAGCAGGTTGTGGCCGTAGGTGAAGTCCGGCCCGTAACGCTCGAGCGCGGCGGCGGAGCGCAGGACGATCGGCCCGTCGATGGTCGGCAGCGGCACCGCCCAGCCGCCGAGGTCTGGCATCCGCCGGACCCGGGCGGGCGCCGAGTGGATCGAGCGGCCGGCGGGACGCCGCTCGGCCCGCTTGCGCTCCTTCGCGGCGGCCAGCGTCTGCCGCGCGCGCCCGAAGGCGTTGATCGCCGAGTGGAAGGTGCCGCCGGAGAACTCCGCGTTGCTGCGGACGTAGCCGTCCACCTTCAGCGGCACTCCCTCCGGCAGCTGCTTGACCGTGAAGTAGGCGCCGAGGTCGTGGGGAATCGAGTCGAAGCCGCAGCAGTGGACGAGCCGAGCGCCGCTGCTCTCGGCCTCGGCATGGTGCTCGATCCAGGTGCGGTCGACGAACTCGGGCTCGCCGGTCAGGTCGCAGTAGTCGGTGCCGGCAGCCGCGCAGGCCGCGACCAGCGGGCCGCCGTAGAGGATGTAGGGCCCGACGGTGGTGACGACGACCCGGGTCGACTCGGCGACTCCGCGCATCGCCTCGCGGTCGCCGGCGTCGGCCTCGACGATCTCCGGCACCGGGCCCTGCGGCGAGGCCGCGGCCAGACGGGCGGCAACGGCCTCGAGCTTCGAGCGGTTGCGACCGACCAGCGCCCACTTCATCCCGGTCGGCGCGTTGGCGGCCAGGTAGTCGGCGGTCAGGCCACCCGTGAACCCGGTCGCTCCGAAGAGAGCCAGGTCGTAGGGACGCGAAGACTCCATCGCATAAGTCTCTCAGGGTGAGCGCCCGGGTGACAGCACGTGCAACGGGCGCCGCAGACGACCAGTCAGCGACCACGACGCCCGTTGCACGTGCACAAGGTCAACGGGCCGGCTTTACAAATGTCAGGCCATAGTCAAAGAATCAACTTCGACCCGCATGGTCCTGGCGATCCGAGGAGCTAAGAGGCCGAGGCAGCGGCCGGCACGCCGCTCGCGACCGGATGGCCTCCGTCGCGCCAGACGCCGACGCCCTTGCCGACGTGGACGACGTCGAGCTCCGCCCGCTGGAGGATCGAGGCGGCGAGGCCGCTGCGCTTGCCGCCGCGGCAGATGGTGGCGATGGTGCGATCGCGCGGCAGCTCGTCGAGCCGCCCGGCGAGGTCGCCGTAGGGAATGTGGAGCGAGCCCGGGATGTGCTCGCTGGCGTACTCGGAGGCGTTGCGGACGTCGAGGATCACCGGGCCATCGTCGCCGTCGACCCGCCGTGCGAGCTCGTCGGGGTCGATCAGCTCGATCCGGTGCACCGGCCGCTCCTCCGTGCGCCAGGCGGTCATCCCGCCCTCGAGGTAGCCGCGCACGGCGAGGCCGACCGAGGCCAGCAGCTGCGCCGCGCGGCGCTCGTCGCCGTCGGAGGCGGCGACGACGACGATGTCGCTGCCCGCGGGGGCGACGCGCGAGACCTTGGTCGCGAAGCCGGTGTCGTAGGAGGAGGCGCTGAGCGCGCCCTCGATGTGGGCCTCGTCGAACTGCTCGTTGGTGCGGCCGTCGATGACGACCGCGCCCTGCTCGACCAGCTCCTCCACCTCGTGGGGGCTGAGCGGCGCCGGCGTCCCGAAGTCTTCGACCAGCGGGCCGCGGTTGATACCGACGATGCGCTCGATGTTCGGCGGCTTGTCCCCGAGCGAGCCGACCTGATCGGAGATGAACTCGGCCTCGTCGGCGATCTGCAGGGCCCGGTTGTGGCGGCGCTCGAACCCGATCGTCGAGGAGCATTTGAGGTCGAGCCCGGAGCCGCCGCAGAGCGAGCCGCCGAGGTGGCCGGGCCAGACCTCGACCTCGTCGGGCAGCGGCAACAGGCGCTCGTGCAGGGAGCGGAACATCTCGGCGGCGCCCTCGCGCGGTTCGACCGCCAGGTCGGGACGGGCGACGTCGCCGATGAACAGCGAGTCGCCGGTCAGGAGGGCCCAGGGGTCGCCGCCGCGGCTCCTGTCGCCGAGCAGGAAGCAGGTGTGCTCGGGCCGGTGCCCCGGGGCGTGGATCGCCTCGACCACGAGGTCGCCCAGCTCCAACTTCCAGCCATGCGAGAACGGCTCGTGCGGGTACTCGGCCTCCGCCAGCTCGTGGACGTGGACGGTGGCGCCGGTGCTGCGGCAGAGCCGCCCGTGGCCGGAGACGTGGTCGGCATGGTTGTGGGTCTCGAGCACGTGCCCGATCCGCACCCCGTGCAGACCCGCGAGCCGCCGGTAGGGGTCGACGTCCCACTGCGGGTCGACGACCACAGCGACGCCGGATTCGCGATCGGCGACGAAGTAGGACGCGCAACCGAGGTCCTCGTGGATGATCTGGCGGAAAAGCATCTTCTCCCTCGCCGGTGAGGCTACCGCGCCAAGCCGCCCGCCACAGCTAGAATGCCCCCCGTGCGGCTGTAGCTCAGCTGGCTAGAGCGTCTGCTTGCCATGCAGAAGGTCGAGGGTTCGAATCCCTTCAGCCGCTTCCAGTCAAAGCCCCGCTTCGGCGGGGCTTTTCTGTGTCCGGGCCAGCGTTATGCCGTCGTCGTGACCGCTTGACTCGTGCCCTCGCTGCCCGTTGCTGTCCAATCCTTTGAGGGATTGAGGTGTCCGAATACGTCGCCACGAGTTTCTAAGCTCGCGGAATGCCGGACACCTTCCTCGGTCTTGCAATTGCCATTGCCTTCGTCTTGCCAGGTTTCATCACTGCTGACCTGGCCGAAAGCCGACGAGCAACTAGGGCCGCGCGCAGCGATCTTGAGCTAGTCCTGCGCGGACTCGTATACGCGTTGATCATCCAGGCTGCGGTGGCGGCTACTGGTTGGACGGAAACCATCATCGACGACGTGACTGGAAGCTCTGGAAGCCAAGTCGCGAAGACTGAAGCGTGGACGGAGCATCTACCGGAGTTAGTGACCTTCGGCCTTGTGGTTGGCATCTTGATCCCAACGATCCTCGGCCTGCTCTTGTCGGAGTGGCTGCGGCGCGCAGAGCAATGCGGGCAGCTTAAGTTCTGGCATTACGCTGCTGGGGGTCGGGACTATCGGAAAGCCTGGGATTTCGTCTTCGGCCGACAGGAGGGCACGTTCCTGCTGGTCACGGTGGCTGAGGACGACGGGGTTAAGCACTTTCTTGGCAAGTACGGTCCAGATTCCTGGGCAACCCAGGCACCGACTCAGCCACCGGAGCTTTACCTTGAGGAAGCTTGGGCTGCGGACGAGGAAGGATTCGTGGATCAGGAGACCTTGGACCGGAAGCCCTCAAGGGGCATGTGGGTAGCGGCCGACAAGGTGGACCGCCTAGAGATTCTTCATCTTTAATGGGGCAGGTTGATTAGGCCGCCGAGTCTCTTCGTATACTTGCCTCAATGGAGAATTCAGCTAAATCGAATGGCTCACGTCGCACCGGGATCATCAAGGAGGGCGGTTATCAGCCCACCAAAGACCCAGGGTCGGTTCCAACTAGCCTGATCCGCCCGGCGACCGCCAATCCCGCTCCGGCAAAACCGGCAGCCTCAAAAAAATAGGCTCAGGGAAAAGATTCTTAGCGGCGGACCTGCATGGACCGCCGCTCTATCCGCTGCCTATTTAGGCCGCCGCAGCAATGATGCCGTCTAGGGCCGCGCCGAGATGGGTCTTAGATGCGATGACCTTGGCGTAGAGGCCCAGGGTCATCTTCGGATCGATATGGCCGCCTGCGCCATGACGTAAGGCACATCTGCCCTGCGGCGAGCAGGAGAGAGCCGAACTGTGCCTGACGCAACCGAATCGCTCGGCGGCGCGGAACTGACTTTTGGCTCTAGATTGCGGGGACGGCTGCGCGGTGGATGATGCCATGCAGAAGGTCAAGGGTTCGAATCCCTTCAGCCGCTTCGAACGGAATCCCGCCCTGGAGCGGGATTCCGTAGTTTCTGGAGGCTCAAAGGGGGGAATGGAACCATCCCCTCCTATCGCCTCCATTTTGGGCACTAGTGCCCAAAATGACGCGGATACGCGCTTCCTCGACACGACCGCATTCCTGGTCAGCCTTCGGTCGATCCTGAACGACTAGCTGTCCCAAGGGCACGGATCGCCTCGTACACGCCAGCCCTTTCGAAGCTTTCACCGTCGAGTTTCTCCATGATCCGGTGAAACTCGAACGGCAGGATGAACAGGATCGGGTCACCGACAGTGCGCGCATGGAGCTTGGTGATCTCGACGAATTTCGAGTGCGCCTTCTGATTGAGCCCGAGCACCTCCTCCATCTCGCGCATGTTCGTACGCCAGACGCCTTTCCGCACCGTCAATGCCTGCAGCTCCGGACTAGGTGGGCCATCCTCGCGCCAACCACGGGCCAAGGAGCGAATCACGCTCAGCGAGGTGAGGTTGTGGAAGGCGTGCAGGATCGAGGTGAGAATGGCGGCGAAATCCAGCCCCATCGCCCCGAACCTGGCCAGGACCAGCTCGGAGGCGATCTGGTCGCAGAGCAGCTCCTCCCGTAAGTTGAGCTTGTCGGCGAGGATCTCCCCGGCGGCTCGCCCGCCATCACGGGTTTCCTGCGCCCGGGCATCCCTGAGCCGCTCTTCCAGCTCAGGGTCCGGCGTCCCCTGAGCGCCGCTCATCGCCTGGACGGCGCGGATCTCGCCTTGGATCATCTGCCGCTCGGCCTCGTCGGGGTTCGGCTTCTGCTCATCGAGAAACGCCGCAACCGCATCGATGTCCGCGACGAAGTCGGGCCGGTCAGCCGTCGGAAGGCCACGTTCGATCGCCGCGTGGACGCACTCGTGCGCGAGCACGAAGTGCTCCTGGATGGCCGTGACGATCATCCTCACCGAGAAGATCTCCTTCGAGCGCACCGTCGGTCGATCCTTGACCGGCCAGACCTGGGAGCACATCAAAGCGGCGCTGGCCGCGTCGCTGTCGCCGCAGCCGGCCAGGGCGACCGCGAGATGCTTCAGACCCCACTGGATGACGTAGGGCTGGGGCCAATCGGCGAGGGCGAAGTCGTTCAGACGATTGAAAGATTGGCCCAGGTGCTGGTCGTAGACGATCGAGCAGTCTCCACCGATCTCGAGCGTCTCGACCCGGGCCTCTGGCGTGTAGGCCACAAAAAGCTCAGGACTGTCGGCAGCGTCGAAGGCGAGGAGCTTTTTCAGTTCCGCGAAGGTGCGCTGGTAGTTCTCGGAGATAGGTGATGGGGCAGCGGCCGGATCCTCCGCTAGTCGCGACTGCGACAGATAGCGATGGACCTCCATCAGGCGTCTGGATCGGTGCCTGACCGGATCTTTTCCAGAACTTCGACGGCCTTGTCGGGACTGACGCCGGTGATCTCGACGCCGTCCGCCTTGATTCGCACATGTCGATTCGATTCCAGGTGAGCCTTGATCAGCCCACCGAGTTGGATGACAACCGGCGGACCGAGGACGACCAGCAGCTGGGTGGTGAAATCGAACGCCTCGAATCCCTTCGCCTCAACGATGGTAATGCGGTCACCGTGCTCGGCAAGCAGTTCGGCGAGCCCGTCCGGCTCCTCGCCTTCGAAGCCGATAACGATCTCCCGCGGTTTCGCCCCTGCCTCCACGACGAAACAGTCGCACACCAGAGTGCCCAGGGTGGATTCGAACCACCGACCAAGTCCGTGAGGCACGTTGCCAGGTCCACGTTCGGCTTCCGTGCTGCCTTCTGAGCCGGGAAGCCCGCTGATCCGCCGCAGGTCTAAGAACCTCTGCAGACCCGGCTGAATCGCTGGCCGCCTACTGAGGCCGGGGCCCGTCCTGCCGGAAATGGAACCGGCCCGTCGCGTTTCGGGCACTTCTGCGCCGAAGTTCCCAAAGTTGATGCATTCGAAGCCCAGCGGCTCTCGGAGACCTGCCTAATTGCCATGCAGAAGGTCGAGGGTTCGAATCCCTTCAGCCGCTTCCAGTCAAAGCCCCGCTTCGGCGGGGCTTTTTCGTAGCGGTCGACAGGCGAATCCTTGACCGCGGCAGAGCTTATGGCCCCCATAGGGTGCAAAAGCTCTACCGCGCCCTTCTCCTCTTCACCTCCACAGCTCGCGGCGCAGCATGTCGTTGCCGCGTTCGAGCTGGTCGATGGTGGCGCTGGCGACCGAGCGGACGCGGGTGGAGCGGTTGATGCGGGCCTGGATCTCGCGGTGCGACTTGTTGGTGCGGCGGGCGATTTCGCCGACCAGGCGGCTGCGCTCGGCGCGCAGGCGCTCGCGGGCGGCGTAGGCCGACTCTCGCTCGGGCACCGGGGCCTGCGGCTCGACTTTGGGCTTGGTCAGGGTGGTGGCACTCTTTGGCGGCTTGGGGTCGTCGGTCGGGAAGAGCTGAAGCGCGGTCTCGCTCATGATCGCGTCGTCCAGCTCGGCGTCGCCGGAGCTGAGGGCGGCGAAGCGGTCACCGGGCTCGCCGCGCTCCCTGGCGTCCATCTCTTGCTCCTCTGCCTCATCGGTGGGAGTGAGGTCGAGTGCGTGGCGGCGCTCGAGCTCGATCTCCCGGGCCAGAGCCTTGAGGCGCGGGTCGGCCGGCATCAGGAGGTAGCTCATCTGGCGGCGCAGGCCCGGGGTCGCCCGGATGAAGCGACCGACCACCTGGCGGAAGAAGAGCTCGGTCCGGGCCGCGGTCGCGTAGACGCCGACGCGCAGGCGGGGGATGTCGACGCCCTCGGAGACCATCAGGACCGAGACCAGCCAGCGCCGGTCGGAGGAGGCGAACTCGGCGATGCGGCGGCTGGCGTCGGGCTCGTCGCTCATCACCAGCTCGGGCCGCTCGCCCGAGATCGACCCGAGTCGCGCCGCGATCTCCCGCGCATGGTCCTGATTGGAGGCGATGACCAAGCCGCCCGCGTCAGGGTGGCCGTCGGCGCGCACCTCGCTCAGCCTCGCATCGCCGTCGCGCAGCACCTCGCCCATCCACTCGCCCTCCGGGCTGAGCGCCGTCCGCAGGCGCCGGGCCGACTCCGCCGCCGGCAGGACGAGGTCGAAGTCGGCGCTGCGCAGGCGGCCGTCCGAGAGCCACTCCATCTCGCCGTCGTACGGGAGGAAGGTGATCGGGCGACAGACCCGGTCGACCAGTGCCTGCGGGTAGCCGTAGACGTAGTCGGCCCGACTGAAGCCGTCGTCGTCGTAGGTGACCCAGGGGATGGCCGAGTTGTCGGAGCGGAAGGGGGTGCCGGAGAGGAGCAGCCGGAAGCGGGCGCCGTCGAAGGCCCGTCGGGTCCGCAGGCCCCAGGCGGCCTGATCGCCCATGTGGTGCGGCTCGTCGGCGATCAGCAGGGTCGGCCGACGCGCGGCGGCGGACCGGTGCGTGTCCGGCCCGGCCGCGATCGTCTGGTAGGTGACGGCGACGCCGTGGAAGTCACCGGACTCCGCCCCGTCCGAGTTCGGCCGGTTCGGCTCGAGGTCGATGCCGTAGCGGGCCGCGTCGGCCGCCCACTGGCGGCAGATGTGGGTGGTCGGCCCCGCGACGACGACGCGCGAGACGAACCTGGCGCTCAGCATCCGGTGGGCGATGTGGAGGCCGAAGGTGGTCTTCCCGGCCGCCGGGGTGGCCGAGGCCAGGAAGCTGGTCCCGGAGTGCGCCCGCACGGCCTCGGTCGCCTCCTCCTGCCACGAGCGGAGGGGTCGGGTGCGGGGCCAGTCCGGAAGCGCTCGGGCAGGCGCCCCGCCGTCGATCTGCTGCGAGGCGTCGTACAAGGGCGCGTGAGAATAAGGGGGCCCGCGGCGGAGGACGGCTGCGAAAGGCCGGCCCCTATCGCCTTCGCGAGGCCCAGATCACAAGCGGCGGTTGTTTCTGCTACCAATTATTGGGTAGGACGTTGAAGTCCTCACCCATCCATCCCACCGACGCGGGGCAGGAGAAGCACAGAGGAGCTCAAATCGGCGCCGTCGTTTTCTCCCTGGCCACGGCCGCCCATCGTGCTTCTCCTCGCCCCGGCGTCGGCATGGCGAGGAGAGCTGCTCTCGACTAGTCGCGCAGCTCGGAGATCAGGCCGTCGAGGTCGAGGGGCACGGTGCCCATCGCCAGTTCGCCATCGGCCGCGTGCGGCCACTCCTCCCGCGGCCGGTCCCAGTAGAGCTCGACCCCGTTGCTGTCGGGGTCGGAGAGGTAGAGCGCCTCGCTGACGCCGTGGTCGGAGGCGCCCTCGAGCGGCCAGCCGGCCTCGCTCAGGCGCCGCAGCGCGTCGGCGAGGGCGCGGCGGGTCGGGTAGCGGATCGCCGTGTGGAAGAGGCCCGTGGTCCCGGGGGGCGGTGGCGAGCCGCCCTTCGAGGACCAGGAGTTGAGGCCGATGTGGTGGTGGTAGCCGCCGGCCGAGATGAAGGCCGCGTCGGCCCCCCAGCGCTGCATCAGCTCGAAGCCGAGGACGCCGCAGTAGAAACCGAGCGCCCGGTCGACGTCGGCGACCTTGAGGTGGACGTGGCCGATGTCGACGCCGGGGTCGATCGGCTCACGCGGGGGCTCAGCCATCGAGCGCTCCGTCCAGGGCCTGGTTGACCAGGCGGTCGGCGTCGGCGTTCTCGGCCCGGCGGACGTGGCGAATCGACCACGAGTCGAACCCGCGCAGCGCCCGGGTCACCTCCCCGTGCAGCTCCTTCATGTCGGCGTGCTTGACCTTGTAGCGGCCTTCCACCTGCCGCACCACCAGCTCGGAGTCGCCGATCAGCTCGAGCTCGGTGGCACCGTGCTGCGCTGCCAGCTCGATCCCCCGCAGCAGGGCCCGGTACTCGGCGACGTTGTTGGTCGCCTCGCCGATCGCCTCCCCCACTTCCTCCAGCACCTCGCCAGCCCCGTCGCGCAGGACGACGCCGATCGCCGCCGGACCCGGGTTGCCGCGTGCCCCGCCGTCGACGTTGACCGCGATGCGGCTCATCGGCTCGCCGCCCGGTCGCCCGCCAGCCGCAGCACGCCGTCGGCGGCGACGACCGCGTTCCACTGCCGCGCCGCGGCGTCGAGCTGGTCGATCTCGCCGCCCTTGCCGAGCTCGAAGACCGGCCGCAGCTCGTCGCCGACGTCGACCCCCCACTGGTACCAGGAGAGCTCCCAGGCGACCGTCACCCGGACCTCGCCGGGCGCGCCGGCCGAGGCGCCGACCGAGGCCCGCGGCACCCCGAGCGTGCGGGTCAGGCCGGCGACCGCGCGGCCGGCCTCGCTCGAGTTGAAGCGCGCCGCCGCGCGCTCGAAGGGGGTCGAGGCGCGATCGTCGAGCGCGGGCAGCGGCCGCGCGCGGCGCGAGGCGATCGCCGGGTCGGGCTCGTCGGGCTTGGAAATCGTCGCGGCGTGCCCTCCGGGGCGACGATGCCGCCGCCGCAGCAGCCCCCGCAGGCGATCGCGGCCCTCGTGGCGCCGCCCCTGGCGCTCGGGCTCCGGCTCGTTCGCCGGCCGCCAGGCGAGCCGCTCGGCCCTGGCGAGGCAGAGCTCGCAGACGGTCCGCTCCTCGTCGCCGTCGAAGTACCCATGCACGCGCTCGCCGGCGAGGATCGTCCGGCCGCAGATCGCGCAGCTGTCCCCCATCAGCCCTGCTGGAGGGATGATTTGAGCCGCATGACCGCCTTGGTGTGCAGCTGCGAGACGCGCGACTCGGTGACGCCGAGGACCTCGCCGATCTCCCGCAGGGTGAGGTTCTCGTAGTAGTAGAGGGCGACGACGAGCTGCTCGCGCTCGGGCAGCGAGCCGATCGCCTCGGTCAGCAGGTCCTTGACCTCGGTCGAGGCAAGCGCTTCCTGCGGGTCGGCGGCGCTCTCGTCGGCGATCGTGTCGAGCAGCGAGACCTGGTCGCCGGAGGAGTCGGAGACGGTCCAGAGCTCATCCAACGCGTAGACGGAGGAGTTGGCGATCTCCAGCAGCGCGCTCTGCAGTTCCTCCTCGGTGAGGTTCAGTTTCGCGGCCAGCTCGGCCTCGCTCGGCGCCCGCTGCAGTTCGTGCTCGAGCTTCGCCTGGGCGGTCTCGATTTCGCGGGCGCGGGAGCGGACCGAGCGCGGCACCCAGTCGAGCGAGCGCAGTTCGTCGATGATCGCGCCGCGGATGCGGGTCATCGCGAAGGTCTCGAATTTGATCCCACGCTCCGGCTCGAAGCGCTCGATCGCGCCGATCAGCCCGACCAGCCCGTAGGAGATCAGGTCCGCGTCCTCGACGTGCGACGGCAGCCCGGCGCCGAGGCGGCCGGCGACGAATTTGACCATCGGCGAGTAGGCGACGACCAGGCGCTCGCGGGCGCCGTCGTCACCGTCGTCCTTGTAGCGGCGCCACAGGTCGCGGAGCTCAACCTCTTTCACGCCCGTGTCCATCAGGCGAGTCTATGTCCGTTTGCGGGGATTTGTGTCATGCGCGGGGGTGGCTGGCAGCGTAAGTGTCACGCAGTCTGGCGGCGTCGACCCGGGTGTAGACCTGGGTGGTCGAGATCGACGCGTGGCCCAGCAGCTCCTGAATCGTACGCAGGTCGGCGCCACCCTCGAGCAGATGAGTTGCGAAGGAATGCCTGAGTGAATGCGGGGAGACGCCGGCGGCAAGCGCCGCCTCGCGGGTCCAGAGGCCGAGCCGGCGGGTGACGTCGGAGTTGGAGAGGCGGCGGCCGGACTTGGAGAGGAATAGCGCCCGCTCGCGCGGGTCGAGCGCGAGGGCCCGGCGGCCCTTGTCGAGGTAGCGGCGCAGAGCTCGCTGCGCCGGCTCCCCCACCGGCAGCAACCGCTCCTTGGATCCCTTGCCCAGCACCCGCAGCTGCTCGGTCTCGAAGTCGAGCGAACCCTGGTCGAGGTTGACGATCTCCTCGCAGCGCAGGCCGCAGGAGTAGGCGAGCTCCAGCATCGCCCGGTCGCGCAGCTCCAGCGGGGTGCGGGCGGGGATCCGCTCCAGCAGCGCCCGCATCTGCTCGGTGGTGAGGACGTGGGGCAGCTTCTCCGAGCGCTTCGGGCTGGAGACCAGCTCGGCCGGGTTGGCGCCCACCCTTTCGGTCCGAACCAGGTAGGCGTAGAGGCCGCGGATCGACGCCAGCTTGCGCGCCACCGTGGTCGGCGCGGCCCCGGCGTTGGCGAGGCCGGCGCCGTAGCGCCGCACGTCCCGGTAGCGGACGTCGCCGGGCGCCAGCCCCTGCTCCCCCGCCCACTCGGAGAACCCGCCGAGGTCAACCCCATAGGCGCGTCGCGTACGCTCGGCGGACCCCCGCGCACGCAGGTCGCGGTCGTACGCGGCAAGGGCGGCCTCCCAGTTCATCGAGGCTTCATTCGCCTCGCGGCGTTGTCGTCCTTCGCGGGACGGCTAGCCAATGAAGATCGGGGTGCCGACTTCTACTTCGTCGTAGAGCTCTTCGACGTCGGGGATCGCCATGCGGACGCAGCCGTGGGAGGCGGCGCTGCCCAGCGAGTAGGTCTCTTCGGTGCCGTGGATGCCGGCGCCTTCGTAGATGCCCATCCAGCGCGCCTTGATCGGGTTCGACGGCCCCGGCGGGATCGTCTGCCCGGCCAGCGAGCCGGCCCAGTCGGACATCGGCACGTTCCAGACCGGGTTTTCTTCCTTTTCCTGGATCGCGTAGAGGCCTTCGGGCGTTTCCAGCCCTTCCATCCCGACGGCGACGGTGTAGGTCTTGGCCAACTTCAGGTGCTTCCAGAGGCGCAGGGTGAAGGTCGAGCGGTCGAGGGTCAGGTAGGACGGGTACTCGGCTGCGACTTCCTGCCTGGTCACTTCCGGCGCGATCGAGTGGACCTTGGCCTTGACCGTGTGCGGCGCGTTGGCGTTCAGAACCGCGGCCTTCAGGTCCTTCTCGAGAAGGTTGTCGCGCAGCTTGCGACCGTCCTTGCCGGCGACCACTTCGAGCGAGTCGCCGCTCGGTTCGACGTCGGCGTTCTGCGGTTCGCGGTCGATCTCCTCGGCGACGTGGCGGACGAAGCGGTTGACGGCCCGCTCCGAGTAGGCGACTTCGGGGCGGATGCTTTCTTCGACCTCGCCGCCGCTGACGTAACGGACCAGGCGACCGGGGAAGCCCCCGTCCTGGCTGTCTTCGACCGCCTCTTCGACCGCCTTGTCGAGGTCGGCGCGGATCTTCAACTGCTCGCCGGTCAGCTCCCAGGTCTTGCCTTCGAAGCTCACCCCCAGCGAGGTCTTCAGCGGCGCCACCAGCTTGCGGTGGACCTTCGCCCTGGCTTCATCTTCGTCGAGCCCGCCGACGTCGACGCCGCCGATGGTGACGCCATCGGCGATCTTGTCCTTCTGCGAGCTGTCGTAGGCGTAGGCGCCGCCGACGACGAGAACCAGCAGCACAGCCGCGATCAGCACCGCGATCGAAGTCTTCGTTCCCATCTAACTGGAGTAACCCTCAGTGCGTCGTTTGCCGGTTTTCAAAAGTCTAGGCACTTGCCTGGTTCGGCCCGCGGGGCCGACTTCCCTGCAATTTCGCATGTGCATCGGTCTTATCGGCAGCGAGGCGGGATATCTTTCGCTTTCGTGCGCACCAAGGACGAAGTCAGAGCGGAGGTCTGGAAGGCGATGGAACGGGAGGGCGTCTCCCGCTTCCCGGGCGCCGAGGGCCGGATCCCGAATTTCGCCGGGGCCAAGCTCGCGGCCGAGAAGCTCGCCGGGAACCGGCTCTGGAAGCGGGCCCGGACGATCAAGGCCAACCCCGACTCGCCGCAGACCCACGCCCGGCGGATCGCCCTCGAAGAGGGCAAGACGATGATCATGGCGGTGCCGCGGCTGCGCGACCCGCACCCGTTCCGCGTCCTGGAACCGAAACGGCTCTCGAAGGCGGCGATGAAGGAGGCGGCGACGATCAAGGGGGCGCTGAGGCACGGCCGGGTCGTCGCCCTCGACGACCTGCCGGAGATCGACTTCGTCCTCTGCGGCTCGGTCGCGGTCAACCTCAGCGGCGCCCGCATCGGCAAAGGCGGCGGCTACCACGACCTCGAGTACGGGATCCTCACCGACGCCGGCAAGATCGACGCGCACACCACCGTCGCCACCACCGTCCATCCGATTCAGATCCTGCGCCAGCACCTGATGGTCACCGACCACGACCTTCCCTGCGACCTGATCGCGACGCCGCGAGCGGTGATCGAGATCGAGCGCCAGTACGACCGGCCGCGCGGGATCCTCTGGGACCACCTGCAGCCGCCGCAGATCCGCGAGATCCCGGTTTTGGAAAGGATGGGGTATGCCTGAGAGCGATCGCAAGCCGCTGCCGGCCTTCCCCGCCCCCGACTACGGCAACCTGGATCCGACCCCCGAGTGGCTGCGGATCGACTGGCGCGAGCACCTGCGGCGGGTGGACCTGCCGGGCGCCGAGGCCGTCAACTACGTCGAGATCGGCGAGGGCGAGCCGATCCTCTTCATCCACGGGATCGCCGGCTGCTGGCGGAACTTCCTCGAGAACCTGCCCTACTTCGGCCGTAACGGCTACCGGGCGATCGCCCTCGACCTCCCGGGCTTCGGCGACAGCCCGATGCCCTCCTGGGAGATCACGATGGGCGACTACGGCCGCCTGATCCACGACTTCTGCGAGCGGCTCGGGATCGACCGCGTGGCGGCGCTGGTCGGCAACTCGATGGGCGGGTTCATCGCCACCGAGGCGGTGATCCAGCAACCGGAGCGGTTCGACCGCCTGGTCCTGATCTCCGCCGCCGGCGTCAGCTTCGCCGAGTGGCAGGGACGTCCGCTCGACGCCGCCGCGCGCATCTTCAGAGCGGCGATCCCGATGCTCAGCGGCGAACGCCGGGCCTACTGGACCCGGCCGCGCGGCCGCAAGCTCGCTTTCGGCCGGATCTTCCGCAACCCCAACAGGCTGCGGCCCGAGCTGCTCGCCGAGCAGGTGCGTCCCGGCCTGCAGGCGCCGGGTTTCTCCCCCGCGCTGACCTCGATCTTCGGCTACGACACCCGCGAGCGGCTGCCGGAAATCGAGATCCCGACCCTGATCACCTGGGGCCTGAACGACCAGATCGTCCCGCTCGAGGGGGCGCTGGGATACCACCGGCTGATCCCGCAGTCGCGGCTGGAGCTCTTCGAGCGCACCGGCCACCTGCCGCAGCTCGAGCGGCCCGGCCGCTGGAACCCGCTGGTCGAACAGTTCATCGAGTCCTCGCAGCCGCTGCGGGCCGCGCAGGACACCGCAGTCGGCTAGTGGTCACCAGCTAGCTGGTGACGGCGCCCTCGGCGGCGGAGGAGACGGTCGCCGCATACTTGGCCATCACGCCGCGCGCGTAGGGCGCCGGCGGCGACTCGTACTCCGCCACCCGCTTGGCGATCTCCTCCTCGGAGAGGGCGACGTTGAGGCTGCGGTCGTCGATGTCGACGGTGATCTCGTCGCCCTCGCGGATCGCGGCGATCGGCCCGCCCTTGGCCGCCTCCGGGGCGACGTGGCCGATCATCAGCCCGCGGGTGGCGCCGGAGAAGCGGCCGTCGGTGACCATCGCGACGCTCTCGCCGAGGCCCTCGCCGACGATCGCGGCGGTGACCTGCAGCATCTCCCGCATCCCCGGGCCGCCGACCGGGCCCTCGTTGCGGATCACGACGACGTCGCCGGGCTCGATCTTCTGCTCCTTGACGGCGCGGAAGCACTCCTCTTCGGACTCGAAGACCCGCGCCGGGCCGGTCTGCCGGCGGCGCTCGGTTCCCGCGACCTTGACCACCGACCCTTCGGGGGCGAGGTTGCCGCGCAGGATCGCAAGGCCCCCTTCGGGCTTGAGCGGATCCTCGACCGAGCGCACGACTTCCTGGCCGGGAGCCTCGGTCGCGGCCGCGGCCTCCTCGCCGATCGTCCTGCCGGTGACGGTGATCGCCTCGCCATGGAGGATCCCGGCCTTGGCCAGCCGCTTGAGAATCACCGGCACGCCGCCGGCGGCGTAGAGGTCGGTGGCGACGAAGCGGCCGCCCGGCTTGAGGTCGGCGAAGAGCGGCGTGTGGCGCGAGATCCGCTCGAAGTCGTCCATCGTCAGCTCGATCCCGAGCTCGTGGGCGAGCGCGATCAGGTGCAGGACCCCGTTGGTCGAGCCACCGGAGGCGCAGACGCAGGCGATCGCGTTCTCCAGCGACTCCCGGGTGATGATCCTGCTCGGCCGCAGATCCTCGGCGAGGACGTTGATCACCAGCTCGCCGATCTTCTCCGCCACCGTCGGCTTGTCGTCGCCTTCGGCCGGGACCATCGCCGAGCCGCCGGCGCTGATGCCCAGCGCCTCGAAGGCGCAGGCCATCGTGTTGGCGGTGAACTGGCCCCCGCAGGCTCCGGCCCCGGGGCTGGCGACGCCCTCCAGCTCGTGCAGTTCCTCGTCGGTCATCTCGCCGGCGTTGTGAGCGCCGATCGCCTCGAAGATGTCGAGGATGGTGACGTCGCGGCCGTGCCAGTGACCGGGGGCGATCGAGCCGCCGTAGAGAAGGACCGAGGGGACGTCGAGTCGAGCCAGGGCCATCGCGCAGCCGGGGATCGTCTTGTCGCAGGCGCAGAGGGCGACGATCGCGTCGAACTGGTACCCGCGCGCCATCAGCTCGATCGAGTCGGCGATCACCTCGCGGCTGATCAGCGATGCCTTCATCCCCTGGGTGCCCATCGTCACCCCGTCGGAGACGGCGACGGTGTTGAACTCCATCGGCGTGCCCCCCGCCGCGCGCACTCCGGCTTTGACGTGCTCGGCCAGGCCGCGGAGGTGGAAGTTGCAGGGCATCGCCTCGGTCCAGGTGTTGGCGATCCCGATCGTCGGCTTGCTGAGGTCCGCGTCGTCGAACCCGATTCCCTTCATGTAGGCGCGGGCGTGGGCGCGGTCGGGGCCGTCGAAGACGGTCGCCGAGCGGGGACGGGGCAGCTGCGTCGCGGTCTTGGCGTTCGTGCTCATGGCGGTCAATCTAGTCAGCGCACCGCGCCGGTGTCTCTGGCGCGCCTGCCGGCCAAGTCGAAGACGTCCACCGGCCCGGCCCCGTCGCCGACCTCGCGCAGCCCGTCGCGGACAGCTTCCGAGGTGATCTCGCGAGCGCGTTCGGCGGCTTCGAGCGGAGTGTGCCCCAGAGCGAGAAAGGCGGCCAGGGCGGAGGAATGGGTGCAGCCGGAGCCGTGGGCGGCCCCGTCGGGGTGCCGCTCGCCGGGGATTTCGACGACGTCGCTGCCGTCGTAGAAGACGTCGACCACCTCCTCGCTGTGACCGCCGGTGACCACGGCCGCCCCGGCGCCCAGTTCGACCAGCGCCCAGGCCAGCCGCGCCTGACTGGCCTCCCCCCCCATCCCCGTCAGCGCTCGCGCCTCGGGAATGTTCGGGGTGACGACCGAGGTCAGAGGCAGCAGCCGATCCAGCAGGACGGCCTTAGCGTCGGGGTCGAGCAGCGCGGCGCCGCTCTCGGCGATCATCACCGGGTCGAGCACCACCGGCACCCCGTGCAGGTAGACGAGCGCCGCGACCACAGCCTCGACCGTCTCGGCGGTACCCAGCATCCCGATCTTCACCGCATCGACGCCGATGTCGGCGGCGACCGCCCGCACCTGGCCGACGATCATCCCCGGCGAGACCGACTCGACCGCGTTGACCCCCAGCGTGTTCTGCGCGGTGATCGCCGTGATCGCGGTCATGCCGTGGACCCCGACCCGCGCGAACGCCTTCAGGTCGGCCTGGATCCCGGCGCCGCCACCGGAGTCGGAGCCGGCGATCGAGAGCGCGGCGGGTACGCGTCCTGAGGTCATGGATGCAGCCTAGAGAGCGCGACAGATCGGAGGTGACAGCAAAGTGCGCGAGTAGCTACCCAAGTTGGAGCAGACGAGGTAGCCGAGCAGCTCCAGGCGCGAGAGCGCCGTGGCGGCCTCCGGGCCGGAGATCCCGGTGGCGGCGGCGACGGCGTCGCAGCTCCCCTCGCCGGCCTCGACCGCGGCGAGGACCGCCTGCAGCCGGGAATCGAGCTGCGGGCCGCTGCGGGCCAAGGGCATCCGACCCGGCCCAAGCATCGCGTCGAGGACGTCCTGGGCGCCGCGGACGAGGTGGGCGCCGCTGGCGAGGAGGGCGTTGGGGCCGGCGGAGGCGCGCGAGGTGACGGGGCCGGGCACCGCACCCAGGTCGCGGCCGAGGTCTGCCGCCAGGTCGGTCGTGATCAGCGAACCCGAGCGGGTCGCCGCCTCGACCACCACGGTCATCCCGGCAAGAGCGGCCATGATCCGGTTGCGGGCGGGGAAGGTCCAGCGCCAGGGAGTCGCGCCCGGCGGCAGCTCGGAGACGACCAGGTTCGTTTCGCAAATCCGGCGCCAGAGGTTCCGGTGGCTGGCGGGATAGGCAACGTCGGGTCCACAGCCGAGGACGGCGATCGTCCGGCCGGCGTCGAGCGCCCCGCGGTGGGCGCAGCCGTCGACCCCGAAGGCGAGGCCGCTGATCACCACCATCCCGGCGGCCGCCAGCTCCCGGCCCAGCTCGCGGGCGACCTCGCGGCCATAGGACGTGGCGCGCCGGGCGCCGACGATCGTCACCGCCCCGAACGGCTCCAGCCCGTCGAGCAGCGCCGCGTCTCCCCGGCCGACCAGCGCCCAGGGAGCGTCGGCGGCGTCGCGCAGCGAGGCTGGATAAAGATCGCCATGGCGGCAGCAGGCCCAGCAGCCCGCCACCAGCAGCTCCTCGCGCAGCCGCTCCTCCGGCAGCCCGGCAACCCGCGCCAGCAACTGCCCGGCGACTTTCGGCGCGACCGCCTCGACGAGCTCCTCGTCCGAGAGTCGCAGCAGTTCCGGCGAGCGCGACCCCACCTCGCCGCTCGCCACCCGCTCCACGTAGGGACCCAGGTCGGCGAGCAGCCAAGACCGCCGCAGGCAAGCGCCGCAGGCCTGCGGGTCAGCCATGGTCGCGCCTCCGCATCTGCAGGGCCTGCGCCATCTGCTCCTCGCCGATCGCATCCGCACCGCCGAGATCGGCGAGGGTCTGCGCCAGGCGCAGCGCGCGGTCGTGGGCTCGGCCGCTGAGCCGCTGGCGAGCGTAGAGCTCCGCCAGCAGCGAGGCCGCGGCGTGGTCGAGCGCGCAGGCGCGCGTCTCCGCGGGGGTCATCGCGGCGTTGCACCGACCTTGACCCAGGCGCCGTTCCTGCCGCTCACGCGCCGCCTGCACCCGCTCCCGCACCGCCGCCGAAGCCTCCCCCGGCGGGCCTCCGATCTCCGCCGCGCTCGGCTGGCGCACCGCGGCGAGGACGTCGATCCGATCGGCGAGGGCGCCGCTCAGCTTGCCCTGGTAGCGCTGCACGTCGTAGGGGGCGCAGGAGCAGTCGGGGTCGGCTTCGCCCCGCCCACATGGACATGGGTTGGCCGCGGCGACGAGCATGAACCGGCAGGGCAGCCGGCGCTGGCCTCCGGCCCGGGCGATCGAGACCTCGCCGGCCTCGAGCGGCGCTCGCAGCGCCTCGAGGGCGTCGCGCCTGAACTCGCAGAGCTCGTCGAGGAAGAGGACGCCCCGATGCGCCTTCGTCAGCTCGCCCGGCCCGATCGGTCCGGCCCCGCCGCCGACGAGGCCGGCGGCGCTGATCGTGTGGTGGGGCGCGCGGAACGGCCGGCCGGCGGGGAGCCCGTCCAGCCGCCCGCAGGCGCTGGCGATCCGCGCCACCTCGAGCGCCTCGCCAGGCGCCAGCGGCGGCAGGATCGACGGCAGCCGGCTCGCCGCCAGCGACTTGCCGGCCCCGGGCGGCCCGACCATCAGCAGGCTGTGGCCCCCTGCCGCCGCCACCTCGAGTGCATGGCGCAAGTGGGGCTGCCCGCGCAGGTCGGCGAGGTCGGGTGCACCCGGCGCGGCCTCCCGTCGCAGCGGCAGGGGCTCAGGCGGAACCGGCTGCCAGGTCCCCTCGACGAGCCCGGGGAGGCGCCCAAGCCCATCGACGGCGATCGCCTCGATCCCCTCGACCAACGCCGCCTCCGGTCCGTTCTCGGCTGGCAGGACGATCGCCTCCGCCCCACTCTCCCGAGCCGCCTCGGCCATCGCCAGAGCGCCCTGCACCGGCCGAGTCGAGCCGTCGAGCGCCAGCTCCCCCACCAGGGCGACCCGCGCCAGCCCCTCCCACGCCAGCTGACCGGAGGCGCTGAGCAGGGCGGCGGCGATCGCCAGATCCATCCCCGGCCCTGCCTTGCGCAGGCTCGCCGGTGCCAGGTTGACGACGATCCGCCGCAGCGGAAATTCGAAGCCGCAGTTGACCAGCGCCGCCCTCACCCGCTCCCGCGCCTCCCGCACGGCGGCGTCGGGCAGGCCGACGATCGTGAAGTTCGGCAGGCCCTTGTGGACGTCCACCTCGACCCGGACCGGGCGAGCGGAGATGCCGTCGAGGGTGAAGGTGCGGGCGGTGGCGAGCACGCCGAGGACGCTAGGCGGCATGGGCGCAAGAGTGGCGCGCAAAATGCAAGATCTTTGGGTCATCTGTGGGGCGAGAAAGGCACGCCCGCGGCTTGAAGCGGAGATGACCGTCGCCCGCCGCCGCACCGGTGAGATCGCCGAGGAGCTGGTCGCCCAGCGCCTGGCCGCCGCCGGCTGGGAGATCGTCGAGCGCAACGCGCGCACCCGCTACGGCGAGATCGACATCGTCGCCCGCGACGGCCGCGCCCTTGTCTTCGTCGAGGTGAAGGGCGCCCGAGCCGGCACCGCGTTCGGTCCCGAGAAGCCGATCCTGGCGATCGACGCCCGCAAGCAGCGCCAGGTCCGCCGCCTCGCCACCGCCTGGATGTCCGCGCGGCGCGAAGGGCTGCGCTACGACGAGATCCGCTTCGACGCCGTCGGGGTAACGCTGGACGCCGCCGGTCGCACCGTCGACGTGGAGTACGTGAAGGGCGCGTTCTAGCCCAGCTCGAGCTGGGCATACGCCACCGACTGGAACGAGCGGCGGTGCAGTGGCGAGATCCCGATTTCCTCGATCGCCGCGCGGTGCTCGGGGGTCGAGTAGCCGACGTGTTCCTCGAAGCCCCAGCCCGGGTGCCTCGGCGCGACCTCTCGCATATAGCGGTCACGGGTCACCTTGGCGATGACGGAGGCGGCGGCGATCGCCGCGCTGGTCGCATCTCCCTTGACCACCCGCCGGTGCGGAACCGCGCAGCGCGGCAGCCGGAAGCCGTCGACGAGGGCGATCGCGTCCTCGCCGGGGGCGAGCCGCTCGAGGGCCAGCGAGAGCGCTTCGATGTTCGTCACGTGCAGGCCGCGGCGGTCGATCCCGGCCGCGCAGCGGACGACGACGCTGACCCGCTCGGCCGCGCGCAGCACGCACGGGTACATCTCCAGCCGCTGGGCCTCGGTCATCTGCTTGGAGTCGTGCAGACCGCTGAGCGCGCGGCGGTCGGCGACCGAGAGGCGCTCGTGGTCGATCAGCACCGCGGCGGCGACCAGCGGCCCGGCGAGGCAGCCGCGTCCCGCCTCGTCGGCGCCGGCTACGTAGCGGCTCTGCAGGCCGCGGTCGAAGGCAAACAGGCGGCGGCTGCGCGCGAGCCGGCGCCGGTGGGTCTTCCCACGAGGGCTCTTAGAGCCCGCCGATGCGGTTGGGGGGCCAGTAGGTGGCAAATGCCTCACCGATGATCCAGTCTCGGGGGACGGGTCCCCATTCCCTGCTGTCATCGCTTGCCCCACGATTGTCGCCCATCATGAAGTAGTGGTCGGGTGGAATCGTGATCGGTTTCGGCAAATTGCAGGTCGGACAGGGGTTGATGTACGGCTCGTCGGCGAGCATCTCGCCGTTGACGACCGGGTGTCCCGCTTTGACTGCGATCGTGTCGCCGGGGCCGGCGACGATTCGCTTGATGAAGTTGTCGTCCGCCTCGCTCTCGGTCGATTTGGGACAGGGTTCCATCGGGCCGCGGTTGACGCCGCACTGTTCGCCGGGACCCCCTTCGGCGCCCTCGGGCGGGTGGAAGACGACGATGTCGCCGACCTTGGGGTCCTTGAAGTGGTAGAGGAAGCGGTTGACGAGGACCCGCTGGCCGACGTCGAGCGTCGGTTCCATCGAGCCCGAGGGGATCTGGTACGGCTTCACCACCCAGGCTTGGATCGCGAGCGCCAGCCCGAGGGCAAGCGCAACGATGACGACCAGCTCGATCAGGCCGCCCGCTTTGGATTCCGGCTTCGGAATCTTGGGGTTCAGGCTGCCGAGTCCTCGTCGGAGTCGCCGTCTTTGGCCGGCTCCTGGTCCTCGGCATCCTCGGGCGCTGCAGTGTCCTCGGTCTCCCCGGCCTCGGGCGCGTCCGCGTCCGTCTCCGCCGCCGTCTCAGTCTCGCTCTCGGCCTCCGGCTCCGCCGGGGCCTCCGCCTCAGCTGGCGCTTCGGTCTCGGCCTCGGGCGTCTCCGCCTCAGCCGGCGCATCGGCCTCGGCCTCGGGCGTCTCGGCCTCAGCCGGCGCATCGGCCTCGGCCTCGGCCTCGGGCGCCTCGGCGCTCTCGGCCTCCGAAGCCGCCTCGTCGCCGGCCTCGGCCTCCGGAGCCGCCTCGTCCGGCTTCTCGACGGGGACGACCTCCTCCTGGCTGACGCCCTCGGCGTCGACCGCGGTCGACTCGCCATCGGCCGCGCCGGCGACCGCGACGACGTCGTCGTCGATCCCCCAGCGCCGCTCGGCGACGCGCGCCGCCTTGCCGATCCGGCCGCGCAGGTAGTAGAGCTTCGCCCGTCGCACGTCCCCGCGCGCCGCCACCTCGAGTTTCTCGATCTTCGGCGAGTGCAGGGGGAACGTCCGCTCGACACCGACGCCGAACGACTGCTTTCGCACGGTGAAGGTCTCGCGCACGCCGGAGCCCTGGCGCTTGAGGACGACGCCCTCGAAGACCTGAGTCCGTTTCCGGCTGCCCTCGATCACCTGGAAGTGGACGCGGACACGGTCTCCAGGGGCGAATTTGGGCAGCCCTTGCCGAAGCTGGGCGCGCTCGATGCTGTCGATTACGGAGCTCATTGGAAGAATTGCCGCGAGAAAAAACCGCCGGGACCCAGGTGCGGGAACCGCGCGGTCGCGGAATGGTAGCTACTCCGCGTCTTTTTCGAACTGCTCGGCGCGAAGCCTGCTCTGCTCCAGTCGCCACTGCCGCACCTTCCCGTGGTCGCCGGAGAGCAGGATCTCGGGCACGTCCCAGCCGCGGTAGCTCGGCGGGCGGGTGAAATGCGGGTACTCGGGCATCCCCTCGAGCGCGTGGCTGAAGGACTCCTCGACGGCGCTGTCCTCGTGGCCGAGGGCCCCCGGCAGCTTGCGCATCAGCACGTCGGCGACGACCATCGCCGGCAGCTCGCCACCGGCGAGGACGTAGCGGCCGATCGAGAGCTCGTCGTCGGCCAGGTGCCGGTGGACGCGGTCGTCGAAGCCCTCGTAGCGGCCGCAGAGCAGGGCGACGTGGGGCTCGCCGACGAGCTCGTCGGCGAGCGGGTCGTCGAGCACCGGCCCGGTCGGCGAGAGCAGGACGATCCGCGGGCGCGGCCCCTCGCCGTAGGCGGCGCGCAGCGCCGCGTCGACGACGTCGACCCGCAGCACCATCCCGGCGCCGCCGCCATAGGGCGAGTCGTCGACCTGGCCGGCGCTCAGCGGCGTCGAGTCGCGGTAGTTGAAGAAGCGAAGCTCGTTGCCTTCGCGGACGGCGTTCTGGACCGAGCGCTGGGTCTGGAACCAGTCAAAGGCCTCCGGGAAGAGGGTGAAGACGTCGAGGCGCAAGGGCCGAGGCCCGTCAGTCGAGGATGTCGACGATCACGCGGCGGTCGATCCGCACCGCGGCCGCCTTGGCGATCGTCCGGATGGCGTTGGCGATCCGCCCGCCTTTGCCGATCACCCGGCCGAGGTCGCCCTCGGCGACGGAGATCTCGTAGACGAGGTCCCCGTCCTCCTCCAACTCCTCGACGACGACCGCCTCGGGCTCCTCGACGAGGGCCTTGACGAGAAACTCGAGCAGCTCGGTCATCGCCGCCGGGCCCGGCTAACTGCCGGTGGCCTTGATGCCCTTGGTCCGCAGCAGGGTCGCGACCGTCTCCGACGGCTGGGCGCCGTGCTCGAGCCAGTGCTTCGCGCGCTCCTCGTCGATGTTGATCGTCGAGGGCTCGGTCTGCGGGTTGTACTGGCCGATCGTCTCGATCGTGCGCCCGTCACGCGGCGAGCGTTTGTCGGCGACGACGATGCGCCAGATCGGGTTCTTCTTCGAACCCACGCGTCTAAGTCTGATTCGGACTGCCATAGCGGCTCGGCAGCTTAGCGTCTACGCGCCTTCGGGCGCGGCGCGCGCTGGTTGCCGCCCGCCAGATTGGCCATCTGCTGCGGCGTCGGCATCTGCCCGTTGGCCATCGATTTCATCAGCACCCGCATCTGGTCGAACTGCTTGACCAGCTGCTTGACGCTCTGGACCTTGGTCCCGGAGCCGGCGGCGATCCGTTTGCGGCGGGAGCCGTTGATCAGGCCCGGGTTGGCCCGCTCCTGCGGCGTCATCGAGAGGATGATCGCCTGCACGCGGTCGAGCTCCCGCTCGTCGACGTCGGCGTTCTTCAGCTGCTTCATCGCCCCCATCCCCGGCAGCATCCCGATGATCCCGCTCAGCGGGCCCATTTTGCGGACCTGCTTCATCTGCTTGAGGAAGTCGTCGAGGGTGAACTGGTCGCGCCGC
>DASTBO010000068.1:0-6015 GCA_035712025.1 Solirubrobacterales bacterium
CGCCGGCGCTGGCGACCTACGGCGCCCTCTGCGGCAGGGCTCTCGCCCGGGCCCACGCGCGCACGGGCGATCGCATTGCGATCGCCGCCTACCTGGGGAGCGGCGATGCGTTCGACGAGGCGCTCGCCGCCTTCGCCGAGGCCTACGCCGACCGCAACGAAGGCGACTACGAGCAGCTGCGCGAGGCCGTCGACAGCGGCCGGATCGAGATCGCCGAGGATCCCGCGTGAGCCTGCTGGCGGTCCGGCGGGGCGCCTTCGTCCTCCTCCTCGACGCCGTCATCCTGCTGCTGCTCTCCGAGGCGATGGACGGCTTCGTCCTCGACGGCGCCCCCACGGCCCTCGGCGCGGCGGCGATGATCGGCATCCTCAACTCCCTCGTCTGGCCGCTGCTCGCCCGCCTCACCCTGCCGCTGACCGTCCTGACCTTGGGCATCGGCGCGCTCGTTCTCAACGGCCTCCTGGTGACCGTTGCCGTCGACCTCCTGCCGAAGGCCGAAGTGGCGACCGTCCTCGACGGGATCGTGATCACGCTCGTGGTCGCGGCGGTGACCGCCGCCGTCTACTCGCTGCTGGCGATCGACGAGGACGACGCCTGGTATCGCAACGTCGTCCGCCGTCAGGCGCGGCGGCGCGGACGGGCGGTCGAGACCGACGTCCCCGGCGTGCTCTTCCTCGAGATCGACGGCCTCGCCCACGACATCCTCTGGCGGGCGCTGCGGGACGGCAACGCACCGACCCTCTCCTCCTGGGTCCGCGGCGGCTCGCACCGGCTGCGGGGCTGGGAAACCGACTGGTCCTCGCAGACCGGCGCCTGCCAGGCGGGTCTCCTGCACGGCTCCAACGAGGACATGCCCGCCTTCCGCTGGTGGGAGAAGGAGCGCGGCGCGGCGATCGTCACCAACCACCCCCGCGACGCCGAAGAGATCGAGCGGCGCCACTCCGACGGCCGCGGCCTGCTGCACGCCGACGGCGCCAGCCGCGCCAACATCCTCTCCGGCGACGCCCCGCACTCGATGCTGACGATGAGCACGGCGTTGAGGCGGCGGCGCCCGATCGGCCGCGACTACGCCGCCTACTTCGCCCGGCCCTACGCGGTGGCGCGGACCTTCGCCCTCTCCCTGGCGGAGATCGCCCGCGAGCGCCGTGCGGCCCGCAGCCAGGTCCGCGACGACGTCCGGCCGCGGATGCACCGCAGCCGCAGCTACGTCTTCGCCCGCGCCTGGGGGACGGTGATCCAGCGCGACCTCCAGGTCGCGACGGTGATCGGCGACGTGCTCGCCGGGCGACCGGTCATCTACACGACCTTCCTCGCCTACGACGAGGTCGCCCACCACTCGGGCATCGAGCGCCACGACGCGCTCGCCGTGCTCCACGACCTCGACCGCCAGATCGCCCGCATCGCCCGCGCCTGCGCCGACGCGCCGCGCCCCTACCGGCTGGTGGTCCTCTCCGACCACGGCCAGTCGCAGGGCGAAACCTTCCGCGACCGCTACGACCAGACGCTCGAGGACCTGGTGCGGGGCGCCTGCGAGCCCGACAGCGTGGTCGCGTCCGAAGCCGGCGACGACGACGCGCTCTCCTATCTCAGCGCCGGGTTGACCGAGGTGGCCCGCGACGACACGGTCGCGGCCCGCACCGTGCGCGCCGCGACCCGCGACCGCCTCGCCGACGGGGTCGTCGCCCTCGACGCCGACACCCGCCGCGAGGTCGAGGAGACGCACGACGGCGACGAGGTTCCCGAGCTCTCGGTGATGGCCTCCGGCTGCCTCGGCTTGATCAGCTTCCCGCGCGAGCCCGGCCGCCTCAGCCTGGAGCGGATCGAGGCGCTCTACCCGCGGCTGATCCCGGCTCTGCGCGACCATCCCGGGATCGGCTTCCTCCTCGTCCGCTCCGAGCGGGACGGGGCGCTGGCGATCGGCGCCGGCGGCACCCGCTTCCTCGCCGACGACCGGGTCGAGGGAGAGGACCCGTTGGCGCCCTTCGGGGAGAACGCCGCCGACCACCTGCGCCGCACCGACTCCTTTCCCCACTGCGCCGACCTGATGATCAACAGCACCTACTGGGAGGACTTCGGCGAGGTCGCCGCCTTCGAGGAGCTGGTCGGCTCGCACGGCGGCATGGGAGGGACCCAGAGCTTCCCCTTCGTGCTCCACCCGAGCGATCTCGAGTGGCCCGAGGAGGAGGTCGTCGGCGCCGAGCGGGTCCACCGCGTCTTTCGCGGCTGGCTCGCCGGGCTCGGGCAGACTGCCTACGCGAACGAGGTCGACTCCCCCGGCGAGAGCACCCGCGTCTCCACCTGAGGCGCGAGCTGGCGGGTGCGAGCGGCGAACTCTCGGGCTGGCAGGGTGAGGCGTCCGGGGCGCAGCCGGGCGAGTCCCAGGGGATAGAGCGTGCCCCAGTGGATCGGGACGGCGAGGCGGGGGGAGAGCAGCGCCGCCGCCCGCGCGGCACCCTGGGGGTCGAGATGGCCGGGGCCGAGCGTTGGCCCCCAACCCCAGACCGGCAGCAGTGCCAGATCGAGGTCCGGCGCCAGCCCGTCCATGCCGTCGAAGACGTCGGTGTCGCCGGCGAAGTACACGGTCCGGCTGCCTTCGATCAGGAACCCGATCGGCTGCGCTTCGCGCGCGCCGCGGCGCCGGCCGCCGTCGTGCTCGGCCTCGACCGCGGTCACGCCGAGGCCGCCGACCTCGGCCGAGTCGCCGGGGGCCAGCTCGGTGACGGCAGCGAACCGGTGGCGCTCGAAGAAGCCCCGCGACCCCGGCGGGACCAGCAGCCGCGTCTCGCGGCCGAGGCGGCGCAGCGAGGCGAGGTCGGCGTGGTCGTGGTGGAGGTGGGAGATCAGCACCGCGTCGATGCCGGCGGTGACGTGCGGCGGCGGCAGGGGCCCGTGCCGGACCAGGGGGCCGATCCGCGGGCGCAGCACCGGGTCGGTCAGCAGGCGGGTGCCGTCGAGCTCGACGAGCACGGTCGCGTGTCCGACGTAGGTGACAGTGTCCGGCCCGCTCATGCCCCGACGAGTATGGCCACGCCGCGAGAAAGGCACGACCGAGGGCGAAGCCGTGGAGCTCGCCCCCGGCGAGCTGAGCGGCCTCTTCGCCGCCCCGCAGTGGCTGCGTGACCTGGGTTTCTCGTCCTGGATGCTGGTCGGCGTCGGCGCCGCCCTGGTGGCGGCGATCTGGCTGCTCTCGCTGACCGAGACGATCGTGATGCCGGTGATCACGGCGGGGATCGTCGCCGCCGTCGCCGGCCCCCTGGTCGACCGGCTGCGCGCGGTCGGCGTCCCGCGCGGCATCGGCGCCGGCCTCGTCCTGCTCGCGATCGTCGCGATCGCGCTCGCCGTGGGCTTCATCGTCCTCACCGGGATCGCGAGCCAGGCCGACAGCCTCTCGACCCGCCTGCACGAAGGCGCCAGCGAGATCGAGTCGTGGGCCAAGGACCTCGGCGTCAACGGCCCGACCGCGGCGGACGCCAACGCCGACGCCAGCTCCTCGATCAGCGGCGGCTTCCAGGCGCTGACGCACGGCGTCCTCGCCGGCGTCGACAGGCTCGCGGGGCTCGCCGTCTTCCTCTCCTTCACCGCGCTCAGCCTCTTCTTCCTGCTCAAGGACGGGCCGCAGATCGGCGCCTTCGTCGAGCGCCACCTGGGCGTCCCGCCGCCGGTCGCCCACTCGGTCCTCGGCCGCGTCGCCGGCAGCATGCGCGGCTACTTCCTCGGGGTGACGATCGTCGCCGCCTGGAGCGCCCTGTTGGTCGGCGTCGGATCGCTGGTCCTCGGCGTCCCGCTCGCCGGGACGATCGCGGTCGTCACCTTCCTCGGCGGCTACGTCCCCTACATCGGCGCCTGGACCGCGGGCGGGTTCGCGGTCCTGATCGCGCTCGGCGGCTCCGGACCCGAGGCGGCAGGGGCGATGGCGGTCATCGTCCTGCTCGCCAACGGCGTCCTGCAGCAGCTGGTCCAGCCGATCGCCTACGGAGCGGCGCTGAAGCTGCACCCGCTGGCGGTCCTGATCGCGACGATCGCCGGCGGCTGCCTGTTCGGGACGGTCGGCCTCGTCCTGGCCGCGCCGCTCCTCTCGGCCGCGGTGAAGATCTCGGCGGACCTCACCGCGGCCGTGGAGGCGGAGGAGGGGGCCGAGGCCCCCTCGTAGCCGGCTATTCCTCCCAGCGGGCGGTCAGCTGGTAGATGATCGTCACGTCGAGGATGATCATCAGGAACGCCCACAGCGGGGCGGCGGGGAACCAGACGACCTGCGAGATGGCGTTGATCATCACGAAGAAGATCGCCGTCCAGCGGGCCCACTCGGCGCCGGCGAAGAGGCCGAGGCCGGTGATGGCGATCAGCGAGCCGAGGACCAGGTGGATCCAGCCCCAGGTCGAGACGTCGGCGATGATCACTCCCTGGCCGCCGACGAAGACGATTTCGTCGTTGAGGATCCCGGCCAGGCCCCAGATCGCGTCGAGCGATCCGACGATGAACAGGAGAACGCCGGCGAACACGGTCCAACCCGTCGGCTGACGTTCCTCGACTCTGTGCCGCTCAGCGGCCCTGCTGCTCTCCATAGTGCCTCTCCCTCTGGTTTTGATGTGGTTACGCAGACAGCGCCTTTACCGACAACGGCACGCTGGGTGCAGGAAGACCATAGAACTCGCCCGATTCCGAAGCAACAACCGTCATCTCCGGGGGGCGGCGGGTCCCATGCGCCACATCGGGGTACGTCTTACATATCTACAACCCAACGACCAAGCGCATCGGAATCTGCCTGGCCGCCTTGGTCGCCGGCGTCGCCCTGTTCGCCGCGTTCTCCGGAGGAGGCGCCCAGGAGCAGCGGCCCGGTCCCGGCCCGCGGTCTGCTGCGCAGAGGTCGATTCCCCTGCCTTCCGACTTTCCCTCGTGGCGATTCGAATCCCTTCGCCCGGCGCCCCCCGGTCTCTTCGTCGTCTCCTTCGCGAGTCCCGGGGACGGGCCTCCCTGGGTGATCGCCTTCGACGACGAGGGCAAGCCGCGCTGGTGGTACAACCCCGACACGCGGGCGCTCTGGGGCCAGGTCCTCGCCGACGGCAGCTTCGCCTGGGCTCGCGCCTTCGGCGACGGCTACGGGCTCGATCCGCGGATGGCCCACGAGGTCCGCTCGGAGTCGGGGAAGCTCCTGCGCCTGGTCAGGACCGGCGGCTCGATCGTCGACGGCCACGAGTACCGCGAGCTCGCCAACGGCAACATCCTGCTCGACACCTACGTGCCCGAAACCGCCGACCTGCGCCGCTTCGGCGGCCCGAGGCGGGCGGCGATCGCCTCCGCCGAAGTCCAGGAGGTCGATCCGGCGGGGCGGGTCGTCTGGCGCTGGAGCTCCCGCGGCCACATCGGCCTGCGGGAGACCGGCCGCTGGTGGCGGAACGTGCTCAGCAACCCCCGCCGCCGCCTCCAGCGTGAGATCTTCGACCCGGTCCACATCAACTCGATCGAGCCCCGCGGCGACGGCGAAGTGGTGATCTCCACCCGGCACACCGACGCCGTCTACGGGATCGATCGGGCCAGCGGCGAGATCGCCTGGAAGCTGGGGGGCACCCGGACGGGCAAGTCGCTGCGGGTGACGGGCGACCCGGCGACGAAGTTGCTCGGCGGCCAGCACGACGCCCGCATCGACAGCCGCGGCCGCCTCACCGTCTTCGACAATGGCAAGGACCGGCCGCGGCGGCCGCGGGTCGTCTTCTACCGCCTCGACCTCGCGCAGAGAAGGGCCTTGTACCGGGGGCAGCTGAACGATCCCGAGGTGAGCCGCAGCCACTGCTGCGGCTCGGCCCGCGAGCTGAGCGGCGGCGGCTGGCTGGTCAGCTGGGGCGACAACCCGCTGGTGACCGGCTTCGACCGCGAGGGAAGGATCGCCTTCCGCCTCCACCTCCCGGCCCCGACCTTCCGCGCCGTCCCAGCCCCCGCAGGGGCAACCAGCGTGGCGCGGCTGCAGCGGGGCATGGCCGCCATGCAGCCCGGTCGATGAGAGTCAGCGCGACAACCCCC
>DASTBO010000069.1:0-4092 GCA_035712025.1 Solirubrobacterales bacterium
CGAGCATCGCGTTGGGGCCGCTGTCGCCGATCAGGACGTCCCAGTCGAAGGAGCCCTCCATGTCCTCGTTGGTCTTCGAGAGGTGGACGTGGTCGCAGCCCTTGACGGTCGTCACCCAGGCGGCGTGGGCGAGGAAGGAGACGATCAGCAGGCCGGGATGGGCCTGGGTCTCGGCGAAGGAGGCGTCGTCGCGGCCCGGGCCGCCGACCAGCGCCCCGCCGGCGCAGCCGCCGCCGGCCGCCAGCAGGTCGCCGCTGCCTTCGCCGTAGAGGAAGGTCGGCCCCGGCAGGCCGCCGACGAGGCCGTCGGCGCCGTCGCCGCCGTAGAGCTTGTCCGCCCCCGGCCCGGACTCGACCAGGTCGTCCTCAGGGCCCGCGTGGATCGTGTCGTTCCCGAAGCCGCCGGCGAAGCGGACGCTGCCGATCGACTCCAGCGTCCCTTCGACCCGCAGGCTGTCGTTGCCGGGGCCGAGGTCGGCCATCAGCCAGCGCCCCGGCCCGTTCGCCGCGCAGGAGACCGTCAGGGCGCTGCCGGGCGCGTGGGCGCAACCCGGGCCGATCGCGACGCCCTTCTTCGCGGTGACGCTGAAAGTGTCGGTCGCTTCGTCGAAGGCGACGACGAACTGGTCGCGGCCGGGACCGCCGACGATCTGCAGCCCCGCTCCGCCACCCGGAGTCGGGTTGAGTTGGATCAAGGCGGAGGCCTTCGGCGTCCGCTCCCTGCCGCAGGAGCTCGTCCGCCCTTTGGCGCCCTCGCAGCCGTCGGTGCCCTGGCCCCCTTCGAGCGTGTCGCTGCCGCCGCCGCCGATCAGATGGTCGTTGCCGAGACCGCCGTCGACGACGTTCGCCTGCGGCGACCCGATCAGCGTGTCGCGGAAGGCGGAGCCTTCGAGGCTCTCGAACCCGAAGAGCTTGTCGTGCCCGTCGCCGTAGGCCCGGTGCTTGCGCAGCGAGACCCAGACGCCGCTGCCCTTGCCACCCGCCCGCGCGGTCGCGAAGGAGGCGATGTCGCCCGGCCCGGCGCCGCCCGACATGCGGTCGTAGCCGTAGTCGCCGTGGACGAGGTCTTCGGCCCCCGGGCCGCCGTTGACGATGTCGATGCCGAGGTCGCCGGCGACCTCGTCGCGGGCACCGGGCCCGCCGATGATCTTGTCGTCGCCGAGGTTGCCGTTGACCTGGTCCTCGTCGCCGGCGCCGCCGTCGACCACGTCGTTGCCACGGCCGCCGTGCATCTCGTCGGTCCCCGGCCCGCCGCAGATCAGGTCGTTGCCGAGGCTGCTGAAGACGACGTCGTCTCCCTCGCCGCCCCAGATCACGTCGCGGGTGGGGGTGCCGCGGATCGTGTCGTCGCCGTCGGTGCCGACGATCTGCGCCTGGCGGCCGTGGCAGCGCGGCACGTCCTCCCCTTCAGGGGCCGCCACCGCGGTACCGACTATGAGCAGCGCGGCAAGCGCCGCCAGGACCACAACCGTTCTCATTCCCCGCCTGTTCGTCGTTTGACTCGGTAACCCTCGCGGAGCCTAAATGGATCAGGCGCTGCGAATCAGCTTCTTGTTGACGAACTCGTCGGCGCCGTAGCGGCCGAGCTCACGCCCGAAGCCGGAGCGCTTGAAGCCGCCGAACGGCAGCTCGGGGCTGTCGGCGCCGACCAGGTTGACGTAGACCATCCCGGCTTCGATCCGGTCGGCGACCCGCTCGGCCTGCTCGGCGTCGTTGGTCATCACGTAGGAGCCGAGCCCGAACGGCGTCTGGTTGGCGAGCTCCACCGCCTCCTCCTCGGAGGCCACCTTGTAGACCTGGGCGACCGGCCCGAAGAACTCTTCCTGGGACGCCTCGTCGCCGGGCTTGATCCCGGTCAGGATCGTCGGCTCGAAGTAGTTGCCGTCGCGCTTGCCGCCGACCAGCACCTCGGCGCCGTTCTCGATCGCCCGCCTGACCTGGTCCTCGAGGCGGTCGGCCGCCGTCTGCGAGGAGAGTGGGCCGATTTCGGTGTCCTCGGCGGTCGGGTCGCCGGACTTCGAACCGGCGACCTTCTCGCGGAACTTCTCGAGGAAGTCGTCGTAGAGCTCGTCGACGACGATGAACCGCTTCGCCGCGTTGCAGGACTGGCCGGTGTTGTCGAGCCGCGCTTCGGCCGCCGCCTGCGCCGCCCCGTCGACGTCGTCGGAGCCGAGCAGGATGAAGGGATCCGAGCCGCCGAGCTCCAGCACGACCTTCTTCAGGTTGCGCCCGGCGACCTCGGCGACCGCGGCGCCGGCGCGCTCGGAGCCGGTGACCGAGACGCCGTGCACGCGCGGGTCGGCGATCGCCCACTCGATCTGCTCGTTGGTCGCGTAGATGTTCTCGTAGGCGCCCTCGGGAACCCCGGCGTCATCGAAGATCTGCTGCATCGCCTCGGCCGATTCCGGGCACTGCGGCGCGTGCTTGAGCAGGATCGTGTTGCCGATCACCAGGTTGGGCCCGGCGAAGCGCGCCACCTGGTAGTAGGGGAAGTTCCACGGCATGATCCCGAGCAGGGCGCCGAAGGGGCTGCGGCGGATCACCGCGGTGCCCTCGCCGCCGAGCAGATCGATCGGCTCGTCGGCCATCAGGTCCTCGGCGTTGTCGGCGTAGAAGCCGTAGATTTCCGCCGCGAAATCGACCTCCATCAGCGCCTGCTCGATCGGCTTCCCCATCTCGCGGACGATGATCGCGGCCAGCTCCTCGCGGCGCTCGGAGTGCAGCTCGCCCACCTTGCGCACCAGCGCGGCGCGGTCGGCAACCGAGGTCGAGCCCGGGAAGCTCCGGGAGGCCTCGTCGGCCCGGCCGATCGCGGCGCGGAGCTCGTCGTCGGAGATCTCCTGGTACTCCTTGACGGTCTCGCCGGTGGCTGGGTTGACAACCGCGTAGCTGCTCATTCAGATCCCCCCGTGGGTGCTGGTTTCCAAGTTCTTCACTACCCCTTCAAGGTCGGTTCCAGGCCGAGAGCGTCCTCGACCGGCACGTACTCCATGCCCACCCCCTCGGCGACGGCGGGATGGGTCACCTCGCCCCCCGCGACGTTGACCCCGAGCCGCAGGCCGGGGTCGCGGCGGATCGCCTCGGCGACGCCGTGGTCGGCGAGCGCCAGCGCGTAGGGCAGCGTCGCGTTGGTCAAGGCATGGGTCGAGGTGATCGGCACCGCGCCGGGCATGTTGGCGACGCAGTAGTGGGTGATCCCGTCGACCTCGAAGGTCGGCTCGCGGTGGGTCGTCGGCCGCGAGGTCTCGAAGCAGCCGCCCTGGTCGATCGCGACGTCGACCAGCACCGCGCCCGGCTTCATCAGCGCCAGCTGCTCGCGGCGGATCACGTACGGCGCCCGCGCCCCGTGGACGAGCACGGCGCCGATCACCAGGTCGGCGTTCGGCAGCATCTCCTCGATCGCCAGGGTCGTCGAGTAGACGGTCGAGCAGCGGCCGCCGAAGTCGACTTCGAGCTCGCGCAGGCGGTCGAGCGAGCGGTCGTAGACGAAGACGTCGGCTTCCATCCCGATCGCGATGAAGGCGGCGTTCATGCCGACCACCCCGCCGCCGATGACCATCACCGTGGCGGCGGCCACGCCCGGCACGCCGCCGAGCAGCACGCCGCGCCCGCCGAACGCCACGTCGAGCTCGCGCAGGCGGTCGATGTTGCGGTCGTACACGAACACGTCGGCCTCCATGCCGATCGCGATGAAGGCCGCGTTCTGCCCGACCACCCCGCCGCCGATGATCATCACGGTCGCGGCCGGCACACCCGGCACGCCGCCGAGCAGGATGCCACGGCCCCCGAGTGGCTTTTCGAGCATGAAGGCGCCGGCCTGGGTGGCGATCTTGCCCGCGATCTCGCTCATCGGCGCCAGCAGCGGCAGCCGGCCGTTGGAGTCCTCGACCGTCTCGTAGCCGATGCAGGTGGCTCGCGAGGAGCACAGCGCCTCCGTCAGCCGCAGGTCCGCCGCGAGGTGGAGATAGGTGAACAGCACGTGGTGGGGCTCGAGGAGCTCGACCTCCTGCGGCTGCGGCTCCTTGACCTTGACGATCAGCTCCGTCTCGCCGAAGACGGCGGCCGCGCTGTCGGCCACGCGGGCGCCCTGGGC
>DASTBO010000070.1:0-8161 GCA_035712025.1 Solirubrobacterales bacterium
GCTGCTGTTCGACTACGTCGCCACCTACATGTACGAGGGGGACACGCCGAACGCCGAGCGGCGGGCGGCGGCGCTGGCCCTCGACCGCGACCTGCTGCGCGAGCTGCTCGGCCAGGAGGAGCTGCGCGAGCTGATCGACCCCGAGGCGCTCGAAGAAGTCGAAGAGCAGCTCCAGCACCGGACCGAGGCCGGCCGCGCCGGCGATCGCGACGCCCTGCAGCAGCTGCTGCGGAACCTCGGCGACCTGCGGCTGGAGGAGTGCGAGGCGCGGGTCGCCGAGGGGTACTCGGCGAAATCGATGCTGGAGAAGCTCGTCGCCGAGCGGCGGGTGGCGCTGGTCAGGATCGCCGGCGAAGAGCGCTACATCGCCGCCGAGGACGCGGGCCTCTACCGCGACGCCCTCGGCGTCCCCGAGCCGCCCGGCCTGCCGGAGACCTTCCTCGAGGAGCACCCCGACGCGATGCGCGCCCTGGTCCGCCGCTACTCCCGCACCCACGGCCCCTTCCCGACCGCGCAGCTGACCGAGCGCTACGGCGTCGACCCCTCGCCGGCGCTGCGCGAGCTGGAGGCCGAAGGCTCGATGGTCCGTGGCGAGCTCCTGCCCGGCGGCAGCGAGCGCGAGTGGTGCGACTCCGAAGTCCTGCGCCGCGTCCGCCGCGCCAGCCTCGCCCGCCTGCGCAAGGAGGTCGAGGCGGCCGACACGCGGGAGCTGGCCCGCTTCCTGCCGAGCTGGCAGAACGTCGACGCCTTCCGCCGCACCGGCGCCGGGCTCGACCGCCTGCGCGAGGCGCTGGTGCCGCTGCAGGGGGTGGCGCTGACCCCGAAAGTCTGGGAGTCCGACGTGCTGCCGCGCCGCCTCGGCGCCTACTCGCAGAGCTGGCTCGACGAGCTCTGCACCAGCGGCGAGCTGGTCTGGGTCGGCGCCGGCGCGCTGGGCCGCAACGACGGCCGCGTCGCCCTCTACTTCCGCGAGGACGTCCGCCTCGCCGGCCCGCCGCCCGCCAACTCGAAGCTGGAGTCGCCGCAGGGCGAGGTCCACGACGCGATCCGCGAGCGGCTCGCCGCCGGCCCCTCCTTCTGGCTCGACCTCGTCGTCGAGCTCGACCACCCGGCCGAGGACATCCACAACGCCCTCTGGGACCTGGTCTGGAGCGGCCAGGCGACCAACGACGCCTTCGCGCCGCTGCGGGCGCCGCGCCTGCGCGCGGTGCCGCCGAGCGAACGACCGGGCCGCCGCTTCGCCCGCCGCCGGAGCACGACCGGCGCCGCCGTCCAGGGCCGCTGGTCGCTGACCGCGCCGCTCTTCGCCAACGCGCCGGGCCCCGGCGCCAAGCTTCGCGCGACCGCCGAGCTGATGCTCGAGCGCTACGGCATCGTCACCCGCGAGACCGTCCTCGCCGAGGGGATCCCCGGCGGCTTCTCGACCCTCTACGGGGAGCTCGGCAACCTCGAGCTGCTCGGCACCGCCCGCCGCGGCTACTTCGTCGAGGGCCTCGGCGGCGCCCAGTTCGCCCTCCCCGGCGCGGTCGAGCGCCTCCGCTCGCTGCCCGAACGCGACGGCTCCTACCTCGTCCTCGCCGCCACCGACCCGGCCAACCCCTACGGCGCCTCGCTGCCCTGGCCGAAGCTGGAGGGTGGCCGCCGACCGGGCCGCACCCCGGGCGCCCACCTCCTCCTGCGCGACGGCGAGCCGCTCGTCTTCGTCGAGCGGGGCGGCCGTGGCCTGCTGCGCCTGAAGACCCTCGAGGGCACCGATCTGGAGGAGGCGATGCGGGCCCTCGCCGACGCCGTCCGCGACGGCCAGCTGCCGAAGCTGGCGATCGAGAAGCTCGACGGCGAAGCGGTGATCGGCTCCGGCCAGGAGGAGGCGCTGGTCGGCGCCGGCTTCAGCCGTGGCCCGAGGAAACTCACGGCCTCGGCCTGATGTACGGAATATCCGCACATCGGTGTACGGATTTCCCGTACACCGATGTGCGGTGAATCCGTTCAAATATCAGGGGCCGGTGTCGCCGGCACCTCTCATCGACGACCGTGGTCTGCTTCGACGAGTTCAGGACCTCCTGGTTGCCGATGACGCCCTCGACGGTCTGATGCGCTCCGTCATCCAGCACCACGTCGAGGCCGCTGCGGACATCGAAGAGCTCCTGACGAGCGACGGGCTCGACCCGGCGGGCGCCGTCGACGAACTTCTCGCCTTCAGCGGTGGACAATCCCCAGCGCACGATCCTCCTCGCCCATCATCTGTACGAGCAGCTCGACCGGGAGGCTTCGGAAGATCCTGCGCTCGCCGCGATGACCTGGCCGTGGCCGAGACCGCCGACGCCCATCAGGCGGCCTGGGACGGCCTCGATCGCAACGACCGCGTCGTCCTGATCGCACTGGGGGACGGTCAGGCACCGGCCGGGAGCATCGTCTCCGAGGAGCACCGAATACCGCGTTCGAGCCTCAGGGACGCCCTGGTCCGCCTCGTGGTGGACCAGCGGTTGGTCGCCGAGGACGAGGCGGGGCGGCCGTATCTCCTCGATCCCCTCCTGGGCGAGTGGCTCCGTCGTCGCTGAATTCGGCTCGCCAGCCAAACCATTGCCATAATCGCCTCGGTGCCGGAGGCAGATCAGAGCGCAGTCGAGCTGCTGAAGAGCGTCACGCTCTTCGCCGACCTGGAGGAGGGGGAGCTGGAGCGGTTCTCCCACGTCGCCGTGCCGCGGACCTTTCCGGCCGGGACCCGGGTCTTTCACGAGGGCGACGACTCCGATGCCTGCTACATCGTCAAGGAGGGCAGCTTCCGGGTCACCCGCGAACACTCCGACGGCCGCGCAATCACCCTCGCCACGCTGGGGCCGGGCGAGATCTTCGGCGAGCTGGCGATGCTCGACGGCGACAAGCGCTCGGCCAGCGCCGAGGCGCTGACCGAGGGGGAGCTGCTGGCGCTGCCGGCCAACGACGTGCGGGCCCTGCTGGCGCGTCACCCCGAGATCTCCCTGAAGCTGGTCGCCGGCCTCGTCCGCCGCCTGCGCGCGGCCAACGTCCGCCTCTCTCGCCAGTCGTTCCAGACCGTGCCGAGCCGCGTCGCCGGCATCCTCGCCCAGCTCAGCCGCGAGGCCCAGGACGGCGACGGCGACCCGAGCGAAGAGGTGACGATCAACATGAACCAGACCGACCTCGCCCAGCTCGCCGGCACCTCGCGCGAGTCGGTCAGCCGCTTCCTCGCCGAGCTCGAGCGCGCCGGCGTCGTCCGCTCCGGCCGTGGCCGCGTCACCGTGCTGGAGCCCGAGAAGCTCCGCAACTACATCTACTGACGGAGCGGCCGTGCCGGTGCTCCCCGACCAGAAGACGTTGGAGCTCCCCTATCGGTGGAACGACACCGACGGGCTCGTGCGGGTCGAGTTCGGCGTCAACGACGATCCGGACCGATTCGGCGGCGAAGCCTTCGCCCGCGGCTTTCCCCGCATGCGGGCAAGCATCGAGCCGCCGGCCAGCGGCTACAAGCAGATGATCGGCTGGACGCAGTTGACCGAGCGGAGCGATCAGGGCGGGAGGTTCGAGATCGATCAGTTCGAACCGCTCGGGGAGGTCCCGAACCCGTTCACCGTCTTCGGGTACTCGCCGCTCTTCTTCGATTGCCCCCACACCACCCTCGCGGACTGGGATTTCTTCGCCCACACCTTCCTCTGCGGAATCGGGGGAACGCTGTTCGACCAGATCGAGGGGAAACGTCGCGAAGTCCGAGCCGTCCTCGGCTTCTCCTGGGGATTCGAGAAGCGGGGGAGCCAGATCGATTCGCTCGAGCCGCAACCGCTCTCCGACCAGGATTGGGACCGCCACGGCCCGTACCTGGGCTCGAGGTTCTCGGAGGCCGGCTGGACCTTCGCGCCGGGCTTCTTCGACCACCCGCTGCCGTGAACGCGGCCGCCGCCCGCAGGCGGATGGTCGAGCGCCAGCTGCGGGCGCGGGGGATCGAGGACGAGCGGGTGCTGGCGGCGATGGCCGAGGCACCGCGCGAGGAGTTCGTGCCCGCGGAGCTGCGCGGCCGCGCCTACGCCGACTCGGCCCTGCCGATCGGCGAGGAGCAGACGATCTCCCAACCGTGGATCGTCGCCGCGATCTGCCAGGCGCTGGAGCTGCGCGGTCCCGAGCTGGTGCTGGAGGTCGGCACCGGCTCCGGCTACTCGGCGGCGGTGCTCTCGCTGCTGGCCAGCCACGTCGTCAGCGTCGAGCGCCACGCGGCGCTCTCCGCCGTCGCCGCCCGCGCCCTCGCCTCGGTGGGGATCGGCAACGTCGAGCTGGTCGTCGGCGACGGCAGCCTCGGCGTCCCCCAGCGCGGCCGGTTCGACGCGATCGCGGTCCACGCCACCGCGCCGGGGCCGCCGTCGGCGCTGCTCGCCCAGCTGGCCGAGGGCGGTCGCCTCGTCGTCCCCCTCGCCGCCGGCGACGCCGACGTGCTGACCCTCTACCGGCGTGAGGGAGACCGCCTCGAGACCGAGCCGATCAGCCCCTGCCGCTTCGTGCCGTTGATCGGCGAGGAGGGCTTCGCCGAGTAGCGCCGTCGCTCAGCAGCTGGAGACGGAGTCGTTGGGGTCGGTGGCCGCATCGTCGCCGCCCCCGCCACAGTCGACCCTGTCCCGCTGCCCGTCGAGGGCTTCGATGAAGTCGCTGCCGCCCTTGCCGATCAGGGTGTCGTTGCCGATGTGGCCCATGATGCTGTTGTCGTCGTTGTCGCCGACCAGGACGTCGGGGCCGTCGGATCCCTCCAGGCTCTCGTTGTCGGCGAGGACTTTGTCGGCGCTGCCGCAGCCGGGAGGGCCGCCGGTGCCGCCGAGGGCGACCCGCAGGTTGTCCTGCGAGCGGGCGTAGGAGACGGTGTCCTCGCCCGTGCCGCCGTCGTAGACGTGGCCCTGGCAGGTCGGGACCGAGTTGACGAGGAGGTCGTTGCCCGGCCCGCCGAGCAGCGTGTCGCCGCCCGGGTCGGCGTAGAGGACGTCGGAGCCGCCGTTGCCTTCCAAGCGGTCGTGGCCGTTGTTCGGGCCGTTGTAGTTCTCGCCGGCTTCCAGCACGTCCTCGCCGTTGCCGCCGACCAGGGTGTCGTCGTCGGCGTTGCCGTTGATCCGCACTTTGGCGCCGGCAGGGACGCTCGGGTCGACGACGATCGAGTCGTTGCCGTCGCCGCCGGTGATCACGATCAGCGGCACCGCGCCGGCGTCCGGGCAGACCATCGCGTTGCCGTTGGAGGGTGGGGTTTCGCAGCCGTCGCCGGAGAAGATCGGGACCGCCGAGGAGACGATCCAGGCGCCGTTGCCGCGGGAGACGCGGATGTCGTCGCTCTGCGGGCTGCCCTGGACGATCAGGCTGGAGCCGTCGAGGCCCTGGTTGAGGATTCCGTAGGCGAGGCTCGGGGGCGGAGATTCTTCCGGGCCGCAGGAGGTTTCCGCGGCGAAGCCCTCGCAGTCGTCGGTGCCGGGGCCGCCGAAGGCCTGGCCGCTGCCGCCACCGCTGTTGAGGCTGTCGTTGCCGACGCCGCCGTCGATCCGGTTCGCCTGGCCGTTGCCGACGATTTCGTCCCCCTGCGGGGAGCCGACGACGTCCTCGAATCCGCTCAGGTCGTCGTGGCCGTCGCCTTTGGCCTTGCCGGCGCCGAGGCTGACGATGACGCCGCCGCGGGTCGCGCTGGCGTAGGAGACGATGTCGCCGCCGCCTTCGCCGCCGGCGAGGCTGTCGGTGCCGGCGTCGCCGCGGACGATGTCGCCGTCGCCGGGCCCGCCGTCGGCGTGGTCGGTACCGGCGCCGCCGAAGACTTCGTCGGCGTCGCCGCCGCCCTGCAGGTCGCTGTCGTCGCCGGGGCCGCCTTCGATGTGGTCGTGGCCGCTGCCGCCGTCGATGTGGTCGTTGCCCTTGTCGCCGAGGAGTTTGTCGTCGCCGCCGTCGCCGTCGATCTTGTCGCTGCCCTGCTGCCCGTCGACGTAGTCGCCGCCGCCACCGCCGCTCAGCTTGTCGGGACCCTTGAAGCCGATCACGACGTCGTCGCCGCCGCCGCCGTGGAGGCCGTCGGCGCCTTTGGAGCCGGAGAGCTCGTCGTCGCCGTCGCCCCCGTCGATGCTGTCGGAGCCGGTGTCGCCGAGGAGGCGGTCGTCGCCGCCTTCGCCGTGCAGGGAGTCGAAGCCGCGGCCGCCGTCGACGGTGTCGTCGCCGGGCCCGCCGCAGATCGTGTCGTTGCCGTTCGGGCCGCCGGTGATGACGTCGTTGCCGCCGCCGCCGTAGATCACGTCGCTGGCCTTCTTGCCGACGATGCGGTCGTTGCCGGCGGTGCCCATGATCGTCACCTTCTTGCCGTCGCACTTCTTCGCCTGGGCCTGGGCGGCGCAGAGGAGCAGCAGCGCGAGGGCCGCGAGGACGAGGAGGGCAGGGCGTCGGAGAGCATCGATCTTGGCTGGCATCCCTGAGGACATCGGTTGCGCAATCGAGAACCTCCAGCCCCGTCCAAAATCACCCAAAACTCGTCCAGGCGCGTCGGACAAACGTCCAGCTCCCGCACGGATCTCGCTCTCCTATACGCTCGCAGCGCATGCGCGGCGGGATCTATGTCCTGAACTTCTACTCGGCGGTCTTCATCGACCAGCTCAAGCGCGGACGCAAGACCGCGACGATCCGGCTCGGCGACAAGAGCAACAAGTACGAGCGCGGCCAGGTCGTCTGGATCACGGTCGGATTCCGCCACAGCCCGCGCGAGAAGATCTTCACCGCGGTCATCGACGACGTCGAGGTCAAGCCCCTCAGCGAGCTCTCGCGGCGCGACATCGAGCACGACAATCCCGAGTTCCGCCGCCTCGAGGAGACGACCCGCTTCCTCGAGCAGATCTACAGCCGGCCGGTCACCGAGGACGACCTCGTCACCGTGATCCGCTTCTCGCAGATCGTCGAGCCGCCCCGCGCGCACCTCGGCAACGGGGAGACTCCGCACCGCAACTGAGGCGTCCCGCCATGGCCGAATACGCCTTCCTCACCACCTGGCTGCTCGATTCCCCGCGCGAGCCGGTCTGGGAGGCGATCCACGCCCAGGAGCGGTGGCCGCGCTGGTGGCGCGGGGTGGAGGAGGCGAGCGAGCTGCGGGCCGGCGACGGGGACGGGCTCGGCAGCGTCTCGCAGATGGTCTGGAAGAGCCTGCTGCCCTACCGGGTCAGCTTCGAGGTGACGACGACGCGGATCGAGTACCCGACGCTGATGGAGGGACGGGCGGTGGGGGAGCTGGAAGGCGTCGGTCGGTGGCGGCTCTACGAGCAGGACGGCGTCACCGCGGTCCTCTACGAGTGGAACGTGCGGACGACCAAGCCCTGGATGAACCTGCTCGCGCCGCTCCTGCGCCCCGCCTTCGAGTGGAACCACGACTGGGTGATGCGACGCGGCGGCGAGGGAATCTCGCAGCTGCTGGGCTGCCGCCTCTTGGCGATCGACTGAGGCTTCGCTATCTTTAAGGCGTTGGCACTCTCACCCTAAGAGTGCCAAGCGCCGCAAGAGCTTGAATTCGGCTCTGGAGCGGCGTTTCTCAACTTTCACCACCCACACCGATAACGGAGGTTCACGGATGAAGCTGAAGCCCCTCGGGGACCGGCTGATCGTCAAGGCGATCGAGGAGGAGGCGACGACCGCCAGCGGCATCGTCCTTCCCGACACGGCCAAAGAGAAGCCGCAGAAGGGCCAGGTCGTGGCTGTAGGCGACGGCAAATGGGACGAGGACGGCGAGAAGCGGATCCCGCTCGACGTCGCGGAGGGGGACGAGGTCCTCTACTCCAAATACGGCGGCACCGAGGTGACCGTCGAGGGCGACGAGCTGCTCGTGCTTCGCGAGTCGGACGTTCTGGCCAAGATCAGCTAGCGCCCACCGGACTTACGCAACTAAGGAGGACTGGAAACAGATGGCTCATAAGGAGCTGAAGTACGCAGAGGAGGCCCGCGGGGCCCTGCAGGCAGGCGTCGATTCCGTCGCCAACGCCGTCAAGGTCACCCTCGGCCCGAAAGGCCGCTACGTCGTGCTCGACAAAAAGTTCGGCGCGCCGACGATCACCAACGACGGCGTCACCATCGCCCGCGAGGTCGAGGTCGAGGACGTCTTCGAGAACCAGGGCGCCCAGCTCGTCCGCGAGGTCGCGACCGCGACCAACGACGTCGCCGG
>DASTBO010000071.1:0-64373 GCA_035712025.1 Solirubrobacterales bacterium
CGACTCCAAGAACGGTGGGGTCAGGACCCGCTTCCAGAACGTCCCCGACGCCCCGGTCTCCAAGTTCGTCTTGAAGCTGAAGGGCGGCAGGAAGGGCCTGATCGAGAACTCCGAAAACCTCTGCTCCTTCACCCCCAAGGCGAAGGTCCAGATGACCGGGCAGAACGGGAAGACCGCGAACTCGAACCTGAAGCTGGGAACTAGTTGCGGGAAGGCGAGTAGGCGCAAGAAGTAGCCGAGCTTCAACTTCCGGCTGACCCGTACCGAGCCAGAGGTGGCCCGGTAGGTGAACCCGCTGTCATTGGTCCGCACGGCTCCAGGTCCGAGCATGGGTGCATCGACTCACCTAGTGCTCGTGAAAGGAGCATCCGATGTTCAAGAAGACCCTGATCGCAATGTTCGCGCTGGTTGCCCTCGTGGTCCCGGCGGCGGCCTCGGCGGCGTCCAACTCGGGCGCGGTCGTCTTCTCCAAATCCTCGAAAGTCGGGGATGAGCTCAAAGGCGGCCTCTTCGCCGTCAAAGACGGCCGCCTCAACCAGCTGACCGAAGACCCGACCGACACCGAACCGAACTTCTCGCCGGACGGGCGGACGATCGCCTTCGCCCGCGGCGGCGACATCTACTCGGTCCGGCCCGACGGCTCCGGCCAGCGGCAGCTGACCAGCGGCCCCGAGATCGACTCGCTGCCGAAGGTCGCCCCCAACGGGCGCTACGTCGTCTTCGAGCGGCGCGCAGCCGTGGGCGGCGCGGCCAGCCTCTACACGGTGGGCGCCACCGGCGGCGGCCTGCGGGCGTTGACCAGCGGCGCCGACGACCACGAAGCAGCCTTCTCGCCTGATGGCAAGTGGATCGTCTTCGTTCGCACCAGTGCGGCGATCAGGCCGTCCAACGGTGTCGGCAACGACGACATCGCCGTGGTTCGGTCGGTCGGCTCAAGCGCCCGCCGTCTGACCCCGACCGCCGGGGTCGACGAGTTCGCTCCGCGTTACTTCGCCGGCGGCATCATCTACAGCCGCGGCGAGAGCGCCCCGGGCCCGGCCGCCTACGCCGACATCTACACGATGGGGTCGACCGGCTCCAGGAACAAGGAGCAGGTAGCCGGCGTCGGCTCGGCCTACGTCGAAGACGTCTCTCCCAACGGCAAGGTGCTGATCTTCCGCCGCGCCCAGGGCCTCTGGGTGAAGAAGATCGGCCCGACCAAAGCCCGCAAGCTGAGCAACCTGCCCGACCAGTCGGAGACGAGCTCCGTCTTCTCCTCCGACGGCAAGCGCGTCGCCGCCTTCGTCCAGGACGAGGACGAACAGCAGCTCGTCGGGATCAACGTCGAGACCCGCCGCGAGAGCCAGCTCGCCAGCGGCTACGACTTCGACGAAGGCGACGGCACCGTCCTCGGCCCGGTGATCGACTGGCAGCCGGTCCCCCACCGCTAGCCCCGATTCGTCTGTTCCTTCTTGGTGTCAGAGACGGAAAAGGAACAGGTCAAATGCGAATCCGTCCCCCATCCGGCTATATAACGGCCGGGTGGGGGATTTTTCCGTAGGCACCGAGGTCGCCGGCTACCGGATCGAAGAGCGGATCGCGCGGGGCGGGATGGGCGTCGTCTACCGCGCCACCCACCTCGGCCTCGACCGCCCGGTCGCGCTGAAGGTGATCGCCCGCGAGCTCGCCGACCGGCCCGGGTTCCGCGAGCGCTTCCTGCGCGAGTCCCGCCTCGCGGCGCGGCTCGAGCACCCCGCGGCCGTCCCGGTCTACGACTCGCGCGAGGTGGAGGGCGAGCTGATCGTCGCGATGCGGCTGGTCAAGGGCGGCGACCTGCGCCGGCTGATCGACCGCGAGGGGCCGCTGTCTCCGCACCGCGCCATCGACCTCCTCGCCCAGGTCGCCGACGCGCTCGACGCCGCCCACGCCGCCGGCATCGTCCACCGCGACGTCAAGCCGCACAACATCCTGGTCGAAGGCGACCGCGCCTACCTCTCGGACTTCGGCCTCGCCAAAGCGCTCGACGAAAGCGGTTCGGCATCGAGCGCCTCGGTCGTCGGCACCGCCCAGTACATGTCGCCCGAGCAGTGGCGCGGCGACTCGATCGGCCCCGCCGCCGACGTCTACTCGCTCGGCTGCGTCCTCTACGAGGCTTTGACCGGCATCCCGCCGTTCCAGCGCGGGGAAGCCGAGACCGAGCCCGAGATTCCCGAGGGGGTCGAGGCGGTGATCCGCCGCGCCGTGGCCAAGGAGCCGGGGGAGCGCCACCCGACCGCCGGGGCGTTGATCGCGGCCGCCCGCGCCGCCGAGGGCTCGGAGGTGCGGCCGACCGCGGTCCTCTCCCACCACCCCAGCGAGCGCACCACGGCGCCGAATCGCTCGCGGCGCTTCTTCGGCCTCGCCGGCGGCCGCTCGGCGGCCTGGCTCCTCGGCGCCGTCGCGATCTTCGTCCTCGCGATGGTCGCCGCCGTCCTCTTCCTGCTGCTGGGCGACGAGGGGCCCGAGGTCTCGGCGCCGGTGGCCATCGGGACCCCGCCGCTGCGCCTCGACGCCGGGCCGAAGGCGGTCTGGGTGACGAGCGAGAAGGACGGCACCGCGACCCGGCTCGACCCGGCGACCGGCGAGGTCGTCGGCAGCCCGCATCGGCTCGGCAAGGGCGTCTCCGGCGTCGCGGTGGGAAGCAAATGGACCTGGGTGACGAACCCGCGGCAGGGGTTGCTGCTGCGCATCGACCCGTTCAGCGGCGAGATCCTCAAACGCATCCCGCTCGCCGGCGAACCGGGGGCGATCGCCCTCGGCGGGCAGCGCGCCTGGATCGCCGACGAGGGCGGCAAGGGAATCACCGCGGTGAACGCCGAAGCCGGGGTCGTACCCGCGAGCGGCCGCGGCCTGCCGCCGCAGTCGCCCGGCCTGCGGCTCGCCTGGGGGGCCGAGAGCCTCTGGGTCGCGGTCTCCGGCGCCAACGCCGTCCGCCGTCTCGCTCCGACCACCCTGGCCACCGGCGACCCGATTCGGGTCGGGGGCGGCCCCGCCGGCGTCACGGTCGCGGGCGGCTACGTCTGGGTCGCGGTCAGTCGCTCCGGCATCGTCTCCAAGATCGATCCCTCGCTCCTCACGGTCGTGGAAAAGATCCCGGTCGGCGGCCACCCGGGCGGCATCGACGGCGGCACCAGCGCGGTCTGGGTCGCCGACCGCGAGGACGACGCGGTGCGGAAGATCGACCTCGAGAGCGGCGAGGTCGAGGGCGCCCCGATCCAGGTCGGCCCCGAACCGGGCGCGGTTTCCGTCGGCGGCAACGCGGTTTGGGTCGCAAATAACGGAGATGGGACCGTCACCCGGATCGAACCGTGACGTTCGGCGGACTAGGCCAGAGCGGCAAATCTCTAGGATCGGAGCCCATGACTCAGGACATCGATCAGCTCGCCATAAACACGATCCGCACCCTCTCGATGGACGCCGTCCAGAAGGCGAACTCGGGCCACCCGGGGACGCCGATGTCGCTGGCTCCCGTCGCCTACGAGCTCTGGCAGAACCACCTGCGGTACGACCCGGCGAACCCGGTCTGGCCGAACCGCGACCGCTTCGTGCTCTCGGCCGGCCACGCCTCGATGCTCCTCTACTCGATGATCTTCCTCGCCGGCGTCCGCAAGGTCGACGAGAACTACGACGTCACCGACGAGCCCGCCTGCTCGCTGCAGGAGATCGAACGCTTCCGCCAGCTGAAGTCGCGCACTCCGGGCCACCCCGAGTACCGCTGGACGACCGGGGTCGAGACGACGACCGGCCCGCTCGGCCAGGGCGTCGGCACCTCGACCGGGATGGCGATGGCCTCGAAGTGGCTGGGCGCGACCTACGGCGCCGAGCTCTTCGACTTCGACGTCTACGCGCTGGCGGGCGACGGCTGCCTGCAGGAGGGGATCTCGCACGAAGCCGCCTCGCTGGCCGGGCACCTGAAGCTCGACAACCTCTGCTGGATCTTCGACAACAATCACATCTCGATCGACGGCGATACCGCGCTGGCCTTCTCCGACGACGTCCTCAGCCGCTTCGAGGGCTACGGCTGGAACGTGCTGCGGGTCGGCGACGCCAACGACCTCGGCCTGCTGGGCAGAGCCTTCGACGAGTTCAAGGCCGAGACCGGCCGCCCGACCCTGATCGTCGTCGACAGCCACATCGGCTGGGGCTCGCCGAACAAGCAGGACACCGAGTCGGCCCACGGCGAACCGCTCGGCGAAGAGGAGATCGAACTGACCAAGGAGGCCTACGGCTGGCCCAAGGACGCCAAGTTCCTCGTCCCCGACGGCGTCCGCGAGCGCTTCGACGAGGTGATCGGCACGCGCGGCGCCGAGGCGCACTCGGCCTGGGTCGAGAAGTTCGGCGCCTACAAGAGCGCCAACCCCGAGAAGGCCGCCGAGCTGGAGATGATCCAGCACCGCCGCCTGCCCGAGGGCTGGGACGCCGACCTGCCGAGCTTCGAGGCCGACGAAGAGAAGGGCCTCGCCACCCGGAAGGCCTCGAACAAGGTCCAGAACGCGATCGCCGCCAAGGTTCCGTGGCTGATCGCCGGCTCCTGCGACCTCACCGACTCGACCTCGGTCCGGCTCGGCGACGCCGACCAGTACGAGCCCGGCAGCTACGACGGCCGCCAGGTCCACTTCGGGATCCGCGAACACGCCGCCGCCGCGGCCTGCAGCGGGATGTCAACGGCGAAGCTGCGCCCGCTCTGGTCGACCTACCTCACCTTCTCCGACTACGGCAAGGCCGCGATCCGCCTCTCGGCGCAGATGGAGCTGCCCGTCGTCCACCTCTTCACCCACGACTCGATCGGCCTCGGCGAGGACGGCCCGACCCACCAGCCGGTCGAGCAGCTCGCCGGCCTGCGGGCGATGCCGGAGCTCGACGTGATCCGCCCCGCCGACGCCAACGAGGTGGTCGAGGCCTGGAAGGTCGCGCTCGACCGCACCCACTGTCCGGTCGCGCTGGTGATGACCCGCCAGAACGTGCCGGTCTTCGATCGCTCCAAGTACGCCTCGGCCGAGGGGGTCCAACGCGGCGGCTACGTCCTCGCCGACCCCGAGGACGGCGACCCCGAGCTGATCCTGATCGCCACCGGCAGCGAGGTCCAGCTGGCGATCGGCGCCCACGAGCGCCTCGCGGAGGAGGGGATCGCCAGCCGCGTCGTCAGCCTTCCGTGCTGGGAGATCTTCGAAAAGCAGGACCAGTCCTACCGCGACGAGGTGCTGCCGCCCGACGTCACCGCCCGCCTCGCGATCGAGGAGGCCTCGCCGCTCGGTTGGGAGAAATGGACGGGCAGCGAGGGTGCCATCATGGGGATGACCACCTTCGGGCAGTCGGCGCCGTTCGCGGACGTCGAGGCTGAGTTCGGGTTCACCGTCGACAACGTCACCACGGTGGCGCGCGAGGTCGCCCAGCGGGTGGCCGCCAACCCAACTACCTGAGGGGGCTCCAGATGAAGCCGACGCAGCGTCTGCACGAACTGGGCCAGAGCCTCTGGCTCGACAACATCACCCGGCCGATGCTCGCCGAGGGGGTGCTGGAGGGCTACATCCGCGACCTCTCGGTGACCGGCCTGACCTCGAACCCGTCGATCTTCGACAAGGCGATCTCCGGCGGCGACGCCTACAACGAGCAGATCGCCGAGGTGGCGCCGAGGGCGGCCGCCGGCGAGGGCGTCGGCGCCAACGAGAACGAGAAGATCTTCTTCGAGCTGGCGCTCGCCGACCTGCGCGATGCCGCCAACCTCTTCGCCGACGTCCACCGCCGCACGGCCGGTCTCGACGGCTTCGTCTCGCTCGAGGTCTCGCCGCTGATCGCCGACGATGCGGCGGCGACGATCGAGGAGGCCAAGGCGCTCCACGCCAAGGGCGAACGGGACAACATCTTCATCAAGATCCCCGGCACCGAGGCCGGGCGGGAGGCGATCGAGGAGTCGATCTTCGCCGGCGTCCCGATCAACGTCACCCTGCTCTTCGACGACAAGCAGTACCTCGGCGCCGCCGACGCCTACATGCGCGGCCTGGAGCGGCGGATCGAGGCCGGGCTCGACCCGAACGTCGCCTCCGTCGCCTCCCTCTTCATCAGCCGCTGGGACGTCGCCGTCGCCGAGGAGGTTCCCGACGAGCTGGTCAACCGGCTCGGGATCGCGGTCGGCGGCCGCGCCTTCCGTGCCTACAACGAGCTGCTGGAGTCCGACCGGATGCGCCGCCTGATGAACGAGGGCGCGCGGCCGCAGCGGCTGCTCTGGGCGAGCACCGGGACCAAGGACCCCGACGCCTCCGACACCCTCTACATCGAGGCCTTCGCCTCGCCGTTCACGGTCAACACGATGCCGGAGCCGACCCTGCACGCCTTCGCCGACCACGGCGAGGTCACCGACCTCTTCCCGAACGACGGCGGCAACGCCGAGCAGGTGCTGGCCGAGTTCGCCGAGGCCGGGATCGACGTCGCCGCCCTGGCGACGCGACTCCAGGTGGAGGGCAAAGAGGCCTTCAACAAGTCCTGGGAAGAGCTGCTGGGGTCGATCGAGTCGCAGAAGAAGAAGAGCGGGGTCGCGGCCGGGTGAGCGAGCCCTCGGCCTTGCGGCAGGCGCCCGCCTGGGCCCTGCTGGAATCACATTTCGAGCAGATCCGCGGCACCCACCTGCGCGAGCTCTTCGCCGCCGACCCAGAGCGCGGGGAGCGGCTGCGAGCCGAGGGCGCCGGCCTCTACCTCGACTTCTCGAAGAACCGCGTCACCGACGAGACGCTGATGCTCCTGGGCGCGCTGGCCAAGCAGCGCGGGGTCGCCGAGCGGCGCGAAGCGATGTTCGCCGGCGAGCACATCAACGTCTCCGAGGACCGGGCCGTCCTGCACGTCGCTCTGCGGATGCCGCGGGAGCGCTCGCTGATCGTCGACGGCGAGGATGTCGTCAAGCAGGTGCACGAGACGCTCGACCGGATGGCCGCCTTCTGCGAGCGCGTCCGCTCGGGTGAGTGGCGCGGCCACACCGGCAAGCCGATCCGCGCCGTCGTCAACGTCGGCATCGGCGGCTCCGACCTCGGGCCGGTGATGGCCTACGAGGCGCTCAAGCACTACTCCAAGCGCGAGCTGAGCTGCCGCTTCGTCTCCAACGTCGACGGCACCGACTTCGCCGAGAAGACCCGCGACCTCGATCCCGAGGAGACGCTCTTCGTCATCTCCTCGAAGACCTTCACGACGCTGGAGACGATGACCAACGCCCACACCGCCCGCGAGTGGTCGCTGGCCGGTCTCGGCGGCGACGCCGAGGCGGTGGCCAAGCACTTCGTCGCGGTCTCGACCAACGCCGATGAGGTCTCGAAGTTCGGGATCGACACCGAGAACATGTTCGGCTTCTGGGAGTGGGTCGGCGGCCGCTACTCGATGGACTCGGCGATCGGGCTCTCGACGATGCTGGCGATCGGGCCGGCGCGCTTCGAGGAGATGCTGGCCGGCTTCCACGCGATGGACGAGCACTTCCGCGAGGCCGACACCGCAGTCAACCTGCCGATGATCATGGGGCTGCTGGCGGTCTGGTACGCCGACTTCTTCGGCGCCGAGACCCAGGCGGTCCTGCCCTACGACCAGTACCTGCACCGCTTCCCCGCCTACCTGCAGCAGCTGACGATGGAGTCGAACGGCAAGCACGTCACCCTCGACGGGGCCCGCGTCGACTACGAGACCGGCGCCGTCTACTGGGGCGAGCCGGGGACCAACGGCCAGCACAGCTTCTACCAGCTGATCCACCAGGGGACGCGGCTGATCCCCTGCGACTTCATCGGCTTCGCAAACTCGCTCAACCCGCTCGGCCGCCACCACGACATCCTGATGTCGAACGTCTTCGCCCAGGGCGAAGCGCTCGCCTTCGGCAAAACGCCCGAGCAGGTGCGGGAGGAGGGGACCGCCGAGGAGGTCGTCCCGCACCGGGTGATGGAGGGGAACCGGCCCTCGAACACGATCCTCGCCGAGCGCCTGACGCCGGCGACGCTCGGCTCGCTGGTCGCCCTCTACGAGCACAGCGTCTTCACCCAGGGGGCGATCTGGGGGATCGACTCCTTCGACCAGTGGGGGGTCGAGCTGGGCAAGGTCCTGGCGAAGGCGATCATCCCCGAGCTCGAGGCCGAGGCCGAGCCGGAGCTGCGCCACGACAGTTCGACCAACGCGCTGATCCGCCGCTACCGCTCCCAGCGGCGCTAGCCTCCGTCGCATGTCGCCCCTCGACCTGCTGCCGCTGGCGGCGTCGGAGTCGAACCTGCTCGCCGCGCGTGAGCAGATGGCGTTCACCCTCGCCTTCCACATCGTCCTCTCCTGCATCGGGGTGGCGCTGCCGGCGACGATCCTGGTCGCCAACTGGGTCGGCCTGAAGAAGGGCGACGAGGCGGCGATGGAGCTGGCCCGGCGCTGGTCGAAGGCGATGGCGGTGACCTTCGCCGTCGGCGCCGTCACCGGCACCGTGCTCAGCTTCGAGTTCGGCCTCCTCTGGCCCGAGTTCATGGACCGCTTCGGGGCCGCCTTCGGCGTCGCCTTCGCGATCGAGGGGATCTTCTTCTTTGTCGAGGCGATCTTCCTCGCCGTCTACATCTACGGCTGGAAGCGGCTGAAGCCATGGGCGCACTTTTGGTCCGGAGTGCCGATGGTCGTCACCGGGATCGGCGGCGCCTTCGCGGTCGTCGCCGCCAACGCCTGGATGAACCAGCCGCAGGGGTTCACCCTGAACGCCGCCGGCGAGGTCGTCGACGTCGAGCCGCTGAAGGTCCTCTTCAACCCCGCGACCGGCTACGAGGTCCCGCACATGATCCTCGCCGCCTACATGGTGGTCGGCTTCCTCGTCGCCTCGATCTACGCCGTCGGGATGCTGAAAGGGCGCCGCGACCGCCTCCACAAGCTGGGGCTGGTGATCCCGCTGACGATCGCCTGCATCGCCACCCCGGTCCAGCTCTTCGTCGGCGACACCGCGGCTCGCGAAGTCGCCGACCACCAGCCGGCCAAGTTCGCGGCGATGGAGTGCATCCAGAAGACCGGCGACGACCAGACCGAGTACCTCGGCGGCGTCTGCACCGAGGACGGGGTCGAGGGCGCGATCGGGATTCCCGGCCTCGACTCCTTCCTGGTCGGGTTCAGCACCGACACCGAGGTGACCGGGCTGAACGACATTCCCGACGACGAAGAGCCGCCGGCGCACACCATGCTCCACCTCGCCTTCGACACGATGGTCGGGATCGGGACCGCGCTGCTCGCGCTCGGCGCCTGGTTCGGGTTCGTCTGGTGGCGGCGACGGGACATACCGCGGACGCCCTGGTTCCTGCGCGCGGTCGCGGTCTCCGGCGTCGGCGCGATCGTGGCGCTGTGGTGCGGCTGGATCGTCACCGAGGTCGGCCGCCAGCCCTGGATCGTCCAGGGCTACATGCGCACCTCCGAAGCGGTGACCGAGGCGGAGGGAATCTGGTTCAGCTTCGGCCTGGTGCTGCTCCTCTACGCCGGCCTCGGGACCGGGGCGATCCTCGTCCTGCGCTCGATGTCCCGCCGCTGGCGCGAGCAGGGCGCCGGCCTCGAAGGCGACACCCCGTACGCACCCCCATCGCCGACGGGACGAAAACAGCTGGGTGTGAGCGGAAATCGGCCCGTCGGCGGGGGGGACGCGTGAGCAAGGCCGACGCCGCGGTGGCGATCCTCTGGATCGGGGCGACCTTCTACGCGCTCTTCGGCGGCGCCGACTTCGGCGGCGGCTTCTGGGACCTCGTCGCCGGCTGGGACGAGCGCGGGCAGCGCCCTCGGGACGTCATCCAGCGCTCGCTGACCCCAGTGTGGGAGGCGAACCACGTCTGGTTGATCTTCGTCCTCGTGGTTCTCTGGACCGCCTTCCCGTCGGCCTTCAAAGCGATCTTCACGACGCTCTACGTGCCGATCGCGCTGGCGGCGCTGGGAATCGTCCTGCGCGGCGCCGGCTTCGCCTTCCGCAAGTCGATCGTCGGCCTGCGGGAGCGGCGGGCGATGGGGGCGGCGTTCGCGATCTCCTCGCTGCTGACGCCGTTCTTCATGGGCACGGTGGTTGGCGCGATCGCCGCCGGCAACGTCCCGGCCGAAGGCTACGGCGACGCCTTCTCGAGCTGGATCGGTCCGCTGCCGCTGCTGATCGGCGCGATGTTCGTCGCCTCCGGCGCCTACCTCGCCGCCGTCTTCCTCGTCGGCGACGCCCGCCGCGCCGGCGACGAGGAGATGGAGCGCTACTTCGAACGCCGGGCGCTCGGCGCGGCCGTCGTCGCCGGCGCCTTCGCGGTCGCGGGCCTCTTCGCCCTGCACTCCGAAGCCCGCTACGTCTTCGACCGCCTCACCGCCGAGGGGCTGCCGCTGGTGGTCCTCTCGCTGCTCTGCGGCGTCGCCCTGCTCGCGGTCCTCCTCCGCGGCGGCCGCCGCCCCCTGCGCCCGCTCGCCGCCGGCGCCGTGGTCGCGGTGATCTGGGGCTGGGGCGTCGCCCAGTTTCCCTACCTGCTGCCGACCAGCCTCCGCATCGATCAGGCCGCCGCCCCCGACGCGACGATGACGATCGTCTTCGTCGTCTTCGCGGTCGCCGCCGCGGTCGTCCTCCCCTCGCTCGCGCTCCTCTACACGCTGGCCCAGAAAGACCTGCTCGAGGGCGAGCACTGAACCGCCGCCCGCCGCAGATAGCCTGCCGCGCGTGATCAAAGCGATCCTCTTCGACATCGACGGCACCCTGCTCCACACCGGCGGCGCCGGGGCGGAGGCCTGGCAGCGGGCGTTCCGCGAGCTCTACGAGGTCGAAGCCAACATCGAGGAACACACGCACGCCGGGATGACCGATCCCGAGATCGCCGAGATCGTCTTCCGCGAGGTGATGGGCCGCGACGGCAGCGACGTCGAACGCGCCGAGGCGATCGGCTGCTACCTCGGCCACCTGGCCGAGGCCGTGGCCGAATCGGAGGGGTACTTCGTGATCGAGGGGATCGAGGAGCTGCTGCCGCGGCTGGTCGAGCGGGGCCTCCTCCTCGGACTGGTGACCGGCAACATCGAATCCGCCGCCCACCTCAAGCTCGCCCGCGGCGATCTCAACAAGTACTTCGCCTTCGGCGGCTACGGCTCCGACTCGCGCAGCCGCACCGAGCTGACCGAAAAGGCGCTCGAGCGCGGGGGAGAGGTGGCCGGCGCGCCGCTCGACCTCGAGCAGACGATCGCCGTCGGCGACACCCCCCGCGACGTCAAAGCCGGCCACGGCGCCGGCATCAAGGTCGTCGGCGTCGCGACCGGCTCCTACTCGGTCGACGAGCTGAGCGAGGCCGGCGCCGACTGGGCGATCGAAAACGTCGCCGACGGCTTCCCGGCCTAAGCCTTGCTGCAGCGCGCCTGGTAGATGTTCAAGAACCCGTTCTCGAAGCCGTTCCTCGCCATCCGCAGGTAGAGGCGCCAGACGCGCATCCGTTCGGCGCCGGCCAGTCGCTCGCCCTCGGCCCGGTTGGCGTCGAGGTTCTGGGCCCAGTGCTTCAGCGTCTCGGCGTAGTCGGGGCCGAAGTCCTCGACGTGGTGGGCGACGAAGCCCGCCCGTTCCAGCGCCAGCAGGTTGCGGGAGAGGTGCAGCGGCGCCGCGTCGGGGAAGACGTAGCGCTCGGAGAAATCGCCGGCCTCGGGATCGGTGTGGCGGAGGCGGGTGATGCCGTGGTTGAGCAGGCGGCCGCCGGGGTCGAGCAGGCCCGCCAGGGTCTCGGCATAAAGGTCGATGTTGCCGGAGCCGACGTGCTCGACCATGCCGATGCTGGCGATCGCGTCGAACTTCTCGCCGCTGCGGGCGAGGTCGCGGTAGTCCATCACCCTGATGTCGACCCGGTCGGCGACGCCGGCAGCCTCGGCCCGCTGCCGCGCCTTTTCGGCCTGCGGGGGAGAGAGGGTGATGCCGACGACGTCGGCGCCGTACTTGGTCGCCGCCCAGAGCGGGAACCCGCCCCAGCCGCAGCCGACGTCGAGGACGCGCTCGCCCTCCTTGATCGCCAGCTTGCGGGCGACCGTGTCGAGCTTCTCCTCCTGCGCCTCCTCCAGGGTCCTCATCTCGCCGCCGCGCCAGATCGCGCAGCTGTAGACCATCGTCGGCCCGAGGAACAGCTCGAAGAACTCGTTCGAGACGTCGTAGTGGTGGCGCACCGCGCGGGCGTCGCGCTCCTTGCTGTGGCGCTTGCCGCTCGGCCGCAGCTCGGCTGCCGGCCGCGGCGGCGGCTTGACGACCCCCATCGCCCGCACCGCCGCCAGCATCAGCGCCCGCTGGTCGGTGCCGTCGAGCGAGGGCGCCTGCCAGTCGTCGAGGACCCGGATCACCTTGTCGATGTCGTCGACCTCGAGCTCGCCGCTGACGTAGGCGCGGCCGAGGCCGAGCTGGCCCGGCGCCCGCAGCGCGTGGGCGATCGCCCGAGGGGAGCGGACGCTGAAGACGGGACCGTCCTCAGAGGTCGAGGAGACCCTGGATCCGTCCCAGAACTCGATCGAGAAGGGGCGCTCGGGAAGGCGGGTCTCGATCTCCCTTCGCAGCGGCGCGGTGTTTGCGAACGGCATCGCCGGGGGACCCTACAACTTCCGATTCGCCGGCCGATTGGGAACCTTCAGGCACGGCCCGTAGAATCGTCCGCGATGACCACCGTAGGCCCCCTCCCCTCAGATATCCAGCCCGTCGAGAACGAGACCCGGGACCGGATCATCACCGGTCTGGTCACCGTGATCCCCTTCCTCGCCGTCATCGTCGCCGGCTGGCAGGTATGGGGAAGCGCTTTGAACTGGACCGACGTCTTCCTCTTCGTCGGCATGTACTTCCTCACCGGGCTCGGGATCACCGTCGGCTTCCACCGCCTCCTCACCCATCGCTCCTTCAAGACCAAGCCGTGGCTGCGCGGCCTGTTCGGGATCCTGGGATCGGCGGCGATCGAGGGGCCGGTCATCTCCTGGGTGGCCGACCACCGCAAGCACCACACCTTCTCGGACGAACACGGCGACCCCCACAGCCCCCACGTCGACCACGGCGGCGGCTGGAAGGGGGCCATGAAGGGCCTCTTCCACGCCCACGTTGGCTGGATCTTCATCCACACCCAGCGCGGCAACAAGGAGCGGTTCGCGCCGGACCTGATCAAGGATCCCGTGATCAACTGGGTCGACCGCACCTTCATCTACTGGGCGATCCTCGGCCTCCTGCTCCCCTTCTTCCTCGGCTGGATCGTCGGCGGCACCGTCGCCGCCGGCCTCACCGGGCTGCTCTGGGGCGGCCTGGTCCGGGTCTTCGTCCTGCACCACTTCACCTACAGCATCAACTCGCTCTGCCACACCTTCGGCCGCCGCGAATTCGAGACCAGCGACGAGTCGCGCAACCTGGCGCTGATCGCGATCCCGACCCTCGGCGAGGCCTACCACAACAGCCACCACGCCTTCCCCACCTCGGCCACCCACGGGCTGCGCTGGTGGCAGGTCGACATCTCGTCGCTGGTGATCAACGGGCTGGAGAGGGTCGGGCTCGCCTGGGACGTGGTGCGCGTCTCGCCCGAGCGCCAGGCGACCAAGGCCGCGGCGAAGACCGCCTGATCCGCCTTAGGGCGTCTCAGCCGCTTCGTACCAGTCGACCCACGAATCGCAGGCCCGCCCGAGCGGCACCGTGCGGTGCGGCTCCGCCGGGATGGCGACCAGCTCGCCGAAGTAGGCCTTGCCGTCGTAGCCGGCCAGGCTCTGCAGGGCGCTCGCCTCGGCCGTGCGCAGGGAGAAGACGACGGGCCCCCCGTCGCTCTCGAAGCGGCCGGCGGGCCAGAACTGGCCGTTGTTGCCGAGGCTGATCGTGTTCGGGCGCTGGCCGTCGAGCGCCGCCGGCAGCTCCTCCCGGAAGCCGGGCGCCGAGAGGGTGAGGTCGAAGGGGGAGAAGTACTGCAGCGAGAGGTTCCAGCTGCCCGCCGGCAGTTGCAGCGCCTGCGAAGTCTCGGCGCCGGTCCCCAGCACGCTGCCGTCGGTCCAGGCGTCCTTGTGGCCGATGACGACATCGGGGAAGAGCCCGGCCCGGCCCGGGTCGGAGAGGAGGATGCGGATCTCCGGCGCGTCGCAGCCGGCCAGGGCCGCGGCCTCGGTCCCCTCGAGCAGGACGTGGCGGTTCTCCGGCGTCGGCCCGGTCCGCTTCCAGAGCACGTATGAGGCGGTGCTGGCGACGCGCTCGAAGTTGGGTGGCGCCTGGCTGTTCCAGGCGGCGCGGCCGGTGATCACGTAGGGGAAGCGGTCGAGCGTCCCGCGCGAGAAGGAGTCGAAGTCGATCGGGCTGTAGGCGTCGCCGGTGTCGAACGGCTTCTCCGGGTTGGGGGAGACGTCGTCGTCGGGGAACTCGACCAGCGGCACGTGGGTGTCGGCGCCGAGCAGCTCGTAGGCGGCGTAGCGGTCCTGCCCCGCGTAGAGGACCGGCTGCCCGTGCAGGATCGGCAGGAACGCCTGCAGCTCCGACCCGTGCCCCGGCGGCCCGACCGGCGCATCCCGCAGCGCCAGGAAGCTCGACCACACCGCCCCGCCGACGAACGCCACCGCCAGCACCGCCCACCCCACCCTCCACCTGTTCCTTTTCGTTGCAGAGGACCGAGAAGGAACAGACGAACGCGCCGCTGGGAATTCGGTCAGCAGGGGGCGGACGATTACGAGCATCGCCAGCGGGGCGATGATCATCAGCGCCTTGGCCTGGGAGTAGTCGCCGGCCGAGGGCAGGGAGACGAGGTACAGCAGGGCGCCGGCGCCGAGGGCGATCGGGATCGTGGCTTCCCGCCGCCGCACCCACCAGGCGACGCCGACAAGCAGGGCGAGAATCGCGATCGCGCCGGCGAGGCCGGGGTAGCGGGCGCCGCCGGCGGCGTCGAGGCGGTAGTTCGAGGCCGGCCAGATGCCGAGGGCCTCCAACGGCGAGACCGGCCCGTAGGTGTTGCTGCCGGCGACTTTGTTGAAGCTGCTGGCGAAGCCGAAGGGGCCGACCACGGTGACCAGGACCGCCAGTCCCGCGAGGATCGCGACGGTGAGCAGCGTCGCCGGGCGCAGGAGGAAGCGCAGGAGCGAGCGCGGTCGCAGCGCTGCTCGCACCTCCGGCAGGGTCAGGCTCCAGAAAACGAGGATCGCGACCGGCCAGGCGACGCCGGCGAAGGAGTAGGAGAAGAAGATGCCGCCGAAGAGCGCCAGGGGCGGGAGGGGCCAGAGCAAGGGGGGTCGCGCGCCAGACACATCTCGCGGTGCTCGATGTCGAGTGTCTGGCGAGAGACCCCCCTTGCTCTGGCCGTCTGGCTCGGATGAGCGCTGGGCGTCGAAGCTGGTCAGGTAGATCGCGAAGGCGAGGACGAGCAGGGCCTCGGCCAGCTCCTTGAAGGCTGCTTGGGCGTAGTAGGAGGCTGCGAGATAGGGGATGGCCACGAGGGCGGCGGCGAGGGTGCGCCTGCCAGGGGTCATTCCTCGCAGCGCGCCCAACGCCGTGAGGCCGGTCATCACGCCGATCGCGACGATCTCGCCGAGGAAGGCCTGGCCGAGGCCGATCCCTGGCACGGTCGCCGTCGCCACCGCCAGCCCGTGCGGGCCCAGCGGGTAGCCGGGGTCGGCCGCGGGCCCGAAGCCGCTGCGCAGCCACTCGGCCCAGGCGAGGTGCAGGCCGAGGTCGTTGTTGAAGCCGACGCCGAGCAGCCCCCAGCGGCCGCTGACCGCGAACGGGATCGCCAGGATGAGGGCGATGACGAGCGCCACCGGCAGCCCTTCCCGCCACGCAGATCCTCCGGCGTTCGTCCTTCGTAGCCCAGGGGGCGACAAGGGACGAAGGCCGATTCGCCAGAGCACCAGCGCCGCGGCGACGACGAGCGCCGCCAGCCCCAGCGTCGCCGAGGTGCCGTGGCCGGGCGCGCGGGCCAGCGCGCCGGTCACCGTCAGCACGGCGCCGAAGCCGACCGCCGGCTCCAGCCAGCTCCACTCCCGCCTGCCGGCGAGCGAGAGGACGGCGCGGCCGACCAGCAGCGAGACGGCGCAGATCAGCGCCGCCGAGGCGTAGGTCGCGATCATCAGGCGCTGGAACTTAAGGCAGCGAGCGGTTTCAGTACTTCTCGGCCGCCGCTTCGAGCGTCTCGCGCAGGTTCTCGCCCCGCAGCGGATGCTCGTGCCCGGCGCCGACGACGCGCGGTTCCAGCGCCGCCAGCCGCCGCAGCGACTGCTTCGCCTTGGCGTGGTCCCAGGCCCAGGCGGGGTGGGGGACGCTGGCCTCGCCCTCGGGCAGCGGCTTCAGCCGCGCCGAGTCGACCAGGTAGACGACGTCGGAGACCAGCGCCACCCGGTCGCTCTCGCGCCAGAGCCCGATCAGCCCCGGCGCGTGCCCCGGGAAGTGGATGACCTCGAAGCCCGCGACCTGGTCGCCTTCGATCACCGTGTCGGCGATCCGCACCGCGCCGCCGTCCCAGCGCCGCAGCAGGAACGGATAGAGCCAGCGCACCCAGGCCACCGGCAGTTGGGAGAGGTCCATGTAGGGAGCGATCGCGGCGTCGCCTTCGGCGTCGACCTTCTCGTCCGGGTGGCAGAGGACCGGCACGTCCATGTAAGGAGCGGTGCCGCGGTGGTCGGCGTGCGCGTGCCCGAGCACCACCCGCTTCAGCCCGCCGAGATCCTCGGCGGCCGCCTTCGCCTTCTTCCGCATCGCCTTGGTGCCGGCGTCGAACTGGACCACCCCGTCGCCGTCCTCGAGGAAGTAGATGTTCATCGCCCCGCGGAAATCTCCGCGCAGCAGCCAGACGCCGTCCGCGACCTTCTCCAGGGCCATCGCCCCACCCTAACGCCGCGCAAACCAACCTCTAGGGTTCCCCCGTGCCCTGGATCTGGAAAGTCGGGATGGTCGTGCTCGTCGCCTGCCTCTTCGCGGCGATGGTGATCGCGATCTACCGTCTCTCGACCACGCCGACCGAAATTCTCGGCGACGGCTTTCGCGACCTCCCGGCGAAGCAGCGTTAGTATCGCGGCATGTTCACTCGCATAGTGGTTGGGACCGACGGCTCCGACACCGCCGCGCAGGCGGTGACCCAGGCGATCGAGCTGGCGAAGCTCACCGGCGCTCAGGTCGGGATCGTCAGCGCCTACAGCTCCAACGCGGCCCGGCGCTCGCAGGTCGAGCCGGGGGCGCCCGCCGACGTCGAGTACGAGCTCGGGCCGCGCGAGGACGTCAACATCGTCCTCGACGCCGCCGCCGCCGACGCGAAAGCCGCCGGGGTCGAGGTCCAGACGCACGCGGTCGAGGCCGATCCCGCCGACGCGATCCTCAACGTCGCCGAAGAAACCAAGGCCGACCTGATCGTCGTCGGCAACAAGGGGATGACGGGGGCGCGTCGCTACCTGCTCGGCAGCGTGCCGAACAACGTCTCCCACCACGCTCCCTGCTCGGTCATCATCGTCCGTACCACCTAGTCCTCAGGGTCGCGAGAACCGGGGGAAGACCGAGGTCGCCGCGGCGGCGTCGACCAGTCCGGCGCCCTGCTGAACCCGCGGCAGCCCCAGGTCGCGGGCCGTCTGGCGCAGCAGCTTGGCCACCTTGCGGACCCGGGCGGAAGGGGAGAGGCCGGGGTTGACGGAGCCGGTCGCGAGGACCATCGCCGCGACGCCGGAGACGTGGGCGGCGGCCATCGAGGTGCCGACGTAGTTGGAGGGGATCGCGAAGGTCGTGGTGCTGTCCGGCCAGAGGGTCACCTGGTAGATCGGCCGCGCCGCGACCGACGGGCAGCGGCTCTGCGGCACGCCGCCGCCGGGGGCGACGATGTCGACCCCGGCGCCGGCAAGCGAGTAGTTGCCGAGGCAGGCCCCCTCGGTGGTGCCGCCGACGCCGATCACCCGCGGCCCCGTCGCCGGCGCCGAGACGCAGCTCTCCGAGCCGAGGTTGCCGACCGAGGCGACCGTGACGACGCCCCGCTCGTAGGCTTCCCGCAGCGCTTCGTCGACCAGCGGCACCCGCTTGCCGCAGTCGAAGTTGAAGCTCATATTGATCACCTGGGCGCGGTGGGCGACGGCGAAGCGGATGCCCTTGGCGATCGCCAGCGCGTTGCCGAGGCCTTCGCGGTCGAGCACCCGCACCGGCATCAGCTTCGCCCCGTAGGCGAGCCCGGCGAGGCCGACGCCGTTGTCGGTCTTCTCTCCGATCGTCCCGGCGACGTGGGTGCCGTGGCCGCTTTCGTCGAGCGGGACGCGGTCGCCGTCGACGAAGTCGTAGCCGGAGACGAACTGGCCGGGGCCGAAGTCGGGGCTGCGGCGGAAGCGGGAGCCCTGCGAGCGGTAGGCGATGCCGCTGTCGAGGACGGCGACAATCACGTCGGCCGCACCCGGGCGCCCCCACTTGATCAGGTTCCGCCAGGCGGCCGGGGCGTCGATCCCGCCCGGGGAGACGGGCATCCCGCCGCTTGCCGCGCCTTCGGGGGCGAGGAGGTTCCACTGCTTGTAGGCCCAACCGCCGGCGGCCGAGGATGCTTCCGGGCCGCCTTCCAGAGCGCCCGAGTCGTTCGGGTCGTAGGGGGGCTCCTGAGGTGCCGAGGCGGTGGCGAGGTAGTTCGGAGCGGCATAGGCGACGCGCGGGTTGCGGCTCAGGGCCCTGGCCGCTCGCAGCACGCCGACCCCCGGCTCGAGCTCGATGGCGCGACCGCGCTTCTCGCCTTCGAACTTGACCAGCAGCTGCCGGGGCGCGAAGCCGTGGGCGGCGGAGACGCCGGTCGCCGCGGCGGCAGGCGCCGCCGCGATCGCCAGGGCAGCGACCGCCGAAGGCAGCAGGAGGGTGCGCAGAAGCTTTCTCATCGTCTTTTCGTGCCGGGCCGGAACCCCCGCGTCCGACTCGGTCACTCAAACACCGCGTTGCCGCGGAAGTTGCCGGTGCTCATACTGCCGCATCGTGGACGCGAGCAAGCTCGAAGCCGGGATGGCGGTTGCCCTCGAGGAGGCGCGGCAGGCCGAGGCGCACGGCGACGTGCCGATCGGCGCCGCCGTCTTCCGCGACGGGGAGCTGCTCGCCCGGGCCGGGAACGAGCGCGAGCTGCGCCGCGACCCGACCGCCCACGCCGAGGTGCTGGCGATCCGCGCGGCCGCGGAGGCGCTCGGCGGCTGGCGCCTGGCGGGGACCTCGCTGTTCGTCACGCTCGAGCCCTGCGCGATGTGCGCCGGGGCGATCGTCCTCGCCCGCATCCCGCTGGTCGTCTACGGCACGCCGGACCCGAAGGCGGGCGCTTGCGGCAGCGTCCTCGACGTCCTCGCCGAGCCGGCGCTCAACCATCGCCCCGAGCTGGTGAGCGGCGTCCGCCAGGAGGAGTGCGCCGCGTTGTTGCGTGACTTCTTCGCCAGTCGCCGCAGCTAGAGCGCCGATACCCTGTGGGAGTCCCGGAGAGGTGTCCGAGTGGCTTAAGGAGCGCGATTGGAAATCGCGTGGGCGGGGTTAACCCGCCTCGTGGGTTCGAATCCCACCCTCTCCGCTTCCGGAACTAGCTGATTCTTAATCAGGTATCCCGCGATTGGTATGAGGTCAACTCTATACTCAGCGGGTGTAATGGAGCTCTCTCTGACGACGCTTCGTTGCAGCGTGGGAGGGCCGGCATTTCTTGGCCGATAGTGCCGGTCCTCTCCATTCCCCTGCGTCGGTTCAACGAACCGGCGCGTCAGGCAAGGGTAGCGCCTTACGCTTGGCGCAGAGCCGGGATCGAGGGCCGGGCCGGGATCGGGCGGTAGTCGTCGAGCGCGACCACGATCGCCTCGGACTCCGGCAGAGGCGCGTCGGGGCGGTGACCCCGCAGTCGCTCGTGGCTGCAGACGACGTAGCACCACTCCATCAGCCGCAGCCTCGCGTCGGGGTCGATCTCGAGGATCGTCGCGCCGATCAGGAAGCGGCCGTCGGCCTCGCGGCAGGTCCGCACCTCGACCTTGGCGGCAACCTCGTGTTCGTTTCCGGCGGCGTCGGTCAGGCCCAGCAGGACGGCAGGGGTGCTGCCCACCGGCACCGGCGTCGTCGCGACCATCCCCAGGCCGGCGGCGGAGGCGTCGACGAGGCGGGCGGTGGTGTGGCTCCCCGGGCCGTAGAGGTTCGCCGGCGCATCGCCCTCGAAGCGGTAGACGAGCCGCCGCTGGCGGCGGCGGCCGACGGCCAGGCTCGTCGCCACGAGCCGCCGCAGCTCGAAGAGGCCGAGCAGGGGGACGACGACCGCGGCGATGCCGGGCAGGTCGGGCAGCGGCCCGACGCCGGCGAGGTCGAGCAGCCGCATCAGCGTCCCGAGGCCCACCAGGGCGGTGCAGAAGAGGACCAGGTGGAGCTTGCGAACGGCGTCCAGGCCGCCGCCGTCCCGCCCCTGCTTCGGCGTCACCTTGAAGGCCGTCCTCCCGGGGACGACGGCGCAGCGCAGGGCGCGGGTGTAGATCTCCATCGTCAGCAGCTCGTAGTGGGCCGACTCCGGCACCCGCATGTAGCCGCGCGCCAGGGAGGCGCCGGCGCCGAGGTTGAGGAGCAGGTAGGGGACCCACAGCGCCGCCAGCGCGGCGACGCTGATCTTCATCGGCAGCTCCCCGGTCCAGAGCACGAGGCCGAGGGTGAGGAGCAGCAGCAGGCGCATCGGCGGCGCCAGGTAGGCGAGCAGGCTGGCGAGGAAGGAGAGGCGCTGCAGCGGGTTCAGCGTCTTCGCCCGCAGCGGCGACTCCGGCAGGGTGAAGACGGCGAGGTTGCCGCGGGCCCAGCGGTCGCGCTGCAGCAGGTAACCGTCGAGGTCGTGCGGCGCCAGGCCCTGGACCAGGACCTCGTCGTGGTAGCGCGTGCGCCAGCCGTGGCGCTGCAACCGGATCGTGGTGTGGAAGTCCTCGGCGATCGTCTCGGTCGCGACGCCGCCGATCTCGAGCAGGGCGTGGCGGTTGATGAGGGCCGCCGAGCCACACCAGTAGGCGGCCCCGTGGCGGTCCTTGCCCGGGCAGATCACCCGGTAGAAGAGCGACTGCTCGTGGCGGCCGAGGACGTAGTGCTGGACGGAATCGTGGTTGAAGAAGTCGTGCGGCGTCTGCACGATCGCCATCCGCTCGTCGTCGAAGTAGCCGACCAGCGCGTCCAGCGCGTCGGGCATCGGCACGTGGTCGGCGTCGAGCACGAAGACGAGGTCGCCGTCGGTCCGCGGCAGGGCCGCGTTGAGGTTGCCCGCCTTGGCGTGGGCGTTGTCGTCGCGGGTCAGGTACTCGGCTCCGGCCAGCTCGGCGAGTTCGCGCATCTCCGGCCGGCGACCGTCGTCGAGCAGGTAGGTCGTGTGCGGGTAGGTGAGGGCCCGGCAGCCGGCGAGGGTCGCCATCACCACCTCCGTCGGCTCGTCGTAGGTGCAGACGTAGACGTCGATCTTGCGGCCGGGGGTCGCGGCCGGGCGCTCCGCCGGCGGTCGCGACCAGGAGAACCAGGCGAGGATCGCCAGGGCATAGAGGCCGTAGACCTCGGTGGCCAGCAGCATCGCGAAGGCGACCGGGTTGGCGCCTTCGCCGCTCCAGCCGATGCGCCAGGTGAGGTAGCCGGCCCCCCAGATCAGCGCGACCAGCGCCAGGGCGCGCAGCAGGCGCGGGCGACGGTCGAAGAATCGACCCACGCGAGTTTGCTCGCCGGCGGCCACAAGGTCTCTTCGGCCGCAGCGCCATCCCGCTTGAGAACGGCGAGAAAAGCAACGGAGGGGGTGGGATTCGAACCCACGAGCGCCTTGCGACGCCAACAGTTTTCGAGACTGCCCCGTTCAACCACTCCGGCACCCCTCCAGGTTTGCCGTCAGGCGACTGATTCTAGGGTCGCGGCGGCTTCGGAGTCGCGGCGCCGGGAGCCGAGGCCCAGAGGGCCAGCGCCGGCGGGACGAGGAGCAGCGCCAGGGTGAGGATCTCGGCGACGGCGTCGGCGGCGCCGAAGCCGCCGAGGTGGCCGGCGTGGAAGATCAGGTGCAGGCCGGCGGTGAGGATCCAGGCGCTGCAGACGGCTCGCACGAGGGTCCGGTCCAGCGTCCAGGCGGCCCAACCGAGGAGCACCGCGAAGCCGAGGTAGAGCCCGCCGACGTCGGTGGTCAGGTGCTCGTTGTAAGGGGGGAGGAGGCTCACCCAGTTGGTGAGGAAGGGGAAGTCCTCGTAGAAGGTGCGAGGGAGGAAGGAGGCGGTCAGGCCGATCGCGAGGGCGGGGGCGAGAAGCAGGACCAGAGCTGCCCGGACGAGACGGGGATTTCGCATCGCTTCGACCCTAAGCGATGCGACCGAGAAAAAGGCTGTACTTATTGTCCAATTTTAGTAATCTGGATCTAGTTGACCGCGAATGCCTCAGCCGCCGCCTTATGACCCTCGTAGGGGAGCACCACGAAGTACATCAACGAGGGCAGAAGCGACTCGAGCTGGTCGTACTCCTGCTTGCAAAGGCGGGAATAGAGCAGCGATTCGACGCCGCCGACGATCCCGGCCGCGGTCAGGGCGGTGTGGGAGCGGCTCTCCGGGAGCAGCTCCCGGGCCTCCGAATCGAGGCACTGGGCGAAGTCGTCCAGAAGTTCGACACGACGCCTAACCGCAGCAGCGCTGGCGGCCCGGGCCTCGACCACCATCGTGCGGGCGGTCTCCGGTTCGCGGCTGGCAAAGCTCAGCAGCGCCTCGAGCCCGAGCCGCACCCGATCGTGCCAGACCTTGCCGCCGCCCCGCGCGGCTGCGCGCACCGTCGCCCGCAGACGCTCGGCGCTGGTGTCGAAGGCGGCGAGGAAGCAGTCTTCTTTGTTGGAGAAGTGCTCGTAGAAGGTCGGGCGGGAGACGCCGGCCCGGTCGATCACGTCCTGGACGTTGGTTTCCAGGTACCCGAGGTCTGCAGCGGCACTCAGCATCGCTACGATCAGGCGCTCTCGCTGGATCGCGCGAATCAGGTCAGGGGGAAGCTTGCGCACCCCAGAGGGGAATTTGCCGCTGCTGTTGGCAAGCAGTTCGAGGGCCGCCTCGACCTGCTCGGGAGGCCAATCGCCACCAATCGCAGTGAGGAGGGTCTCTTGGCTCAGCTGGATTCGATCGAATGGCACCGAGGAACTCACAAGTTTCCATTAAAAACAACGCAAGTTTTATCACGGTACCAGAACATAGGAAATCGCCGCAGTGGTTTGAGGACCACCCAAATTTCTCGATCCGGAGAGGAGAGCCGCGGATGAGCGCGATGCGCCCCGAGCTGCCTCGCGAGTTCGTCGCCAGCCACAAGCGGCGGCGGATGATGGACGCGATCGCCGAGCTCACCGCCGGCAGCGGCTACGAGGCGACCAAGATCGCCGACATAGTCCGCCGGGCGGCCGTTGCCCGCAAGACCCTCTACGACAACTTCGACGGCAAGGAGGACCTCTTCCTCTCGGCGATCGACGCGACGATGAGCGAGATGCGCGAGCTCGTCGAAGGCGCCTGCGCCGAGGCCGACTCGCCCGAGGCGGGCATCGTCGCCGGCCTCGAGGCTCTGCTCGACTACGTCGCCGAGAACCCGGCGGCGTCGCGCATGTGCATGGTCGAGGCGATCTCGGCCACCCCCAGCTCGGCTCGCCTGTACGACGCCGGCGTGCGCGATTTCGTCGATCTGTTCCGCAGGAGCGCTCCGGCGGAGGTGGAGCTGCCGGCGACGATCGAGGAGTCGCTGGTCGGCGGAGTCGCCTGGATCCTCCAACTCCAGATCCGCCGCGGCGAAGCGGAGCGGGCCCCGGAGCTGCTGCCGGAACTCTCCCAGTTCGTCCTGTCGCCGTACCTCGGCGTGGGAAAGGTGGTGGACATCGGGAGCCGAGAGTGACAGTACGGTGCCAGACTCAATGCTGGAATGGACCGACTACCGCGGGGACGTCATGGGCTTTCACCGGAGTTCGTAGCGCGAAATCAGCGTGAAAGGCTGATTGCAGGCCTCACCCAGGCGCTTTACGAGGTGGGGTACCACGAAACCACCGTTGCACTGATAGGACAGCGCGCGGCCGTCTCCAAGAGCGACTTCTACAAACACTTCGAAAGTAAGGATGACTGCTTTGTCGCTGCCTATGACGCGGCGATCGAGCGAATCCGGGAGCAGGTCGTCAGCGCCTGCGAGGCGGCGGCGGGAGAAGCGTGGGTCGATCGCGTCGACGCCGCCATCTCTGCCCTGCTCGATCTGTTCGACGAGGATCCGGCGCTCGCCGGCATCGCCTTGGTCGAAGGGCTGCGAGCCGGCCGCGGCATCCACGACCGCTACCAAGCCGCGCTGGAGTCCTTCGTCCCCATCCTCGGCAAAGGGGCCCCGCAGCCGCGAGCGGGCAGCGACGTACCGGAGGCCACCGGCGAAGCCGTGATCGGCGGCATCGCCTCCCTGCTCGGGCGGCGCATCCTGGCTGGGGAGGGCGAACGGTTGAGCGAGCTTTTTCCGGAAATCCTCGAGTTCACCCTCGCCTCCTACCTCGGCACGGAGGAGGCACGGCGAATAGTCTTCGCCGGATGAGCGAACCCAGGCGCGGCGTTCTTCCCTCGCAGGCACTGAAGCGGGCGATCGAGGCCGAGTGGGTCACCTCGGGCGAGTACCGGATCCGGCCGCAGGCGGTGCAGCCGGCGAGCATCGACCTGCGCCTCGGCGACTTCGCCTGGGCGCTGCGCTGCTCCTTCCTGCCCGACGTCGACTCGACGGTGGAGGAGAAGATCGACGGGCTCGCCTTCCAGCGCGTCGACCTTCGCGACGGGGCTGTGCTCGAGCGCGACCGCCCCTACCTGGTGCCGCTGATCGAGGAGCTGAACCTGCCCGAGGACGTGCGGGCCAAGGCCAACCCGAAGAGCTCGACCGGCCGCCTCGACGTTTTCACCCGGGTGATCACCGACCGCCACCACCGCTTCGACGACATCCGCGCCGGCTACCGCGGCAGGCTCTACCTGGAGATCGTCCCGCGCTCCTTCGCGATTCAGGTGAAAACCGGGCTCTCGCTCAACCAGCTGCGGCTGGCGCGAGGCGACGTACGCCTCGCCGACGAAGAAATCCGCGAGCTGCAGGACGAGTTCCCGCTGCTCTACCTGGACTCACACGCTTTGCGCCAGTCGGAGATGGCGGTGTCGGACGGCCTCTTCCTCAGCCTCGACCTTTCGGGGCCGACGGACAGGGTGGTCGGCTACCGGGCGAAGAAGAACAGCCTCCCGGTCGATCTGTCCCGCATCCGCGCCTATCGCTGGACCGACTACTGGGACCCGGTCTACCCCGAGCCCGGCAGCAAGGTCGTGCTCGAGCCGGAGATCTTCTACCTCCTGCTCTCCGCCGAGGGCGTCTGCATCCCGCCGCAGATCGCGGCCGAGATGATGGCCTACGACCCCACCGCGGGGGAGCTGCGGACCCACTACGCCGGCTTCTTCGACCCGGGGTTCGGCTACGACCCGGAGGGCGGGCGTCATGGCAGCCGTGCCGCGCTGGAGGTCCGGGCCCGCGACGTCTCCTTCATGGTCGAGCACCGCCAGCCGGTCTGCAAGCTCGGCCTCGAGTGGATGTCTGCTCCGGCAGAGCGACTCTACGGCTCCGACCTGGGATCGAACTACCAGGGGCAGGTGACGATGCTCAGCAAGCACTTCGAGGAGCAGACCGCCGGCGTCGCCATTCCGGCTGACGCCTGAGCGGTTCCTGTAGTAACAACTAGCCGGCCCCGCAGCGCGCACCCCAAGGCTCAGCGGTAGCTCAACTTAGGATGTCAGGAAATGACGGGTCCCTTCAGCTACACGCGCTCGGTGAGTTGAGTGGATTCGGAGAAGCCCGCCTCGGGCGGCCGCCGCAAACGGCCCTCTTCGATCGGCCTCGAGGGACTCCGCCGGCCCGAGCGCGGCGGCCAGGTTCCCCTTTATTACCAGCTCGGTGAGATCCTCAAGCAGAGGCTCGAGGGGGGTGGTTGGGAGCCCGACACCTTGTTTCCCTCGGAGCGCGAGATCGAAGAGTATTTCGACGTCTCCCGCGCGGTCGTTCGCCCGGCCCTCAGCCTGCTCGAACGCGACGGGGACATCTATCGCCGCCGCGGCTCGGGGACCTACGTCTCCGCGCCGAAGCGCCGGGTGCCGATCAGGGGCCTGATCCGCTCCCTGCGGGAGGATCCCTTCAGCCAGTCGCGGATCGCCGTCCTGCGCATTCGCCGGCAGACCAACGACCAGGCGATTGCCGACTTCCTCGATGTCTCCCAGGGGGAGACCGTCGCTCAGGTCACCTCGATCCTCCGCGTCGACAAACCGATCTGCTTGATCGACTCCTTTTTCCCCGTCGGGCGGGTGCCCTGGCTGCTGGGTGCTGCGATCTCGCTCCAGAGCGGCGAACAGCCCGTCCTCGGCGAGTCCCCGAGGCTGGGCCAAATCGACGCTTCGTTCGAGAGTTCCTCCTGTGGGCCATGGACCGCCAAAAGCCTCGGCGCCCGTACTGGGGATCCTATCTTTATCGGCCGCCTCTTCCAGTACGGGTTTTCCGCGGGCCAAAGCGAAGAACACCCCGTCGAGCTGACCCGCATCCTCGCCCGCAGCGACATCTCACAGCTTCACTACGAGGCCGCCACCTCGCTCGAGCGGGGGCGGGGAAGAGGTGGATGAAGACGCGTGCCTAGGATGCGGATTCGAAACCCTGTTCAGTCCTCTATTGGAATAGCAATGCGCCAAATCGCAAAACCAGTCCCATTACTGTTGATTTTCGCCCTGATTCTGCTGGGCGGCTGCGGGGGCAGCGGCAATCCGGATGAAGACTCGTCCTCGTCAGGGCTCCCGGAGGAAATAGTGATCGGCGCCGCGATTGCCAAGACCGGCTACATGGCGGTCTACGACGACGCCATCGCCGCGCTCGAACAGCTCGCAAAGGAAACCAACGCTCGCGGCGGGATCGACGGCCACAAGCTGCGGGTGATCCAGGTTGACACCCGTTCCGAGCCCCAGCAAGCCGTGCTGGCGGTGCAGAAGGTGATCGAAGACGGTGCGGACTTGCTCGTCTTCAGCGGCGAGGGGCTGACCGCGGCAGCCGGATCTCCGCTCGCCGAGGAACACGACATGCTCAACTTCGCGATCGTCAACGAGCCGGGCTTTGGGCCCCCGACGTCCGGTCGCCTCTCCTTTAGCTCGAACCCGAGCCTCCTCAGCGAGGTGAGCGCCGCGGCCTCATTCCTCCACGGCAAGGGCATCAGGCACCCGTTCCTCTTCCGGGACACGACGATCATCTACGGCAAGGCGGCCTGCTCCGGCTTCGAGCAGAGCTGGGAAGAGCTTGGCGGGGCGATCGCGGATTCCGTCGACTTCGAGAACACCGACGCCTCGATCTCGAGCCAGGTCAGCAAGCTGAAAAGCTCCGATGCCGACGCCGTCGTCATGTGCTCCTATCCGCCCGGGGGTGCCGCAGCGATCAAGCAGATCCGCGCTGCGGGAGTCGATCTGCCGATCTATGGGCCGACGGCCTTCGACGGCCTGTTTTGGCTGAAGGGCATTCCCAACACCGACGACATCTACTTCACCTCGAACGGATCGGTTTACGACCCGCCGGACGAGGCCACCGCAAAACTGCTCGATCATCTCGGGAAGGCTGGAATCGACACTGACATCGCGACCAACCTCCTGGCCTGGTACGCCGCCGGCCAATTGATGTTCGACGCGATCGAGGAAACGCACAGCGTCGATGGCAGCGCGCTGGCCGATGCTCTCGAAGCCAAGCCGCACAACACGATCCTCGGGAAAATCTCCTACAGCGCGGACGACCACTACCCGAGCCGGATCTGGCCGATGTACGTCCTCTCGGGCGGCAAGCCGAAGCTGGTAGCCAAGGTCAAGCCGCAGTTCATCCCCGAGTACGGCGAATGAGATCAGCTGGCCACTGGCGCGGCTAGAGCGCTGCGCTTGGCGAGGGCCTGGTCGACGAAATCCGCATACGTCTCTCGGTAGGCGAGCGTGTACCGATCGGCGAGGGTGTTGATGTCTGCATTGGGATCCAGCGACAGTTCGGGCGGCTGGACTTTCGAGAGGACGGCCACGTCCTCGGCATAGATACCGGCGTCGTAGGCGATCACATTCGCGAGGCGCTCCTCGTCGTAGTTCTCAAGTCCCCCCTCGATCCAGTAGTGCATCGACTCGGTCGCGCTGATGGCGCGGGCGACGTGGAGCAGGCAGCGTTCGCCTTCGTCGGTGAACATCTGCGCCGAGGTGAAGTTGGGCGCGATCGTGTGGTAGTGCATCTCTCGCAACGGGCCCCACACCGCGCTTGCTTCGTCTCCCCATTCCATGTTCCGGCGGAGCCTCACCTCGAGCCCGTTCCTCTCCGGCGTCAGCGGCTCGACCACCGCCGGTTGCGCCCCCAGGGTGGCCTCGTGGACGAAGGCGAAATGGGCGACGTCGCGGAAGTTCTCGATCATCAACCCGAAGGCGACCGGCAGCTCGAAGGGGGCGCCATGACCCCACGTCCACTTGCCCGGATCGAACCACGGAACGTCGGGCACGTCGGTCAGCGGCTCCTCCAGCGTCGTCCAGACGAGTCCCCAATGCACCCGAGCCGGATATGACGGGATCCGAGCCAGTGGGGGGATCTGACGTTGATCGGCGAGCGAGGGAATCCGGGTGCAGGCGCCGTCGCCCGCCCACTCCCAGCCGTGGTAGGGACACTGGATGCTGTCGCCGCAGACTTTGCCCATCGAGAGCAGAGCGCCACGGTGGGCGCAGCGGTCGGCGACTACGGCCGCCTCGCCGTTCTCGGTGAGGAAGACGGCGAGGGGCTCGTCGAGCAGTACCGCTCGCCGAGGTCCGTCCTCGAGGTCCTCCAGCCTCGCCACCGGCTGCCAACAGTGGCGCAGCGCCAGTGCTACGTCTTCGCTGCTCGGCGGCAAGGCGGGGTGATCGTCAGTCATCTTTTCTCCGGCCCTATAACTGTCTTCCCATGTAAGCACGCAGGACCTCGGGGTTGCGCTGCAGCTCCTCGCGCCTTCCGCTCGCGCGGATCCTGCCACCGGCGAGCACCAGGCTTCGCTGGCAGAAGTCGATCGTCCGCGCTGCGTTCTGCTCGACGAGGAGCATCGTCGCTCCCTCCGCGCGAAGTTCCCCGAGCAACCCGTAGATGACGTCGATCATCTTCGGTGCGAGGCCGAGCGAGGGCTCGTCGAGGATCAACAGTCGCGGCTTGCGCAGCAACCCGCGGGCCACCGCGAGCTGCTGCTGCTCACCGCCCGAGAGGCGGTCGGCACGCTGTCCGGCTCGCTCCCGCAGGATCGGAAGCCGCTCCAGGACCGACTCCATCGTGTCGCTCCCGTCGCCTTCTACGGCCAGGCGCAGATTCTCTGTCACGGTCAGGGTGCCGAAGATCTGCCGACCCTCGGGCACCAGAGCAATTCCCAACCTCGCGATCTCCTCCGGCGCAAGCCCGCGCAAAGACCTGCCTTCGAAGCTGATCTCGCCGGCGTTCGAGCGCGTGAGGCCGCAGATCGCACGCAAGAGCGAGCTCTTGCCGGCGCCGTTGGGGCCGACGATGCCGACCACCTCCCCCTCGCCGAGGCTCATCTCGACGCCGTGGAGAACCTCGACGCCACCGTAGGCGACCTTCAGCCCGCGCAGCTCAAGCATGTGCGCCCGCTGCGTATGACGTGCCGAGATAGGCCTCGACCACGGCGGGGTGGGCTTGGACTTCCTCGGGGGTGCCCACCACGACCGTCGCGCCGTCGTCGAGCACCTGCACCTGCGAACAGAGGTCCATCACCACGTTCATGTCGTGCTCGATCAGCAGGATCGCGCAGCCGAAGTCCCGGATCACCGCGCGGAGAATGGCGACCAGTTGCCGGCACTCCTCGTCATCCAGCCCTGCCGCGGGCTCGTCGAGCAGCAGGCAGCGCGGCCCGGTGGCCAGGGCGCGGGCAATCCCCAGCAGCCTCTGGTTCCCTGGCGCCTGCAGGCCGGCAGGATTTTGCGCCTGTTCGCTCAGGCCGAGGCGCTCGAGGACGTCTGCGGCTATGTCCACGGCGCGTCGCCGGCCGACTCCCACGCCCATCGCACCCACGGCGACGCTCTCCATCGCCGTCAACCCCGCGAAGGGGAGCGCTGCCTGAAACGTGCGGCCGAGCCCCGCCCGCACGAGCCGCGCCGGCGACCAGCCGGTCACGTCGAGCCCGTCGAGGAAGACGCTTCCGGAATCGGGCTCCTGGAAGCCGCTGAGGACGTTGACGAGCGTCGTCTTGCCGGCGCCGTTCGGGCCGATCAGCCCGAGGGCCTCGCCAGGAGGCAGCGCAACCTCCACCTCTCTCAGCACGTGCAACCCGGAGAAGGCAAGGGAGACTCCCTCGGCGCGAAGGCTCCCCGCCGGTCCTCGGGCGGACCCCCGCCTCGGCCGGTCCGTGGCAGCCACTGCGGGCGACGTCGACGGAACTCGAGAACGCAGCTTTCGGCGGATCGGCTCGATCTCACCCGCCTCGCGGCCACGGCTCAGTCCCTCCGGCAGCGCCACCATCGTCACCAGCAGGATCAGGCCGAGGCCGATGGCGGCCAGGCCTGGGGTTTCGCCGATCGAGACCAGCCCGAACACGCTGGCGCCTTCCTCGAAGTTGCGCAGCAGCTCGTTGACCGTGGCCACCGCGAGGGTGCCGACGACGGCTCCGAGGACGCTGCGGGAGCCGCCCACCACCAGCATGGTGATCGTCGTCACCGAGGCGGCGAAGTAGAAGGTGGTGGGCGACAGGACGCCGGACTCGTGTACCGCCAGGGCGCCGCCGATGCCGCAGAGCATCCCGCTGATCGTGAACGCGATCAGCCGCTCCCGCATCAGGCCGATGCCGAGCGAGCGTGCCGCCACCTCGTCCTCGCGGGACGCCTGCAGCCGGTAGCCGCTTGCCGACCATTTGAAGGCGAGCGCTGCGACGACTGCCACGCCGGCCCAAAGACCCGCCGACTCGACGCCGGTGGTCGTCGGGATGCTCACGAGCCCGCTGCTTCCACCGGTAACCGGGTCCCAGTTGGCGAGGACGTTGTAGGCGACTATCAGGAAGGCGAAGGTCGAGATCGGGATCGCCAGCGTCGAAGTTCTCATCAGAGGCCAGCCGACCGCCCCCGCCAGCAAGCCGCTCGCCACCGCGGCGATCAGAGTGGAAAGCAGAGGGCCGAGCTGGGCATCGGCGATCAGCTGCGGCAGCTCAGGCGCCTGCAGGGCGGTGAAAGTCGCGGGGAGCGTGAGCAGGGCTGCGACATACGCGCCGCTTGCCGCAAAGCCCAACTGCCCGAACGAGTAGACGCCGCTGTTGCCGATGAAGACCTGCAGGCCGAGGACGACGATCAGGTTGCAGAGGATCAGCGTGACGGTCCCTTCGAAAGAGGGGGTGCCGCTCGCCCCGACCGCAGCGGTCAGCGCCACCAGGACGAGCGGGACCACGAGGGAGGCAGCCGCGGAGGCTGGAGAGCGGAGCCCCCGGCCCGTCATATGCGCGCCTGCCCGGTCGCTGCCCCGAGCAGGCCCTGTGGCCTCACGATCAGGATCGCAACGGGAAGAGAGAAGACGATCGCGTCACGGAACGGAACCAGTCCGTCCGGCAGGTAGGTGCCGAGCAGCGATGAGAGCACCCCGAGCGCCAGCCCGCCGATCACGGCGCCGAGGATCCTTCCGAAGCCGCCGATGACCACGGCGATGAAGCCGACCAGCACCGGAGTCAGCCCCATCGTCGGAGAGACCTGACCCGTCTGGATGACGATCAGCACCCCGGCTATGGCCGCGAGTGCGCCGCTGATCGCGAAGGCGATCGTGATCACGCGGTCGGCACGGACGCCGAGCAGCCGGGCCATCTCGAAGTTCTCCGCCGCCGCACGCATCTCGAGGCCGATGCGAGTCCGATACAGCAGCCATCCGAGGCCGCCGAGGACGATCACGGTCAGGGCGATGGTGAGGATCTCGAGGTTCGGTATCGAGAGGGCGCCGATCTGGCTCGATTCGCTCAGAGCCACGGGCGTTGCCACCGACTGGGCGCGGGCGTCCACCGTCGCGCTGACGACGTTCTGCAGGATGGTCGCCACGGCAAGTGAGGTAACGAGCTGAGCGGCCAGGTCGGCGTTCCGGACAGGGCGGAAAGCCACCCGCTCGGCAAGGACCGCGATCGCGATCCCGGCGGCGAGTGCGGCGCTCACCGCAACGGGGAAGGGCAGCCCGGCCAGCACGAAGAGGGCGTAGGCGGGCAGCATGATGAACTCGCCTTGGGCGAAGTTCATCATGCCCATCACGGTGTAGGTAAGGGTGATGCCGATGGCGATCAGCGCGTAGAGGCCGCCAAGGGCCAGTGCGTCGATCAGACTTTGGGCAAGGTCGGTCATCGGCTTCGAGCACCGATCGGTGCCTTCCGTCCAGACTGCCAGAGAGGCCATGGGCCGAGGCGGAGCCCCGGCCAACCAGGGATAACCACTCGGCGTCTGAGACGCTTCCGCCTCTCACTAGGATCAACTCATGGGTGAGCCGACCTGGAGTGTCTACCTCTCGGGGGAGATCCACAGCGACTGGCGCGAGCGGATCGAGGCCGGGGTACGCGAGGCCGGGCTGCCGGTCGTCTTCTCGGCGCCGGTCACCGACCACGCCGCCTCCGACGATGCCGGCACCGGCACGCTGGGGGACGAGAGCGAGGCCTTCTGGCGCGACCACAAGGGCGCCGGCGTCAACGCGATCCGCACCCAGACGCTGATCCGCGACGCCGACGTCGTCGTCGTTCGCTTCGGCGACAAGTACCGCCAGTGGAACGCGGCCTTCGATGCCGGCTACGCCGCCGCCCTCGGCAAGCCGATCGTCACCCTCCACGACGGCGAGCTCGACCATGCCCTGAAGGAGGTCGACCGCGCCGCCCAGGCGACCGCCCGCACCGCCGAGCAGGTGGTCGACGTCCTCCGCTACGTGATCAGGGGCGAGCTTCCCGCTGGCTAGGGCGTAAGGTGGGCGCATGGCCGCCGCAGAGAACAGGGCGACGATCGAGCGCTTCTACGCGGCGTTCGGACAGTGCAACGGCGCCGCGATGACCGCCTGCTACGCGCCGGGCGCCCACTTCCGCGACCCCGCCTTCGGCGACCTCGAGGGCGAGGAAGTAGGGGCGATGTGGCGGATGCTGACCGGCCGCGCCACCGACCTGGAGACCGAGCTCCGCGAGCACGAGGCCGGCGAGGAGACCGGCAGCGCCCACTGGATCGCCCGCTACACCTTCTCCACCGGCCGGCCGGTGGTCAACGACATCCGGGCGCGGTTCCGTTTTGCCGAGGACGGCCGGATCGTCGACCACGTCGACGAGTTCGACTTCCGCAGGTGGGCCAAGCAGGCGCTCGGCCCCAGCGGCCACCTGGTCGCGCTGCTGCCGCCGCTCCGATCCAAGGCCCGCGCCAAAGCGCTCGACCAGCTCGCCGCCTACCGGCGGGAAGAGACCGGCTCGAGCGTCTAGACGAAGCTGTCCATCCGCATCGCGTGCGAACATACGTTCGTATGAGATGGGACGAGCAGCGAGTGGAGAACGACCTGCGGCTGCCAGGGGTAGGCGACGGCACCGTCGTCCGCACCTTCGACGCCCCCGAGGCGATGGGGATCAACTTCCACGAGGTCCGCGCCCGCTCGGCGCTGAACCATGTGCCGGGAGGGCGCTACGGGTTCAGCTGGACGATCAACCCCTTCAGAGGATGCAGCCATGCCTGCACTTACTGCATGGGCGGAGACACCCCGATCCTGATGGGCGACGGTAGAACGAAGCCTCTCGCAGAAGTTCAGGTTGGCGATGAGATCTATGGGACCGTTCGCCAGGGCAGCGACCGGCGATATGTCAAGACCCGGGTCGAGGCACACTGGTCGAGCCAGAAACAGGCATACCGGGTGGGGCTGGAAGACGGCACGGAGCTGATCGCCAGCGGTGACCACCGGTTCCTAACCAATCGAGGGTGGAAGTACGTTGTCGGGGCAGAACGGGGTGTGGGGCAACGACCTTTCTTAACCAAGAACAACAAGATGCTTGGTCTTGGGTCTCTAGGACCCTGCCTGCGGCGGTCAGAGGACTACCGACGGGGTTATCTGTGCGGCATGATCCGCGGCGATGGTCATGTCGGGTCTTACTCCCATTTCCGCGCCGGGAGGAGCCGATGCGACCACCACCGCTTTCGCCTTGCCCTCACCGATCGAGAGGCAGTAGACAGAACTCAGGATTTCCTTTCCTCTGAGGGAGTCCGCACGAAGGGGTTCCAGTTCTTGATTGGAACCGACCGCCACCGGCCGATGAGGGCGATAAGGACGTCTTCGGAGGAGGGCGTGGACCGGGTTCGCTCGTTGATCCGCTGGCCTCGTTCGCCAAGCCCCGACTGGAGACGGGGTTTCCTTGCGGGCATCTTCGATGCCGAGGGGGGTCGAAACGAGACGCTCCGAATCCGTAACGAAGACAGGGAGATGATCCTCCGCACGGAGGAGGGTCTGCGCAGTCTCGGGTTCGATGCGACCGTGGAGGGACCGAGTGCCTGCGGCGCGCGGAATGTGCGCCTGCTCGGAGGACTTCGGCAGCAGATGCGATTGCTGCAGCACATCGATCCGGCTACCAGTCGCAAGCGTTCGATCGAGGACGTTGCCATCAAGTCCGATGCGAAACTCGGAGTGGCCGAGATCGAGCCGTTGGAACGAACGGTTGAGATGTTCGACATCACCACCGGCACCGGAGATTTCATCGCCGATGGCGTCGTCAGTCACAACTGCTTCGCTCGCCGGACCCACTCTTATCTGGATCTTGGGCCGGGACGCGATTTCGAGCGGGAGATCGTCGTCAAGGTCAACGTGCCCGAGCTGCTGCGGGCGGAGCTGGCGCGGCCGAGCTGGGCGCGGGAGCTGGTGGCGCTGGGGACGAACACCGACCCGTATCAGTGGGTCGAGAGCCGCTACCGGATGATGCCGGAGATCCTCGCGGAGCTGGAGGCGGCGCGGACGCCGGTCTCGGTCCTGACCAAGTCGCCGCTGGCGTTGCGCGACGTCGAGATCTTCGAGCGGATGGCGGCGAAGGGTCTGCCGGTCTCGGTCAACCTCTCGGTGCCGACCCTCGACGAGGACGCCTGGCGGGCAACCGAGCCGCATACGCCGAGCCCGGCGGCGCGGCTCGACGCGGTCGCCGAGCTGCGCCGCCGCGGGATCGACTCCGGGGTCCTGATCGCGCCGCTGATGCCGGGCATCAACGACGACCCCGACCAGGTCAGGCCGATCGTCGAGCGGGCGAAGCAGGCTGGCGCCACCTTCCTCGGCGCCGCCGCCCTCCACCTCCGCGGCGAGGTCAAGGACGTCTTCCTCGCCTGGCTTCAGGAAAAACGCCCCGACCTGATCCCCAAATACGAGGCCCTCTACCAAGACCGTGCCTACATGCGCCCCGAGCAGCGAAAGCACGCAACCCGGGCAGTGAAGGGCTGGGGTCGTGGCCGGAGCTTCCGCTCACACGCTTCCAAGCAGCAGACGTCAAGACAAGCGGACCCACCGGCGGGTGCCCCGGTGCCGGGGATGTCGAGCACGCAGCGCAGGCACCCCGGCAGCGGGGTGGGCCCCGCCGGCCAAACCGCCCTGTTCTAGCCCCCTTCGTCCAACTGCTCGAACCGGCACTCGGACGGCTCTTTGTCGTCCCTGAAGGCGTGAAAGCGAGCCCCGTGCCGGATCCGCCCGGACGCGGCGTGGTCGTAGCCGACCTCGATCACCAGCTCCGGCCGCAGCTCGACCCACTCCAGGTCCCGGCCGCCGGTCCACCTGCTCGGCTCTGCGGTGCCGCTCTGGCCCGTCTCCAGGGGCGCCAGCATCGTCCGCATGCTGCGTTTCGCCGCGGCGCTGAAGCCGGAGATGTGGCCGACCGTGCGCAGGGTGCCGTCGTCATAGAGGCCGAGGATCAGCGAGCCGACCGTGCCCTCCTCCTTGCCCGGCCGCCAGCCCATCACCACGCAGTCGATCGTCCGCTCGCGCTTCACCTTCGCCATCCCCTTGCGCTTGCCGGGCACGTAGGGCGCGCTCAGGTCCTTGGCCATCACCCCCTCGATGCTGTTCAGCCAGCGCTCGGCCTGCTCGGCATCGGGAGTCAGCGGGGTCAGCTCCAGGCCGGCCTCGGCGGCGATCGCCTCGAGCCGCTCGCGGCGCTCGCGCAGCGGCCGCTCGCAAAGCGACTCGTCGCCCTCGGCCAGCAGGTCGAAGACGATGTAGGAGGCCGGGATCTGCTTGGACAGCATCTCGATCCGCGACTCCGCCGGGTGGATCCGTTCCTGCATCGAGTCGAATTCGAGGTTCCCGTCCGCGTCGCGGATCACCAGCTCGCCGTCGAGGACCCAGCGCCCGGGCGCGAAGCACAGCTCGGGGAAGTAGCGGTTGAACGGTTTGCCGCCGCGCGACTGGATGTAGGCCTCGGCGCCGTCGACGAAGACGATCGCCCGGAACCCGTCGAGCTTCGGCTCATAGGCCCACTCCTCCCCCTCGGGAAGCACTTTGCGGGTAAGCGCAAGCTGGGGCTTGATCGGCGGAGAGAGCGGAAGCGACACCTCCCGCGACCATACGCGAGGGCCCTATTCGTGGGCCGCCCGCTCGCGGCTCTCCCGCGGGTCGGGGATCGGCACCGCCGCCAGCAGCTTCTTGGTGTAGTCGTCCCGGGGGCGCTCGCAGACCTCGTCGGCGGATCCCTGCTCGACGATCCTTCCCTCGTTCATCACCGCGATCCGGTCGGAGATGTGGCGGACGACGCCGATGTCGTGGGCGACGAAGAGGTAGGCGAGGCCGAACTCGTCCTGGAGGTCGTCGAGCAGGTTGACGATCTGCGCCTGGATCGAGACGTCGAGGGCGGAGACCGGCTCGTCGCAGATCACCAGCTTCGGCTTCAGCGCGACCGCGCGGGCGATCCCGATCCGCTGGCGCTGGCCGCCGGAGAACTCGTGCGGAAAGCGGTTGTAGTGCTCGCTGGAGAGGCCGACGCGCTCGAGCAGCTCCTGCACCTGCCGCCGCAGCTCCGAGCCGGAGGCGACGCGCTGTCGCTTCAGCGGGTCGCCGACGATCTGGCCGACGCGTTTGCGCGGATTGAGCGAGGCGTAGGGGTCCTGGAAGATCATCTGCATCTCCCGGCGCAGCGGTTGCATCTGCCGCCGCCCGAGACCGGCGATCTCGCGGCCCTCGAACCTGACCGAGCCCGAGGTCGGCTTGATCAGCTGCAGCACCGCGCGGCAGGCGGTCGACTTGCCGCTGCCGGACTCGCCGACCAAGCCCAGGGTCTCGCCCTCCCTGACGCTGAAGCTGACGCCGTCGACGGCCCGCACCTGGTCGACCTCGCGGTCGATCAGGACCCCGCGCTTGATCGGGAAGTGCTTGACGAGGTCGGTGACCTCGAGCAGCGGCGCGCCCGGGCTGGCCTCGGCGCCGCTCACGCCGGTCTCGCCTCGCCCGGCGCCTCGAGCCCGATCTGCCCTTCCACCTGGCGCTTCTCCCGCTTCTGCTCCGGGCTCAGCCAGCAGCGATCGCGGTGGTCGGGTGCCTCGCCGCTCCGCGCCTCGAGCCCCGGGTACTCGGCGCACTTGGAGAACTCGTGCGGGCAGCGGGGCCGGAACGGGCACCCCTCCGGCAGGTCGTGCAGCGAGGGCGGCGAGCCGGCGATCTGCGGCAGGCGGTGCGGCCGCGGCCGGTCGATCCGGGTCAGGGATCCGAGCAGGCCCCAGGTGTAGGGGTGCTGGGGGTCGTAGAAGATCTCGTCGAGCGTCCCTTCCTCGACGACTTTGCCGGCGTACATCACCAGCACCCGGTCGGCCACCTCGGCGACGACGCCGAGGTCGTGGGTGATCAGGATCGTCGCCAGGTTGCGCTCCCGGTTCAGCCGCTCGAGCAGGGCGAGGATCTGCGCCTGGATCGTGACGTCGAGCGCCGTCGTCGGCTCGTCGGCGATCAGCACTTCGGGCTCGAGCGCCAGGGCCATCGCGATCATCGCCCGCTGCCGCATGCCGCCGGAGAACTCGTGCGGGTAGTCGTCGACGCGCTGGGCGGCGTTGGGGATCCCGACCGCCTCGAACAGCTCCACCACCCGCGCCTTTCCCTCGGCCTTGGAGGTGTCGGGGCGGTGGGTCCGGATCGCCTCGACGATCTGGGCGCCGATCCGGTAGACCGGGTTGAAGGACGTCATCGGGTCCTGGAAGATCATCGCCACCCGCTCGCCGCGCAGCCGCCGCATCTCGGCGTCGCCGGCGCCGGTCAGATCCTTGCCGTCGAGCACCACCGAGCCCTCGATGCGGGCGTTGTTGGCCCGGGTCAGGCCGATCAGCGTCTGCGCGGTGACGCTCTTGCCGGAGCCGGACTCGCCGACGATCGCCAGGACTTCGCCGGGTCGGAGGTCGAAGCTGACGCCGTCGACCGCCTGCACGACCCCCTCTTCGGTCGCGAACCCGACCCGCAGGCCGTCGACGGAGAGAAGCGGCGCGGCGCTCATTCGGACGCCGACTCCCCGAGGCGCACCCGCGGGTCGAGGTAGGCATAGGCGATGTCGACCAGGGCGTTGACGAAGACGACGAAGAAGGCCCCGTAGATGGCGACGCCCATGATCGGCGGCAGTTCGAACTTCCGCACCGCTTCGGCCGCGTAGAGGCCGACGCCGTCGAGCGAGTAGAGGACTTCGGTGATGATCGCGGTGCCGGCGATGGTGGCGCCGAAGTCGAGCCCGAAGAGGGTGATCACCGGGATCAGCGAGTTGCGCAGCACGTGCTTGGTCATCACCTGCCGCTCGCTGAGACCCTTGGCCCGTGCGGTGCGGACGTAGTCCTCGTTCATCACGTCGAGCATGTTGGAGCGCAGGACCCGGCTGTAGAACCCGATCGAGAGCAGGGCCAGCGTGAACCAGGGGAGGATCAGGTGCCGGGCCCACTCGTAGGGGTCTTCGGTGAAGTCGACGTACTGGGCGTTGGGGAAGATTTCCCACTTGTAGGTGAGGAAGTAGAGGAGGACCGGGGCGAGGAGGAAGACCGGGATCGAGATGCCGGCGATCGAGACGCCGGTGAGGATGCGGTCGAGCCAGCCGCCGGCGCGGATCGCGGAGAGGTAGCCGAGCAGCAGGCCGAAGAAGAGCCAGATGACCGCCGCCCCGATCGTCAGCGAGAAGGTCGCCGGAATCCCTTCCTTGATCTGGTCGTCGACCGGGATCCGCGGTTTGTAGGAGGTCAGGTCGCCGGTGAAGACCTTCTTCATCATCGTCGCGTACTGCACGACCAGCGAGTCGTCGAAGCCCCATTCCGCTTCGATGCTCTCGACCAGGACCGGCGTCGCGTTCTTGCCGGCCAGGGTCTGCGCCGGGTTCTGCTTCGGCAGGACCATGAAGACGACGAAGACGATCACCGAGACGGCGAAGAGGACGCCGACCATCGCCAGCAGTCGCCTGACCACGAAGCGGAGCATCAGATCGCCGCCGTTCCCTGCTGGTGGGTGCCGGCGGCGACGCCGCCGTGCGCCTCGAACTCCAGCGCGGCATCCATCCGCGCCTTGCCGCGGGGGTCGAGCGCGTCGCGCAGCGCGTCGCCGACGATGTTCAGCGAGAGCACCGTCAGCATGATCATCAGGCCGGGGACGATCGCCAGCAGCGGCTGGATGTTGAGCAGCTCGACCCCGACGGTGATCATCGTCCCCCAGGAGGAGCTCGGGGGCTGCACCCCGGCGCCGAGGAAGGAGAGCCCCGCCTCGAAGAGCATGCTGTTGGCGATCATCAGGGTGAAGAAGACGATGATCGTCGAGGCGAGATTGGGGAGGATCTCGCCGAACATCACCCGCAGCGGGCTTGCTCCCTGCGCGATGGCGGCCTCGACGAACTCTTTCTCGCTCAGCGCCAGGACCTGGCCGCGGATCGGACGGGCGATGTAGGGCACGGTGAAGATGCTGATCACGACGATCGGGTTCCAGATCGAGCCGCTCGATAATTCGAGCGGTCCGAGCTTGAGACCGCCGACGGCCAGCGCGATCCCCAGCGAGAGCCCGATCAGGAACACGGGCAGGGACCAGATCACGTCGAGCGTGCGCGCGATCAGCCCGTCGACCCAGCCGCGGAAGTAGCCGGCGAGCAGGGCGAGGACGACGGCGAGGATGGTCGCGATCAGCGCCGCCGTGATTCCGATCTGCAGCGAGGTGCGGCCGCCGTACATCAACCGCACCATCTCGTCGCGGCCGAGGCGGCTGTCGGCGCCGAGGAAGAACTTGCCGCCGGCGCCGAACCACTGCGGCCCGATCGGCTTCCCTTCGGGGGTGACGACGTCCTTTTCTTCGCCGTCGACGGTGACAGTGTCGACCGTGTGCTCCTGGTTCGGCCCGGTGTCGGCGACGTGGTTCGCCCACAGCGGCGCCGCCAGGACGAAGGCGACGATGAGGACGAAGAGGGCGAGGAAGGCGACCGCGAGGCGATTGCGCAGGAACCGGTGCAGAGCGAGGGACCAGGGCCCTCGCTCTGCGCTCGGCTCGGTGGACACGTCCTTCTTCTACCTCTCGCGCGCTACTTGAATTCGAAGCTGCTCAGGTAGTGGCCGAAGGTCGGGTTGAAGATCACGCTTTCCAGGTCGATCGCGTCGGAGACGAAGGTCGACAGGGTTCGCGTCCCGTAAGGCGCCCAGGGAGCCAGTTCCATGACTTCCCTGTCCAGCTCCTTGTAGGCCTCTTCCTGTTCGGGCCCGAGCTGCTCCGCTCCCAGTTCCTCGATCTTCTTGTTGATCGCCGGGTCGTCGAGTTTGGCGAAGTTGCCGTTGTTGGTCGACAGGATGCTTTCCCCGGCCAGCAGCGGCTGGAAGAAGTCGTTCGGGTGCGGATAGTCCTGGAACCAGTCCGACCAGCCGGCGTCGAGCTCGGGCGTGGTCGCGTTGCCGATCACCGTGAAGTAGTTGTCGGCGTTGAGGATTTTCAGCTTGGTGTTGAAGCCGAGTTCCTTCAGGATCTCGTTGAAGTATTCGCCGGCTTCGTTGTTCGGGCTTTCGGTGTCGGTCCAGACGGTGATGTCCATGTCCGACGGGTTGGCCTCTTTCATCAGTTCTTCCGCTTTTTCCAAGTCGTGCGGAAAGAGCTCGAACTGTTCGTAGCCCGGCATCCCCGGCGGCAGGATCTGCTGCGTGCCTTTGATCTGGCCGGCGTAGATCCGTTCCAGCGCTTTCGCGTCGACCGCGTAGTTGACCGCCTGCCGCACCTTGACGTCGTCGAAGGGCGGCTCCTGGGTGTTCATCCAGAAGTAATAGGTGCTGATCGTCGGCTCGACCCGGAACTGGGTGCCCTCGAATTTTTCCTTGACTTCGGCGTAGCGCGAGGAGGGCGGCGGGTTCTGCATCCAGTCGTAGGTGCCCTGCTCGATGTCGTCGACCTGCGACTGCGGGTTGCGGATCACCGTCATCTTGGCGTCGTCGATCACGCCTTCGGGCAGGTCGGGCATCGCTTCGCCGTTGGCTTTCGCCCAGTACGGGTTGCGCTCGTACTCCCAGCCCTTGCCCGGCTGCGATTTGGTGATCATGTACGGCCCGGTGCCGGGGGGCGGGTCGGCGGAGAGGTCTTCGACCGGCGTGTCCTGCGGCAGCGGCGCGACGAACATCAGCCCCAGCTCGTTGGTGAAGGTGCCTCGCGGCCCTTCCAGGTCGATCACGATTTCGCCGGTCTTGTCGTTGGCCTTGATCCCCGGGATCGGACCCTGTTTCGTTTCGGCGAACTTTTCCGCCCCTTCGATCGTCAGGTAGAAGGGAGAGCCGCCGGAGTTGAGCTCGATCATCCGTTCGACGGCGAAGGGGAAGTCGGAGGCTTTGACCGGCGTGCCGTCGGAGTATTTGAGGCCCGGGCGGAGGAAGAGGGTGTAGGTCTTGCCGCCGTTGCTGATCTTCGGCATTTCCTTCGCCAGCCCCGGGATCACCTCGCTGCCTTCCTCGCCGTTGGCGTGCTTGTAGGTGAGCAGCGGGATGTAGACATCGGCCATCGCCGTCCACCCTTCCGCCGTGTAGGAGAGGGCCGGGTCCAGGTAATCCGGGAAGGAGGCGTAGGTCCCGTTCAGGGTGCCGCCCTTCTGACCGCCACCGGAGGTGTCGTCGCTGCCGCCCCCGCAGGAGGCCATTCCGAGCGCTGCGAGAACGAGAACCGCGATGAATGCCGCTGGCTTCCTCAACTTATCTCCTCCGATTCGGATTGCCGGTTGACCCTGGGATCAACTCCACCACAACGTCGTCCTGCCCGTCAAGCGACGGGCTGCCTGGCTTTTCGTCGCTTTGCAGCCAATTCCCTCCCAGCAACGGCGCCATCACGACAACGATGGCCACTACCCCCGCACCCGCGACAAGAAACGTCACCCGCGGGCTCAGCACCGCCGCCACGATGCCGCCGAGCGCGAAGCCGACACCCGGCATCGCCGCCCCGATCGACTCCAGCACGCTCATCACCCGCGCCTGCATCGATTCCGCCGTCAGCTCCTGCACCGCGCTGATCGCCGCCACCCACTGGACCCCGTTGCCGGCGCCGCCGAGAATCGAGACCGCGCAGGCGACGGCGAGCGTCGGCGCGGCGGCGAGGCCGAGGTAGGCGGCTCCGACCGCGAGCGTGCTGAAGAGCAGCAGGTAGGCGAGCGGCGCCTGTCGGAGCCGGGCGAAGAGGAGGCTGCCCAGCACCATCCCCACGCCCCAGCTGGCGAGCATCGCGCCGTAGCCGGTGTCGTTGGAGCCGAGGGTCTCCTTGACGTAGACGACCTCGACCGGGAGCACCGCCGCGAAGAAGACGAAGGCGAGACCCTGGGCGGTGAGCACGCGCCGCAGGGGGGTGTGGCTGCGGACGTAGGCGATCCCGGCCCGGACCCGGTCTCGCATCCGGCCCGGTTCGGGCTCGGCGTGGGGCATCTCCCCGGCGGTGAAGAGGATCCAGGCGACGGCGTAGAAGGAGACGGCGTCGAGGAGCAGCGCCGATTGCACGCCGAGGCCGGCGACGGCGAGGCCGGCGAGGGCGGGGCCGATCGCCGCGCCGCCGGTGAAGGCGACGTTGAGGAGGGCGTTGCCCGCCCGCAGCTCCCCGCTCGGCTCCAGCGAGGTGGCGACGACGGCACGGGTCAGCGACCTCCCCGCGAGGGCCAGGGCGCCGTCGATCGTGGCGAGCGCGACCACGGCCGGGAGAGAGAAGTCGTCGACGAGCAGGGCGAGGGCGCCGAAGACGGCCGCCTCGCCGCAGTAGATCAGCGGCAGCGCGTAGCGGGGCGGCGGCTTCTCGGCCTGAGCGACGAGGAGCGGCGCGAGGAGGGCCGGCAGGAAGCGGGTGCCGAGGAAGAGCGCCGCGGTCGCCAGGGCGCTCTCGGTGCGGTCGAAGACCAGGACCGAGAGGGCGATGATCCCCATCCAGTCCCCCAGCTCGTTGACTGCATACGACGCGGCCAGTCGCCGGAAGAGAGGGCGACGCAGGGGGGCGGTTAGTTGGGGGCTAGGCATACGTGGCCGGTCGTATTACTGCATTTCTGCACAAGTTTTCCTGCAGATGCACAAGTTTCCGCCAAGCTGTGCTACAAAGTGACCAGCAATTGAGCAGTTCCACGATGCAGCGCACAAGGTTGCGGGCTTCAACGACTACGGAAGGGGCAGAGAACATGGGCTTTCGTCACTAGAGATTTCACCGCAGGCCAGTTGATCGCTAGGTCTGCACCAGTCTTCTGAGGGGCGCCCTGGATGGGGGCGCCCTTCGTCGTTCTTGGAGCCATCTCCTTCCCTGCTGCACGGGTTCCCGCCACGATCCGCTCCGAATGCCGGATCCTGGGCGAATTTGGCCAACTGGCTAAAGGTCTTGCCGATGTCATAGATACCGGTCTAACTTTGGAGTTCCCAAATAGCGGAACCGCCAAGAAGCGGGCCCGCGCAGGGAAAAAGGATCGCCCCGTGAAAGAAGTAGCCGGTCTTCGGCCACGGGTCCCCCGGTCACCGATTTCCAATCTGAGATGGACAGAACCCGCCCCACCCGCCTCGCGATCGCCGTCATGGTGGCCGCCCTGCTGCTGACCGTGGCGGTCGGCATCTGGGACGCGCCCAAGTCCGACTGGGATCTTGCCTTCTTCGCGGTCCTGCTCGCCTTCTCGATCTTCAGCGATCTGACCGCGGTGTCCACCGAGTCGAAGCTGAAGATCTCCGGCAGCTTCCTGGCGCTGGTGATCGCGATGGTCTTCCTCGGCGGCACCCCCGCCGCGATCATCGGCGTCGCCACGATCCTCACCGGCTGGCTGCGCTGGCGCGACGAGTGGCATTACCTGCTCGACAACATCCTCACCTACGCGTTCTTCCCGCTGGCCGGCGGCATCGCCTTCCACGAGGGGGTCGTCGCCCTCGGGCTCGCTCCGTCGGACCCCTGGTTCTACCTCTGCGTCTTCGGCCTCTTCCAGCTCGCCTTGGCGATCAACTTCGCGATGATCGCCAGCTACGGCTGTTATGTGGAGCGCTCCTCGTTCTCGACCAAGCTGCGGGTGTTGCCGCCGGTGCTCCCCTCGGAGTTCGCAAGCGCGATGCTCGCCGTCGCCGTCGCCTACATCTACTACGAGATCGGCCTCGCCTCGATCGCCCTCTTCGGCGTCGTCCTCGTCACCTTCCAGTACCTGCTCGGCCAGCTGCTGCTCTCCCAGCAGCGGGCCCGTGAGCTGGAGCTGCGCAGCAAGCAGCTCGCCAGCTTCCAGGTCGGGATGTTGAGCGCGATGCTGCGCACCCTCGACCTGCGGGACCAGATGACCGCCCGCCACAGCGCCGCCGTCGCCCGCTACTCGCGCGCGATCGCCCAGCGGGCCGGGTACTCGCGCCGCGAGGAGGAGCTGGTCCACATCGCCGCGCTGCTGCACGACATCGGCAAGTTCATCCTCCCCGACCGCATCCTCAAGGCCAACGTGCCGCTCACCGACGAGGACTGGATGCTGATCAAGCGCCATCCGCAGCAGGGCGCCCGCGTCGTCTCCTCGCTCGACGGCTACGGGCCGGTGGCGGAGATCATCCTCGCCCACCACGAGCGGATCGACGGCAAAGGCTACCCGCGCGGCCTGGCGGGAGACGAAATTCCGGAGCTGGCCCGGATCATCTCCGTCGCCGACACCTACGACGTGATGACCGCGCGCGACTCCTACCGGACCCCGATGTCGAGCCACGACGCGATCGTCGAGTTGCGCCGCGTCGCCGGCAAGCAGCTCGACGCCCGCTTCGTCGAGATCTTCATCGAGCTGCTCGAGGGCCAGGACGTCTCCTTCGCCCACGGCGAGGCGGCCGATTTCGAGAAAGAGCTCGCGCTCGAGTCGCGGATCGAGGAGACCGCCAGCCCCGGTGGGGAGCAGAGCCGCTTCCAGGTCGCCGGCGTCAACTGAGCGTCTGACCGGTAGCGTTGCGCGCGCATGCGCGCCGTCACCTTCCAAGCGCCCGAGCAGGTGCGGATCGAGGAGAAGCCCGATCCCGAGATCGGCGCCGCCGACGACGCTCTGGTCCGCGTCGAGGCGAGTGGGATCTGCGGCTCGGACCTCCACATCTACCACGGCCGGGTGCCGGTCGAGCCGGGCTTCACGATCGGGCACGAGTTCGTCGGCACCGTCCTCGCCGCCGGGGACGACGTCGAGCGGGTCGCCGTCGGCGACCGGGTTCTCGGCACCTTCCACACCGCCTGCGCGACCTGCGTCTCCTGCCTGCGCGGCGACTACCACCGCTGCCGCAAGCAGCGGACCTTCGGCCACGGCGCTCACCTCGGCGACCTCCAGGGCGCCCAGGCGGAGCTGCTGCTGGTGCCGCGCGCGAACCTGACGCTGCGGCGGGTGCCGGAGGGGATGTCGGCCGACGTCGCCCTCTTCGCCGGCGACGTGATGGGCACCGGCTACCACGCCGTCGCCCACGCCGGGATGAAGGCGGGAGACAGCGTCGCGGTCCTCGGCCTCGGACCGGTCGGGCTCTGCGCCGTCCAGGCGGCCGTGGCCGGCGGCGCCGTGCGGGTTTTCGCCGTCGACACCGTCGAGGAACGGCTGCGGATGGCCGAGCGCTTCGGGGCGACGCCGCTGCACCTGACCGAGGACGATCCCAAGAAGGCGGTGCGAGCGGCGACCGAGGGGCTCGGCGTCGACGTCGTCGTCGACGCGGTCGGGGACCCGGGCCCGCTGGCCCTGGCGGTCAGCCTCGCGCGCGACGCCGGCACCGTCTCCGGGATCGGCGCCTACGCCGGCAAGGGGGAGGTCCCGCTCGGCCTCGCCTGGCTGAAGGGGCTGCAGCTGCGGCTGGGCCTCGCCAACGTGATCGCCCACGTCGACCGGGTCCTCGCCCTGATGGAGGCTGGGAAGCTCGATCCCGCCCCGCTGGTCACCCACCACATGCCGCTCGACGAGGCGGCCGAGGCCTACCGGGTCTACGACCAGCGCGAAGCGCTGAAGATCGTCTTGACGCCATAGCGAACTGCTGTATCAGTTGACTCGCACAGTTCTCGTCGATACTGTGCGAAACAGTGACACAGCTTGAGGTGAACCCTTTTTCGATCGACCCGGCCGACGAGGTTCCCGTCGGCCTGCAGCTGAGCTGGCGGCTGCGGGCTTTGATCAGGACCGGAGAGCTGGCTGCGGGGGAGCGGTTGCCCAGTTTCCGGCGGCTGGCCGAGTGGGCGGGGGTGAACGTGGGGACCGTGCGCAGCGTCTACGAGGCGCTGGAGGGGGACGGGCTCGTGGTCACCAACCACGGCCAGGGGACCTTCGTCGCCGAGGGGGTGGAGGCGGCGCCGCAGTTGGAAGAGATCGCTGCCGATGCCCTGCGCCGCGCCGGCGAGGCGGGGCTCGGGCCGCGCGACCTGGCGATCGTCGCGATGGCCTGCGCGACCCTGCCCGGCGGGGAGAGCGAAACGCTGGAAGTGCGGCAGGAGCTGCGCCGGCAGATCGCCCGGCTCGAGGCCGAGCTTGCCAGCTACACCGGCCACCTCAGGGCGGACCTGGCGACGGCGCCGAAGCGCGCCGTCGCCCATGTCGCGGGGGTCGAGGAGCTGGAGGAGACGCGCGACACGCTGATCGCGCAGCTGGCGGCAGCGCAGCGGGAGAGCGAGCGGGAGGTGCGGCGGCGGGCGAGCAGTCGCGGCCCCCTGGGCAGGGCGATGAGCCGGTGGCGGAACAAGCACTGAGCCGCGGGCTGCTGCCCGTCAAGAACGCTTTCGAAGAGGTGGGGGTGATGATGATCCTCACCGTCAGGACGCTGATCTCGGCGGTGCGGGCGCCCTATCCCTACGGCGAGGAGCTGGTCTGGCAGTTCCTCTTCGTGCTGAAGCTCTCATGGTTCCCGCTCCTCGTCTCCACCTTCGCCCTCAACCTCGGTGCCCCGGGCCTGCAGGCAGCCGGAGTGCTCTCCCTCTTCGGCGCGCTGGATCGGCTCGGCGGCTTCTTCGTCGTCATCGCGATCCGCTGGATCGCGCCGTTGGTCACCGCCGTCGTGGTGGCTGGAGTGGCGGGCACCGCGATCACCGCCGACCTCGGCGCCCGCAAGATCCGCGAGGAGCTCGACGCGCTGCAGGTGCTCGGCGTCGACCCCGTGAAGAACCTGGTGGTGCCGCGCTTCCTGGCGCTGATGATCGTCACCGCCCTGCTCGACATCTTCGCGATCGTGATGGGGCTCTTCGCCGGGATCGCGGCCGAGCTCCTCTACAACCAGCCGCTCGGGGGCTTCTTCGCCACGCTCTTCACCAACGCGACGATCACCGACCTCTGGTCCTCGGTGATGATGTGCACGATGTTCGGCGCGATCGTCGCCATCGTCTGCTCCTACAAAGGGATGTCGGCCTCCGGCGGCGCCGCCGGCGTCGGCCGCGCCGTCAACCAGGCGGTGGTGATCTCCCTCGTCGCCGTCTTCTTCTTCCAGTTCGTCGTCAGCTCGATCCTGCTCGCCACCAACCCCGAGTTGCAGGCGGTCCGATGATCGGCTGGCTCGACGTCCCGCGCGCCTGGCTCGACTCCTTCGGCGACATCGCCCGCTTCGGCTCCCGGGTCGCCGGCCTCGTCTACTCGGGCCGGGTCTTCAAGTTCTTCGGTGAGGGCCTGCGGCAGGCCGGCGTCTTGATCTTCGGCTCGGCGCTGATCATCTTCGCCTTCTGCTTCATCCTCGGCCTCCAGTGCGGCCTGCAGGGCGCCTACTTCAACCGCTCGATCGGCGCCCCGTCGCTGGCCGGCCTCTTCTCCGCCTACTGCGACCTGCGCGAGGGCCTGCCCTACGCGTTCGGCTACATCCTCGCCGCCAAGGTCGGGACCGGGATCGTCGCCGAGATCGGCGCGATGCGGATCTCCGACGAGATCGACGCGCTCGAGGTGATGGGGATCCAGCCGGTGACCTTCCTCTGCGCGACCCGGCTGCTGGGTGCCTGGATCGCGCTCCCGTTCCTCTACCTGGTCGGGATCGGGGTCATCTACGCCGCCAGCTACCTCTCGGTGGTTCAGCAGGTCGGCGACGTCTCCTCGGGCGGCTACCTGCTCATCTTCTGGATGTACCAGAGTCCGCCCGATCTGCTGTTCAGCTTCACCAAGGGAATGGTGATGTCGACCGTGATCGTGCTGGTCGGCTGCTATTACGGCTATACCGCCACCGGGGGGCCGGTCGGCGTCGGCACCGCGACGGCGAAATCGATGGTCTTCAACATCGTCGCCGTCCACATCCTCGGCATGCTCGGCACCCTCGTCTTCTGGGGCTCCAACCCCAGAGCCCCGATCGGGGGATAGCTCAGCCGCCTTTGGCGAGGATCGCCGCGATCACGCCGGCCGAGGCCACCCAGAGGGCGACCGTCGCACGATGGACTCCGGCGTGGAGGGATTCCATCCCCTTTCTGAGTTCGCCCATCTCACCCTTCGTTTCCTGCCTCAGCTCCCTGATCCCGGTCTCGACGCGGTTGAGCCGTTCGTTCGTCTCCCCGATCCGCCGATCCACTTCCTTCAGCCGGCGGTCCGTCTCCTTGCCCGCCTGGGTGATTCGGCGGTCCGTTTCCCTGCTCGCCTCGGTGATTCGGCGGTCCGTTTCCCTGCTCGCCTCGGTGATCCGCCGGTTGACTACGTCGAACTGCAGCCTCGTGTCTTTGGTCGCTTCCGCTACGCGTCGGTCGACATCGGCGACTCGTTCGTCGGTCCGGTCGAACCGTTCGTCGAGCCTGGCGAAGCGCTCGGCGGCTGCGTCTTCGGGCGGTGCCATGGTCTGCATGGATAGCAGCCTAGCGAAGGAAATGCAACATATTGTCTGAGAACGTAAATTCTCTGAAAATTCTTCAGCCGCGGTGTCGGTGGCGGCGGAAGGTGTCCTCGACCCACTTGAAGCCGCGGCGCTCGCTGAGGCTCTGACGGAAGCGCTCGAGCGCCGGCGGGCGTGGAAGATCCGGTTTGAGCGGGCCCTCGGGCGGCACCACAACCGGGTAGAAGAGCGAGGCGGCGGTGACGTCGGCGACGGAGAGGCTGTCGCCGACGAGGAACTCGCCCCCGCCCTTCTCCAGCTCCTGCTCGAGCTTGTCGAGGGCGGCGACCACCGCCTCGCGGGCCTGCGCGGCGCCCTCGTCGCTGTTCGCCCCCCAGCGGATGGTGGTGTAGGCGCGGGCGTAGGCGCCGACCACCGGCTTCGCCTTGCCCAGGGGGCCCGGCACCGATTCGGCGGCGATCTCGGCGAAGAGGTCCGGCTCCTGGATCAGCTCGTAGAAGGGGAGCAGCCGCGCGTGCGGGCCGAGGTTCTCGTCGAACCACTCCTCCAGCTCGATCGCCCGGGCGCGCTCCTCGGCGTCGATCGGGTAGAGCGGCGGCTCGGGATAGGCGGCCTCCAGCGCGGCGATGATCTCGGTCGAGTCGCCGATGTTGCGCCCTTCCAGGGTCAGGACCGGCAGGGTCGGCTGCGCGCCCCGCGTCAGCCCCAGCGCGATCGGGATGTGGCTCCCCGGGAGGATCGAGCGGCGGCCGTGGTCGATGCCCTTGTACTCGAGCGCCCAGCGGACCTTCTCGCTGTAGTGCGAGATGTCGATCTGCCAGAGGGTCGGCTTGTCCTGCGTTTGCGTCGCCATCGTGTCCCTGCCAGCATAAGCCCGTGGCCCTGCTCAGTGACGCCGAGATCGAGGAGCGGCTCGCGGAGCTCCCCGGCTGGGAGCGCAAGGGCGAGGCCATCGAGAAGAGCTTCAAGCGCGACGACTTCGTCGGCAGCGTCCGCTTCGTCGACGCCCTGGTCGCCCCGGCCGAGGAGATGAACCACCACCCGGACCTGGCGATCTCCTGGGACACGGTGACGGTGACCGTCTCCACCCACTCCGAGGGCGGCCTGACCGCGAACGACTTCGAGCTCGCCGCCAAGATCGACGCCTTCGACGGGTAACGCGTGGCGAAGCGCAGGAAGCAACGGCGGGAGCGGGAGAAGCCGCCGACCGTCGAGTACGTCGACCCGGAGGGGAACGTCCTCGTCCTGCGGCAGACGCTCAGCGCCGGAACCGTCGCCAAGATCGGCGAGGGACCGACGGGCGCGGCGGCCTCGCAGGACGACGCCTGGCGCCGGCGCTCCGAGGTCCTCTTCGAGCGGCTGGCGGTGAGCTGGGAAATCGCCGGGCTGCCGCTCGACGAGCAGAAGATGCTCCTCGGGCGCTACCGGATGGCCGATGCCGAGACCCAGCGCTGGGTGCGGCAGACGATCGCCGAGCACGTCGAGCGCCACATCCCCGAGCTCGCCGGCTGACGTGTCCGACCGCCTCCGGATCGACGAGCGGCTCTCGCTGCCGCTGAGCGAGATCGAGCTGCGCACGAGCCGCTCCTCGGGCCCCGGCGGGCAGCACGCCAACGTCACCGCCTCGCGGGTCGAAGCGGTCTTCGCGGTCGCGGAGTCGGCGACCCTGAGCGACTTCCAGCGGGCGCGCCTGCTGGAGCGCCTCGGCCCGCTCGTCACCGCCGTCGCCCAGGACGCCCGCGGCCAGTCCCGCAACCGCGAGCTGGCGCTGGAGCGGCTGGCGGCGAAGATCGCCGCCGGGCTGCGAGTCGCCCGCAAGCGTCAGGCGACGAAGCCGACCCGCGCCTCGCGCAAGCGCCGCCTCGAGCAGAAGCGGCAGACCGGCGAGCGAAAGCGCGGCCGCCGCCGCCCCTCGCCCGACGAGTAGCGATGACTTTCGGCTGCCGGGGCGGTCTAATAGGTGTACGGACAGCGACGAGAGGAGTGAGGAGATGCTTGGCCAGAGCAAGGCGACCAGCGGCTTCGCCGTGAAGGACATCGACGAGGCGAGGAGCTTCTACGAGGGGACGCTCGGCCTGCGGGTGGAGGTGCTGACCGAGGAGTTCGGGGTGATGGCGCTGAAATTCGCCGACGGCCACGACGTGCTGATGTACCTCAGCGCCGAGATGACCCCGGCGAGCTACACGATGCTGAACTTCGAGGTCGACGACGTCGACGCGGCCGTCGACGCTCTGATCGAGCGAGGCGTCGGCTTCCAGCGCTACGACGAGTTCGACCACGACGAGAAGGGCATCGTCCGCGGACCTGGCCCTCACATCGCCTGGTTCGAGGACCCCTCGGGGAACACGATCGCGGTGATGCAGATCCCGTAGAGCGGTGAGCGGGTGGTTGGTCCTTGCTTCCGCTGAGATTCCAAACCCGGAAGCCGACGGCATGATTCCCGATGGAGGCTCGGCCGTAGCGCGCGGGTGAGCTACCGGGAGGACCTCTTCATCTCCCGCGCCACCGCGTCGCGGCGGTAATCGAAGATCCGGCGTAGGTCGTGCTCGACCAGCAGACGCCGTGCGATCTCGCCGAATGGGCCGAAGGGGATCGAGTAGCGGACTCTGTCCGTGATGATCGTCGCTCCGGCTCCGTCGGCCTCGAAGGTGTGGGTGTGCTCCCACAGCGAGTAAGGGCCGCGGACCTGGGCATCGACGAACCGGTGCGGCGGATCCCAGGCCTCGATCCGGGTCCGCCACCGCACCGGCACCCGGTGCAGCCGCAGCCGGTACTCGATCAGCGTCCCCACCTTCATCGCGATCGGCGCCGGCGTCGTCACCTCGAAGCCAAGCCACGGGGGCGTGATCCGCTCGAGGTTGTGCGCGTCGCCGTAGAACGCGAACGCCTCGGCGACCGGAAGCTCGACGCGCTGTTGGCGCTGGAGAAGGTGAACCGCCTCCTTGCTCATAGGTAGCGTCGGTGATTCACCGACTGGGTAGCCTGTTCGACATGTCCTTCTGGCCGGGTCTCGATCGATGGCCTCCTCCCAAGGAGGTGTGGATTGCGGCTGCGGTGATGACCTTCGTCGTCACCCCGCTTCTAATACTCCTTGGAGTCGCCGGTCAGATCATCCTCGGGGCAATCGTCGTCGCTTGTGTCGTCATGGGCTTGCGTACGCGGCTGAAGCAGGTAGACGTGCGAGCCGAAGAACTGCGGCGAGCAGCCCCCGAAGACTGACTGGATGGGCACGGCTGGTTTCGAACCAGCGACCTCTCGCGTGTGAAGCGAGCGCTCTCCCACTGAGCTACGCGCCCGGGACGGGGATTGTACGACTGGCTGCTTTTTCAGGATTCCGTCGCGGGCCGGAGGGGCGCAGGCGACGACGCTGAAGCGCCTGCGCTTGATTCGCCGCTAGCCGCGTCCTTTCGCAGGGCCATGGCGACGAAGGGGAAGATGAGGGTCGAGAGCATCGCCGCGCCGACCAGGCCGGCCGCGGTCGAGGCCCTCATCTCCCCGGCGTCGATCGCGATCGTCGTGATCGCGACGACGAGCGGCAGCTCGGTCGCGCAGTAGAAGCCGAGCGCCAACCGGTCGCGGGCAGCCAGCACGTGCCGGTAGAGGAGCAGCGCCGGCACGCCGCGCACGACCAGGAAGAGGCCGAGGAAGAGGGCCAGCTTGGCGATTGCTTCCGCCGAGCCGAGCGCGGCGAGGTCGAACTCGATCCCGCTGGTGACGAAGAAGAAGGGGACGAAGAAGCCGAAGCCGACCGCGGTCAGCTTCGACTCGAACACCCGCAGCTCCTGCCCTTTGAGGGCGAGGCGGGTGATCATCCCGGCGACGAAGCCGCCGAGGAGGATGTCGAGGCCGAGCTTGCCGGCCAGCAGGACGAGGCCGAAGACGAGCACGACGGTGATCCGGACCGCCAGCTGGCTGCTCGCCTCGAAGGTGCGCTCCAGCGCTGGCCAGCCGCGCCAGGCATAGCGGACCGAGACGAGTGCCAGGGCGAGGGCGAGGGCGACGAAGAGGAGCAGGATCGCCGCCTCGCGGAAGGGGTTGGTGGTCGAGAGGACGAGGGTGACCAGCAGGATCGGGCCGAACTCGCCGACGCCGCCGGCCGCCAGCAGGTGGGTGCCGAAGCGGGTCTTCAGCTCGCCGTTGTCGCGGAGGATCGGGATCAGGGTCCCGATCGCGGTGGTCGCCATCGCCGAGCCGGTGTAGAGGAAGGAGACGACGACGCCGGCTGCGGCGAGGATCCCGCCGAGGCCGTAGGCGAGAATCACCGAGAGCAGCCAGCCGAGGGCGCCGAGCTGCATCGGCTTTCCCTTGATCCGCTCGAAGTCGATCTCGTAGCCGGCGAAAAAGAAGAGCATCCCGAGGCCGAGGTTGGCGAAGAATTCGACGAACTCGTCGCTGTGGGCGAGGCCGAGGACTTCGGGGCCGATCAGGATCCCCATCACCAGCTCGATCACGACGACCGGCGGCGCGAACCGCTTCGGCACGGTGGCGACGGTGATCGCGGCGATCGCCGAGACGGCGACGATGGCGAAGAACGAGCCGGAGTCGACCTGGATCGCGGCGAGGGGCAGGGCGGGCAAGGGCGTCATCCTATGGTCGGCAGGGTAGGATCAGTGGCGGACCGTGCTAGGCGGGGTGTCAGCGGTGCCTTGTGACCCGAAATCCGCTTAGCGGGGCCGACTACCGTTCCGAGGGACTGGCCGTCGGGGTCAGTGCGTCGCGGCGGGCGTTGACGGCCGGGTCCTGCGCGACGTGGGCACGCGAATCAGGTCAGGTCCGGAAGGAAGCAGCCTTAAGCGGATGCCGCGGGTGCCGCAGGCGAGCCCGACCTGAGCCCAAGGCGACGGACACGCCCGGTGACCTCGTTTCGAAGGCGGGTGCACGGTCCACTTTCATTCGCCTGGCTAGTCGATCAGGCGCCGGTGCATCTGGCGGATCGCGACGCGCCAGGTGAGCACCGCGAAGCCGGCGAGGAAGGCGAAGCGGAGCAGATCCTCCCATTCGAACCCGAAGGCGCCGCCGCGGACCAGTTCGACCAGCTGGTGCAGCGGGTTGAGCTGCGCCACGATCTGCACCCCCTCAGGCAGGCCGTCGATCGGGAAGAAGGTTCCGGCGACGAGGAAGAGAGGAGTCACGAACAGCGCCGTGACGTAGTTGAACTGATCGATCTTCGCCACGGTCGCCGCCATCGCCACCCCGAAGCCGGCGAAGCCGAGGGCGGTGACGAAGCAGAAGAGGGGGGTGAGGAGCATGCCCCAGGCCGGGTCCAACCCGAAGGCGATCGTCACCAGCAGCGGCACGCAGCCGTAGGTCCCCGAGCGGATCGCGATCCAGAGCATCTCGGCGCTGACCAACTCTTCGACGTCGACGGGGGCGGCGAGGATCGCGTCGTAGGTGTTCTGGAAGCGGTGCTTGACGAAGGTGCCGAACATCGACGGCAGGGCGCTGGAGAAGATCACCGCCGTCGCCACCATCCCGGTGCCGACGAACTCGATGTAGGGGACGCCTTCGACTTCGTCGACCAGGGTCGCGCTCAGCCCGAGCCCGAAGGCGAGCAGGTAGACGAGCGGTTCCATCACGCTGGAGAAGGTCGTCCCCTTCCAGTAGGTGCGGAAGTTGGCGACCTCGCGGCTCATCACGCCGGCGATCGCGGTCGGTTCGAGGCGCCGCATCTGGCGCGGCTCAGCCGCCGGCGCGCTCATTCGCCTGTTCCTTTCTGTTGGTAGGGACGCAAGAGGAACAGACGAACCATCACTCGGCCTCCTCGCCGGTCAGCAGGACGAAGACGTCCTCGAGGGTGGCGGCGCGGATCACCGCGTCCTCCGGGATCTCGCCGTCGGCGCGCTCGGAGCCGACGATCGCGATCGCCGGTCCGGCGGGACGCACCGGGAGGCCCCGCGCTTCGGCTTCGGCCCGCGTCTCCGCCAGCCGGTCGGGCGGTCCGTAGACCTCTGCGGTCTGGCGGCCCGCGTGCTCGGCGATCAGCTCCATCGGGTGGCCGCGGCTGATGATCCTGCCCTGGTGCATCACCGCCACCTCGTCGGCCAGCCGCTCGGCCTCCTCGATGTAGTGGGTCGACATCAGGATCGTCGTGCCGCGGGCTTTGAGGTCGCCGATCAGGGTCCAAAGCTCGGTGCGGATCTGCGGGTCGAGCCCCACCGTCGGCTCGTCGAGCAGCACCAGCCGCGGCTCGTGGACGAGGCCACGGGCGAGCAGCAGGCGCCGCCGCATGCCCCCGGAGAGCTCGTCGACGGCGTCCCGCCGGCGCTCGTGCAGGCGGGCGATGCCGAGCGCTTTCTCGACCGCGGCGCCGACGTCGGGGACCCGGTAGAGGCGGGCGAAGATCGCCAGGTTGTCCTCGACGGTGACGTCGACGTCGAGGTTGTCGAGCTGGGGGACGACCCCCATCTGCCCGCGGGCCGTCTTCGCTTCGGCGGGCAGCTCGTGGCCCAGCACGCGGAGCTGACCGGAGTCGGCGATCGCCTGCCCGGTCAGCAGCCGCATCGTCGTCGACTTGCCGGCTCCGTTCGGACCGAGCAGGCCGAGGCAGATCCCTTCCGGAACCTCGAGGTCGAGGCCGTTCACGGCCGTGATCGGACCGAAGGTCTTGACGACGTTGCGCAGCTCGATGGCAGCCATCGAGCTGATGGTTTCACGAGTGGACCTTTTGGCTCGTTCCGGTCAGCCGGAGGCGAGCCGCTCGGCGAGCCAGAGGTCGCAGAGCCAGTCGCCCTGCCGCGCCTTGCGGCGGGAGACGACGATCCCGCCGGGGCCGCTGCGGACCGTCACCCGCCCGGAATCCGCCTCGAACTCGTGGCACGGGGCGGCGACCTCGACCTCGCTGCGGCCGGCTTCCTCGTGCCCGCCGAAGCGCACCGTCACCCGCCGGCCGTGGCGCTCGCCGCTCAGCTCGGTGGCTCCCCGCAGCCGGTAGTCGAAGCCCGGCATCGTCGGCCCCCGCGCCTCGAAGCCGCCCTGCGGCCGCGTCGTCACCCGCAGTCCCAGCGGCTTCGTCGCCCGGTCCATCCGCTCGTAGCCCCGCTCGATCTCGCCGCCCGGGCCGATCGCACGGAAGGAGCCGTAGAGGGCGGCGACCGCGATCAGCGGCACGCCGACCAGCAGCGGCACCAACGATTCGAGCAGGTAGGCGGGCGGAACGGTGGCCAGGATGAGCCCGAAGACGATCGCCCCGAGCTTGATGCTGCGCCGGCCCACGTCCCACATCTCCGCCTGGGCCGCGAGCGCGTCGGGGTCGAGCGGCTCGACCGCCAGCGCCGCCCAGAGCTCCGCTTCCGGCTTGGCGGTCGGGTCCGCCACCGGCGCGCCGGCTTCGGCGACGCCGCGGTTTCGCGACGCGCCGTCGCCGACTGCCGCCTGCTCGAGGTCGGAGCGCTGGAGCAGGAGGAGGACGAGAACGAAGATGCCGATGACGCCGAAGATCAGCGCCAGCGCCAGCTTCGGGTTGGCTTCGCCTTCGCCCATCGTCAGCCCGATCACCGCCGCCAGCGCGGCGACGACGAAGACGCCGATCAGCCCGAAGCGCGACGAGCGCTTGCTGTCACCCGAGAGCATCGGCGGCACCCTATCCCGGCCGGATGGCAGACTGCCGCCGATGCTGGACGAGCGCTGGATCCGGTCGCTGCACGTCGAGTCGATGCGCCGGGCCGACCTGCACCGCGAGCGCGAGCCGCACGTCCTCTTCCAGGCCTCGACGATCGGCGCCCTGCTCGAGGGCGGCTTCGAGGGCGACCTCAGCTTCGCCGAGCTGGCCGAGCACGGCGACCTCGGGCTCGGCACGCTCAACCACCTCGACGGCGAGATGGTGGCGCTCGACGGCGAGTTCCTCCGCGCCGACGTCGACGGGCGGCTGAGCCGGGTGGCCGGCGAGGAGAGGACGCCGTTCGCGGTCGTCACCCGCTTCGAGCCGACCGTCGACGTCCGGCTCCCGGGCGAGGACCTCGCCCACGACGCCCTGCTCGGCCGCCTCGACGCGCTCGTCCCCGCCGGCGCCTCCTCCTGCGCGATCCGCCTCGACGGCCGCTTCGACCTCGTCCGCGCCCGCTCGGTCCCCCGGCAGGAGCCGCCCTACCGGCCGCTGACCGAGGTCGTCGCCGACCAGCACGTGTTCGAGCTCTCCGAAGTGGAGGGGTCGATGGTCGGCTTCCGCTTTCCGACCTACGTCGAGGGGATCGAGGTCGCCGGCTACCACCTCCATTTCGCCAGCGCCGACCGCACTCGCGGCGGCCACGTCCTCGACTCTCGCTCGCGCGGCCTGCGCGCCCGCCTCGACCCCTCCGACGACCTCCACGTCGAGCTGCCGCCGCGGGTGGAGCTGGCGGACCCGGACCTCGCCGCGGCGACGCACGCGGCGGTCGAGGCCGTGGAGCGCGGCTAGCTCCCGCTCAGGGAAAGCAGGGTTCCCAGGGCCGGGCGAAGAGGTCGTAGTCCTTGTGGATGACGCTGAAGCGCAGGCGCTCGGCCTCGGCGCAGATCGCCGCCAGCGGTTGCTGGTATTCGGCGACGAAGACGCGCTTGCCGGCGGCGACGAACGGGCTGAACCTCCCGCACTCGTCGTAGGCGAAGCACTCCTCGACGACGGCGAAGTCGAAGCTGCCGAGCAGTTGCCGAACCTGCCTGGGATCGTTCTTCAGGGCCACCGCCATGCCCCGCCGGTGGACTTCGCGGGCGACCCAGCGGTTGAAGCGCAGCTGGTCGCCCGCCCCGAGCGGGAAGCCGGTCTCGTTTTCGAAGCCGGCGACGTTGTCGGGCTCGACCGCGTCGAAGCCCTTGCGGCGGCAGACGTCGATGCGCTGGCGGAGGATCGGCGCCAGCAGGTCGAGGCGGCGGATGTCGAGCCAGCGCTCGTCGGGATAGCCCTCGTAGGCACGGCCGAGGAGGGCCTGCGGAAAGCGGTCCGCGTCGGGCCGGTAGCTCTCCCAGGAGCCGACGTCGAGGTAGCAGACGACCTTCCGGCCCAGACGGTGCAATCTGGCGACGGTCCGGGCGCCGACTTCGAAGCCGTCGACCTCGTAGACCCCGGCCTCGATCGAGGTGTCGATCTTCCCCTGCAGCTGCCACTGCCAGGCCGCGCTCGACGGCTGGGGACGCCAGCGAGCCGCGGCGGTCGGGGGGAGGAGGAGAGCGGCGGCGGCAAGCACCGTCAGCAGAGCGGCGGCGAGGCTGCGCTTGGTCACCGCGGAGACGATAGAGGCCGCAGAAGCTCGTTCGGCGGGCGTCCTTCCCGGCGAAGGCCCGGCTTCGAGCCGCCGCCGCTCCTTAGCCCTGGGTCCCCGCTAGCCGCAGCGGCGGTAGACGACCCATGACTCGTTGCGGGCGACCTCGGTGAAGCCGTCCGGAACCGGCTGCGAGAAGTCGGTCGGGTCGTTGGGGTCGAGGATGAAGTTGTGGATCACTTCCTCGTTCGCAGGGGCGATGAAGTAGCCGCGCCGCGGCGAGCCTTCCTCGCTGGCGCTGACGATCTGCGTCGGCTCGACGTCGAGGCCGAAGGCGAGGCGGGGGACGGCGCGGTGGTTGGGAACCGCGACCTTGCCGCAGAGCGGCTCGAAGGCGCCGGCGTCGACCAGATCCGTTAGGTCGCCCTCGATCCGGGCTTGGGCGGTGAGATCGGCGTCGACCCGCGAGTCGAGGTCCCACTGGTTCGGCAACCAGACGAGGAACATCGCCAGCACGACCCCGGCGAAGACCTGCCAGCGGCGGCGCCAGGGGTGGCCGGGCTCCAGCAGGCGCCAGCCGAGCAGGCCGACGGCGGCGAAGATCGCCAGGATCGAGGCGGCGAGCATCGTGTAGCGGGGGAGGATCGCGAGGCCGCCGCAGGCCAGCAGGGCGAAGGCGCCGAGGGCGAGGCCGGCGGACGCGACCCCGAGGACCGAGCGGCGGCGGAGGAAGGCGAGCCCGAGGACGACCCCGCCGAGGGCGCCGACCATCCCCGGCCACTGCAGCACCTCGCCCAGCCGCCGCGGACCGTAGAGGACGAGGTCGACCGGCCCGGTTTGCCGTTCCAGGGTCTCGACCGTTTCTTTGGTCCCGGTCCAGGAGTAGGTGGGACTCCCGGTGGTGATCCAGTCGAAGAGCGCCCACAAGAGCGGCCCGGCGAGCGCCAGCACCCCCAGCCACGCCAACCTCCTCCCGCCGACGGGACGATTTCCGCTGTCACCCACCGGTTTTCGTCCCGTCGGCGAGGAGTCGAAGGCCAGGTAGAGCCAGTAGGCGACGGCGAAGAGCCAGGCCTCGGGGCGGAGGAGGCCGGCGAGGGCGAGGAGGGCGAGGACCGGCCATCCGGCGCGTGGGCGCTTGGCCTCGATGAGGAGGGCTCCGAGACAGAGGGCGATGTAGGGGAGGTCGATGTAGGCGCGCAGGCCGTTGGAGAGGAACGGGGCCCGGGTGAGGACTATCGCGGCGGCGACGGCGCCGATCCAGCGGTCGAACCAGATCGCGCCGAGCCGGTAGACGAAGAACCCGATCAAACCCAGCGAGAGGTAGGCGACGACCATCGTCAGCGTGATCGCGCCGTCGCCCAGCGGCGTCGCCACCAGTCCCATCAGATCGGTCAGGGGATGCGGGGTGGGGGGCAGCGCGGCGCCGTAGTCGGGGCTCTGCCCGTCCGCCAGTTCCCGCCCCCAGACGAGCGCGTAGATCGTGTCGTAGTTGGGGAAGCCGTAGGGGAAGACGAGCAGCAGCGCCGCCGTCACGCCGGCGACCCAGGCGGCGGGCGTCAGCCAGTTGCGGGCCCAGTTCGGCACGGCGGGACCGTATCGGCCCGTGGATACACTGGCTCGAGAGCCGATGAGCGAGTCGACTTCCCTCTACCGCCGCCACCGCCCCGGGTCCTTCGACGAGGTCGTGGGCCAGACCCACGTCGTCCGCACCCTGCGCAACGCGGTCGAGCAGGGCAAGGTCCACCACGCCTACCTCTTCGTCGGCTCGCGCGGCACCGGCAAGACCTCGATGGCGAAGATCCTCGCCCGCTCGCTGAACTGCGAGCGCGGCGGGCCGACCGTCACCCCCTGCGGCCAGTGCGAGTCCTGCCTGACGATCGCCGCCGGGACCTCGGTCGACGTGATCGAGATGGACGCCGCCTCCAACCGCTCGGTCGACGACGTCCGCGACCTGCGCGAGCGGGTCGCCTACGCGCCGGCCGGCGGCCGCTGGAAGGTCTACATCCTCGACGAGGCGCACATGCTGACCAAAGAGGCCTGGAACGCCTTCCTGAAGACGCTCGAGGAGCCGCCGCCGAGCACCGTCTTCGTCCTCGCCACCACCGAGTCCCACAAGGTGATGGCGACGATCGCCGACCGCTGCCAGCGCTTCGACTTCCAGCGCCCCTCGCTGGAGCAGATCTCCGAGGTGCTGACCCGGGTCGCCGCCACCGAGTCGATCGAGATCGAGGACGGCGCCGTGGCGATGATCGCCCGCTCGGCCTCCGGCAGCTTCCGCGACGCCCTCGGGACGCTCGACCAGCTCGTCGCCTTCGGCGGCGACCAGGTCGAGCTGAAGGACGTGCTGGAGATGCTCGGCGCCGCCGACGCCGACCTCCTCTTCGAGGCGGTGGACGCGGTGGTCGCCGAGGATCCGAAGGGGGTGCTGATCGGAGTCGAGAAGATGGCGCGCTCGGGCCGCGACCCCTCGCAGTTCGCCCGCGACCTGCTCGCCCACCTGCGCCACCTGCTGATCGCCCAGACGACGGGCGAGGTGCCGACCGGCTTCGTCGTCACCGCCACGGACACCGCTCGCATGCAGGCCCAGGCGACGGCGATCAAGCCGGCCAACCTGATCCGCACGATCGACGAGCTGGCCGACGCGCTGACCGCGGTCCGCGAGGGCGACGACGCCCGCCTCGCGGTCGAGATCGCCCTCTTGAAGGCTTCGCGACCCGATCTGGATCCCGATACGGCCGGGCTGCTCCGGCGGATCGAGCGACTGGAGCAGGGCGGAAACGCCCGACCCGCGGGTCCTGTCGCCGCAGGGGACCCACCCACGCAAGACGATCCGGCGCCGGCGGAAGCGGAAGAGGCCGAGGCGGCTCCAGAGCCAGAGCCAGAGCCGGCGGCGGGGGAGGAGCTGTCGTTCGAGGAGGTCCAGCGGATCTGGCCGGCAGTCCTGCAGAAGCTGGCGGAGACTGCTCCGGCGCTGGCGGCGAGCTTCGATGGGGCTCGGCCGGTGTCCTACGGCGACGAGGGTTTGCAGATCGGTTTCCCAGCGGAGATGACTTTCAACAAGAAGAAGGCCGACAGCCCGGATCGGCGGGACACGGTGGCGGCGGCGTTCGCGGCGGTCGCGGGGGTGGGGCTGCGGCCCACCTACGTCCTGCTCGAGGGCGAGGCGCCGCCGGACACGCCGGCGCCGGGCAGCGAGGAGATCGACGAGGATCGGATCTTGGAGAGGCTGAAGAGCGAGTTCGACGCGGAGGAGGTCAGTTAGGTGGCACGTGGAGGCGGTCCCGGGGGCTTTGACGTCAATGCCCTGATGAAGCAGGCCCAGCAGATGCAGGCCGAGATGATGGAGGCCCAGGAGAAGCTCAAGGACGAGGTCGTCGAGGCGAGCGCCGGCGGCGGCATGGTCAAGGTGAAGATGGGCGGCGACCTCACCCTGCGCGAGATCGTCATCGACCCCGAGGCGATCGACCCCGAGGAGGCCGAGCTGCTCCAGGAGATGGTCCAGGCAGCGGTCAACGAGGGCCTGCGGGCGGCGCAGGAGCTGGCCAGCTCGAAGATGGGCGGCATCGCCGGCGGCGACCTCGGCGGGCTCGGGGGCATGCTCGGTTGAGCGAGGGCCCGGCACCGCTCGCGCGCCTGGTCGCCGAGCTCTCGCGGTTGCCGGGCATCGGCCAGCGGACCGCGCAGCGGCTCGCCTTCCACCTGCTGCGCGCCCCCGACGAAGAGGCCTTCGCCCTCGGCGACGCGATCCGCGAAGTCAAGGAGAAGGTCGGCCTCTGCGAGGAGTGCTTCAACCTGGCCGAGGGACCGCTCTGCCGGATCTGCGCCGACCAGAACCGGGACCGCTCGACGATCTGCGTCGTCGAGGAACCCTCCGACGTGATCCCGATCGAGCGCACGCACGAATACCGCGGCCTCTACCACGTGCTGGGCGGGGCCCTCTCGCCGATCGACGGCGTCGACGCGGAGGACCTGAAGATCGGCGAGCTGCGGCGGCGGGTCGAGCGGGGCGGGATCGTCGAGGTCGTACTGGCGACCAACCCCACCACCACCGGCGAGGCCACCGCCCTCCACATCGCCGAGATGCTGCGCGGTCAGGCGACGGTCACCCGCTTGGCCAGCGGCCTCCCGGTGGGCGCCGACCTCGAGCACGCCGACGAGGTGACGCTCGGCAAGGCCCTCGCCGGCCGAAGAAGTCTGGAATAAGCGGCACCGTACATCCGTCCTGGACGACCGTCGGGACGCAAATTGCGGATTTTCTGCGCCCAGGCGTCCGTCGCGTGCGCCAAGGTCACTCCGTGGCTGACCAGTCGGGATTCAAGCGCCGCAGCGAAGATGCTCCGGCGGCGAGCCGCATCGCCCTCAAGGTCTCCCAGCTGCACGCCGATCTCTTGGGCAGCTTGCACGAGGAGACTGGAAATGGTGGAGGCGACTTCGTCCAAGCGGCGCAGCGGCTGGCGGGCGAGTTCGGCTCGGTGACCGCGGCGGCGGTGGAGCTGGCCCAGGCGGCGCCCGCCCCGGTGCGGGCCGGCGACGGCGACGGCGCCTCGCTCATCCCCGGGAAGCTCCCCGATTCCGCCGAGGACAGCCTCGAAGAACTCCCGAGCCTCTACCGGCCCGGTCACATGCGCCGGCGGCTGGACCAGCTGCTGGAGACTAATCGCCGCTACGGCCACCCGTTCGGCCTCGCAGTCTTCGACCCCTCCGGCCCTGGGACGCGCCCCGGCGACGTCGCCGGCGGCCAGGAGACCGTCCTCTCGATCGTCGGCGCGGCGCTGCGCGACAGCATCCGCATCGTCGACGAAGCCTTCCGCCTCGAGGAGGACGCGATCTGCGTGCTGGCGCCGAACATCGGCACCGTCGAAGGAGTGCAGATGTGCGACCGGCTGCTGGGTCAGCTCGACGACCTCGAGCAGGCGGGGGGGCTGCGGATCTCGATCTCGGCCGGCGTCGTCGCCTGTCCCGACCACGGCGCCGACGCAGAAGAACTTCTGCACAAGGCCGACGCGGCGATGTGGCGGGCGCGGGCAGTGGGGCAGCCTGTGGGCGTCGGCGCCTTGCAAGATCGCTAACAGATCTGGCGAAATTGCCGATAACCGGTGTAAACCCGCCGATCCGGTGGGAGAATCGTCGCCCGCCGTCGAATAGACGCGCAGTCCACCCGTTCGACCTTTCTATCTAATGCCCGGAATCCGCACCAACGCCGCCGCCGAAGTCCTCGGTGTGAGCCCCAACACCCTGCGCAGCTGGGAGCGCCGCTACGGGTACCCGACGCCGAAGCGGACCGCCGGCAACCACCGCAACTACGAGTTGGTCGAGCTGCAGGCGCTGCGCGACGCGCTGGCGGAGACCGGCAACATCTCCTCGGCGATCGAGCTGGCGCGCCAGCGCCAGGCGGCGCCGGCCAACGACGGCAGCCTCTTCGCCGCCTTCGAGTCCTTCGACGAGTCCGCCGCCGACCGCGCGATCGAGGAAAGCCTGGCGCTGCGCTCGCTCGAGCGCACCGTCGAGGAGCTGCTGCTGCCGGCGATCGACCGGCTCGCCGCTGACCCCGAGAGCGAAGCCGAGCTGGAGTTCGCCGCCCGCTGGGCGACCGGCTGGCTGCACGGCGCCCGCCGCCTCGCCTCCGCCGCCTCGCGCCCCGCCGGGATCCTGCTGCTCGACTCCAGCCACGGCCAGGACGCCGAGGAGGTCCACACCCAGGCCCTCGACCTCGCCCTGCGCCGCACCGGCTTCCGCGTCCTCGTCCTCTCGAACGAGCTCGGCGACGAGCGTCTCGGCCGCGCCCTCGGCGCCCTCGACCCGACCGCGATCGTCCTCTGCGGCCCCGGGGCCGACACCCAGGGCGCCGTTACGCTGGTCCGCAAGATCCGCGAGCTGGGCTTCGTCGCCCCGCTCTACGGCTTCCGCGCCGACGGCCTGATCGGCGCCGCCGTCCCTTCGGCCGGCAACATCCCCAGCGAAGTGACGGGGATGCTCAACTCGGATCTTCGCCGCCGGGCCGTCCAAGCATTCGCCTGAGGCGTTTGAGGTAGGGCGCGCCGGTGGGGGGTGCCTGGGAGCACCTCCGCCGGCTGAAAAGCAGGGGAATGGCTGTCGCCTCGACCCGCACTGGGCCGGCTCCATGCTGAGTACCCA
>DASTBO010000072.1:0-4595 GCA_035712025.1 Solirubrobacterales bacterium
GCAGGACGTCCCGGTGGACGCCATGCTGACCGACGACTACCGCTGAGCCCTACAGCTGCAGGCTCTTGACCTGCAGCAGCTCCTCGATCCCGTAGCGGCCGTTCTCGCGGCCGTGGCCGGACTGGCCATAGCCGCCGAAGGGCGCGAGCGGGTTGAAGGCGCCGCCGTTGATCTCGATCTGGCCGGTGCGGATGCGGCGGGCGACGGCGATCGCCCGCTCGCCGTCCGCCGACCAGACCCCGCCGGCGAGGCCGTAGGCGGTGGAGTTGGCGATGCGGACCGCGTCGTCCTCCCCCTCGTAGGGCTGGATCGCGAGCACCGGGCCGAAGACCTCCTCCTGGCCGATCGTCATCTCCGCGTCCACCTCGGAGAAGACGGTGGGCCGGACGAAGTAGCCGCGATCGAGGCCCTCGGGCGGCTCGGCGCCGCCGGCGATCAGCCGCGCGCCCTCCTCGACGCCCTTCTCGATGTAGCCGCGGACCCGCTCGCGCTGGACCTCGGAGACCAGCGGGCCGAGGCGGGTCGAGGAGTCGAAGGGGTCGCCGGGGGTGAAGCTCTCGGCCGCCGCCTTGGCCAGCTCCTCGGCCTCGGCGAGGCGCTGGCGCGGGACCAGCATCCGGGTCAGGGCGCTGCAGGTCTGGCCGCTGTTGAGGAAGCACTTGGCGACCCCGTCGGGGACCGCCCTGCCGAGGTCGGCGTCGTCGAGGATCAGGTTCGGCGACTTGCCGCCGAGCTCCATCGCCACCGGCTTCACGGTGGCGGCGGCGAGCTCCGAGACGCGGCGCCCCGCGCGGGTCGAGCCGGTGAAGGAGACCATGTCGACGCCCGGGTGGCCGGCGATCGCCTCCCCGACGACCGGCCCGAAGCCGGTGACGAGGTTGAAGACGCCGGCGGGCAGCCCCGCGGCCTCGATCGCCTCGGCGAGCAGGAAGGCGTTCAGCGGCGTCACCTCGCTCGGCTTCAGCACCACGGTGCAGCCGGCGGCGAGGGCAGGGGCGACCTTGGCGGCGATCTGGTTCAGCGGGTAGTTCCAGGGGGTGATCGCGCCGAGGACGCCGATCGGCTCGCGCAGCACCCGCGAGTTGCCGATCTCCTCCTCCCAGGCGACCTCCTCCATCAGCTTCGGCATCGAGGCGAACTGCGAGGTGGGGAGGCCCACCTGGATGATCCCGCTCAGCTTCAGCGGCATCCCCAGCTCCTGGGTGATCGTCGCCGTCATCTCCTCGGCTCGCTCCTGCAGCCCGGCGACGATCGCCTCGATGTGACCGGCGCGCTCCTCGCGCGAGGTCCGCGACCAGCTCTCGAACGCCTCGCGGGCGGCACCGACGGCGCGATCGACGTCCTCGGGCGAGCAGGCCGGAATCGTCCCGATGACCTCCTCGGTCGTCGGGTTGACGACCTCGATCGCCTCGCCGCCGCTCGGCGCCACCCACTCGCCGCCGATGAAGATCCTGTCCTTGACCTGAAGCCCAGCCGCCGTCGCCATCGTTCCTCCTCGTCGCCCTCTGTTGCCCGAAAACTAGCTGATCGGATGGCAACGCGTATAAGCTATAATCGCTAATACGCTATGGAACTTGAACCGGGACGACTGCTGCGCGAAGCCCGGATCCGCCACGGCCTCAGCCAGGAGCGCCTGGCCATTCGCGCGGGCACGACCCAATCCGCGATCTCCCGTATCGAGCAGGAACGAGGATCGCCAACGATCCGGACCCTTGGGGAGCTCCTCCGCCTGATGGGAGAGGACCTGGTGCTTTCCACGTCTCCCCGGGATTGGGGCATCGATCGAACTCTCAATCGGGGAAATCTCCGATTTACTCCTGAGCAGCGCGTCAACCGCGGCATGGAATTTGCGGATTTCGTTCGTGAAAATCGCGGCGTCGCCCGTCGAGGGAGTGTTTGAGGGGTCAAGAGCCTTAGCAATGGCAATGGCTCCCTCCGACCCCGCGGATCCTCGGCTTGATCTCGGCTCCCTCCTGGGCCCGCTGGTCAGGCACGGCGTCGATTTCGTCGTCATTGGAGGAGTGGCCGGCTTGGCACAGGGATCTTCCTATCCGACCTATGACCTCGACGTGGCTTATTCGCGCGACCACGCGAATCTCGAGCGACTCGTCGAAGCGTTGCATGATCTCGAAGTGAACCTCCGAGGTGCTCCGAGCGACCTCCCCTTCCTGCTCGAGGTGAGGACGCTCGAAAGCGGAGCCAACTTCACCTTCGACACCGACTACGGCAAGTTCGACATCCTCGGCGACGTTGAAGGCAGCGGTGGCTACGACACCCTCCGGGAGAAAGCCGTCGTCGCCAGGGTCGCCGGCTCCGAGGTTCGAGTCGCTTCGATCGACCACCTAATCGCGATGAAGCGAGCGGCCAACCGGCCGAAGGACCGAAACATGGTCGAGGAGTACATCGTGCTCGCCGACGAGATCCGCCGGCAGGAAGACGAAGAGAACCCCTCCTAGGCGAGCGCCGCGGACTCGTCGGTGGGCATTGTTGCCCCCGACCCCGGCACCTGCTTGGCGTCGCGGGCGGTGAGCAGCTTGCCGCAGCTTTCGCAGATGCCGCGCTCGCTGACGGTGCCGCCGCACTCCTTGTGGACGATCAGTCGCCGCGGGCCCTCGGGGCTGGGGGAGTAGCGGTCGCCCCAGTTCAGCAGGGCGATCAGCGCCGGCCAGAGGTCGAGGCCCTTCTGGGTCAGGAAGTACTCGTAGCGGGGCGGGCTTTCCTGGTAGGCGCGCCGCTCGAGGATCTCCTCGTCGACGAGCCGCTGCAGGCGGGCCGAGAGGACGTTGCGGGCAATCCCCAGGGACTCCTGCATCTCGCCGAAGCGGCGGTTGCCGTGCATCACCGAGCGCACGATCAGCAGCGACCAGCGCTCGCCGATCACCTCCAGGGCCTTGGCCACCGAGCAGTCGAGGGCGGGGTAGTCGCGGTGCAGCACGTGTGAATCTTCGCACACTGAGTTGCATCAAGCAACTGACAGCGGTAAGCTCGCGCCGTCCAGAGTTGCTTCATGCAACCAAGACCGAACGGAGGCCCGAGATGAGGCTGATTCCACGACACAGGCAACAGCGGCGACCGAAGGCCGCCCCGATCGCGATCAGCGAGGCGGAGATCAGCGCCGACCTGCACTACCCGGCCCGGCCGTCGCGGCCGCGGCGGAGCGCCGACGTCCAGCGATTGGGGATCAGGTGAGCGAGAACGGGCTCGTCACCGCGCCCGAAGGGAGCGCGGCGCAGGTCGCCGAGGCGTTCGCCGCCTCCGACCCGGAGAACTCGCGCAGGCGCACCCTGGTCTGGCAGGACCCGGTGCCGACGGCCGCGGCCGGGGCGGCGATGACCGGGATCGAGTACATGACCGCGGTCGTCACCGGCCAGGTCCCGCCGCCGCCGATCGCGGTGACGATGCAGCTGCGGCCGGTCGAGCTGGAGGAGGGGAGGGTGGTCTTCGAGGGGGAACCCGGCGAGGAGCACTACAACCCGATCGGGGTCGTCCACGGCGGCTACGCCGCGACCCTGCTGGACAGCGCCCTCGGCTGCGCGGTCCACACGACGCTGCCCGCCGGCGTCGGCTACACCTCGCTCGGCCTCGAGGCCAAGTACGTGCGCCCGATCACCCGCGACACCGGCCGCGTCCTCTGCGAGGCGACGGTGGTCTACCGCGGCCGCAGGCAGGCGACGGCGGACGCGAACCTGACCGCGGCCGGGAGCGGCAAGCTGCTCGCCCACGGCATCGCCACCTGCATGATCCTCGAGGGCTAGGCGGAGTGGGCTTCCGCGGCGAGACGGCGGGCGAGCTCGACCAGGAGGCGCGCGCCGAAGCCGTTGGCGTCGTCGCCGACGTAGGCGCGGCCGCTGCCCCAGGCGGTGCCGGCGATGTCGAGGTGCGCCCAGGGGGTGTCGGCGACGAATTCCTCGAGGAAGGCCGCCGCGGTGAGGGTTCCGGCGACCCGCTTCTTGCCGAGGTTGGAGAGGTCGGCGACGGTCCCCTGCATCAGTTCCGTGTACTCGGGATGGAGGGGCAGGCGCCAGAGCAGCTCCCCGGTCTCCTCGCCGGCGCGGACCGCCTGCGCCGCGAGCTCGTCGTCGTTGGAGATGACGGCGGCGTAGGTCTTGCCCAGGGCGATCTCGACGGCGCCCGTCAGGGTGGCGATGTCGACGAGCCGCTCGGCGCCGAGCTCGACCGCGTAGGCGAGGGCGTCGGCGAGGATCAGCCGGCCCTCGGCGTCGGTGTTGTTGACCTCGACCGTCTTGCCGTTGTACTGGGTGATCACGTCACCGGGCTTGATCGCCGTCCCGGACGGCATGTTCTCGGTGGTCGGGACCAGGGCGAGGAGGTCGACCGGGAGCTTCAGCTCGGCGATCGCCGCGACCGCCTCCAGCACCGCCGCCGCGCCGGACATGTCCATCTTCATCTCCTGCATCCCGGCGCCGGGCTTCAGCGAGATGCCACCGGTGTCGAAGGTGACGCCCTTGCCGACCAGGCCCAGGAGGGGCCCGTCACCTCCGCGGTAGCGCAGGACGATCAGCCGCGGCTCCTCGGCGCTGCCCTGGCTGACCGCGACGAGGCCGCCCATCCCCTCGGCCGCGATCCGCTCGGGA